>NZ_JBELOI010000014.1:0-94236 GCF_040276065.1 Castellaniella sp. GW247-6E4 | reverse complement strand
ATGCCCAAGCCCGACGTGCCCACGGCGCTGCAGAATCTGGCGATTGCCTTTGAGCATTACAACGAGCGGCACCCCCATAGTGCGCTGAAATACCGGTCCCCCAGGGAGTTCAGGCGTCACCAGGATTTATCAGCCTAAGGGTGATTCCGTGTCCGGTAATACGGGGGCAAATCCACACTTGCAGCACCCGCTGCTGAGGCGGTTTTACTTTAACCATCCAACTCTTGGGGGTCAGTTCATTCCCGGGACGATTCATCGTGCGTATGTGGCGTTTCTCCAAATCCAATGGGACCACCGAAGAGTTCCACACGAAGATGGGGATGCTCTCGCGCAGGGCGTATGGCTTCAGGAATTTTGAGAATTACCGCATGCGAGTCTTGGCCCAGTGCGGTTGGAGTGGTGTGGTTAACCGAGTTGACGTGGAGCGGGTGATGGGAATCGAACCCACGCTTGAGGCTTGGGAAGCCGCCGTTCTACCATTGAACTACACCCGCATCGACTTGCAATCGATTGATTCGCAAGGATTTACTGTAGAATGACAGGCTCATCCCAAACCCCTGCAGCCCGCTATTTTACCAGTATTTTGAACCTGTCCAAATCCCCCCCGCCCATCGTGACCGCGACGAATCCGTCGGGCAGCGGCCACATCCGCAGCTTCGTCCACCGCCGCGCCCACATCACTCCCAGCCAGGAGCAGGCCATTGCCCAGTGGCTGCCGCGCTGGTCCATTCCTTACCAGCACACGCTTTTGGACCCGGCCCGGGCCTTTGGCCGCGAGGCGCCGGTCATCCTCGAGATCGGCTTCGGCATGGGCGAGACCACGCAGCAGATCGCCCAGGCCCGGCCTGATGAAAACTTCCTGGGCGTCGAGGTGTTCAATGCCGGCGTGGGCGCGCTGCTCAAGCGCATCGAGGAAAACGGGTTAGGCAACATCCGCATCATCCAGCACGACGCCGTCGAGGTCCTGCGCGATATGATTGCGCCGGGCTCGCTGGCCGGGGTCCACATTTATTTCCCCGATCCATGGCCGAAAAAGCGCCACCACAAGCGCCGCCTGATCCAGCCGCCCTTTGTGGCGCTGCTGGCCGAGCGCCTGGCGCCTGGCGCCTACATCCATTGCGCCACCGATTGGGAACATTACGCGCATCAGATGCTCGAAGTGTTATCAGCCGAGGGGGCGCTGAAAAACACCTGCGCGGACTTCGCGCCGCGCCCGGACTACCGGCCGCTGACCAAGTTCGAGAGCCGCGGCCTGCGCTTGGGCCATGGCGTCTGGGATCTGGTCTTCACCCGCCGCGAGGACGCGGCGCCCCCAAACCGCAGCAACAAGGAGACCTGATGTATCCCGCGATCGAACCCTACGCCCATGGCCGACTGGATGCCGGCCATGGCCATCAGGTCTATTGGGAATTGTGCGGCAATCCGGCCGGCCGGCCGGTCGTGTTCCTGCACGGCGGGCCCGGCGCCGGCTGCTCGCCGGCTCACCGCCGTCTGTTCGATCCCGAGCGCTACAAGATCCTGCTGTTCGACCAGCGCGGTTGCGGGCGCTCGACGCCCTCGGCCTGTATCGACCACAACACGACCTGGGACCTGGTCGCAGACATCGAGCGGCTGCGCTCCGAGGTGCTGGGTGCGGAGCAGATGGTGGTCTTTGGCGGCTCCTGGGGCTCGACCCTGGCGCTGGCGTATGCCGAGGCGCACCCCGACCGGGTGCGCGCCCTGATCGTGCGTGGAATTTTTCTGCTGCGCCGTGCAGAGCTGCTGTGGTTCTATCAAGAGGGCGCCTCATGGCTTTTTCCCGACCTGTGGGAAAAGTACCAGGCGCCGATTCCCGAAGCCGAGCGCGGCGATATGATGGCCGCCTATCGCCTGCGGCTGACTGGCGAGGACCCCCAGACGCAGTTGGAGGCCGCCCACGCCTGGACGCAATGGGAGAGCAACACCATCACGCTGCTGCCCGATCCGGCCCACCAGCAGGCGCACACTGAGGATGCGGCGGCGCTGGCGTTTGCGCGCATCGAAAACCATTATTTCGTCCACGCCGGCTTTATGGACGAGGGCCAGTTGCTGCGCGACGCGCACCGGCTCGCGGACATTCCGGGGGTGATTGTCCAAGGCCGCTACGACGTCTGCACGCCGGCCCGTTCGGCCTGGGCGCTGCACAAAGCCTGGCCGCGGGCAGACTTCCACTTGGTGCCCGATGCCGGCCACGCCTTCGACGAACCCGGCATCCTCGCACGGCTGCTAGCCGCCACCGACCATTATGCGCGCGACTAGCGCGGCACCGCCCGAATTCGGTCCCGAGGCCTGTTACCATCATTCCATGAGTATGAACATCGTATTGAACGGGGAACACACCCGGCTGGACGCGGTCCGCACCGTACACGACCTGGTCGCGCACCTGGGCTACCAGAACAAGCGCATCGCCGTCGAGCGCAACGGCGACATCGTGCCGAAAAGCCAGCACGCCGAGGCGGCGCTGGCCGAAGGCGATCGGATCGAAATCGTCATCGCCGTGGGAGGGGGATGAGACAGGACACAAGACAGTCCCCTGCGGACTGTCTTGTGCCTGTCGAATCCGAGCGGCCTGCAGGCCGTGAGGTGGAGAGATGCCCCACCCCGAGACGCCCCGTGCCTGTCGAATCCGAGCGGCCTGCAGGCCGTGAGGTGGAGAGATGCCCCAACCCCGAGACGCCCCGTGCCTGTCGAATCCGAGTCGTCGCTAGCGAAACCCGCCGAAACCGCCGCCCCTGCCCCCCAGGCCCTTGATGCCACCCATGGCCCGCATCATCTTGGCCATGCCGCCTTTTTTCATCTGCTTCATCATGCCCTGCATCTGCTCGAACTGCTTGAGCAGGCGGTTGACCTCTTGCACGGGCACGCCCGCGCCGGTGGCGATGCGGCGCTTGCGCGAGGCCTTGATCAGCTCGGGCTTGGCACGCTCGAGGGGCGTCATGGAATTGAGGATGCCCTCGGTGCGGCCGAGCTGCTTGTCAGCCTGGCCGCCCTGGATTTGCGAGGCGGCCTGAGCGAATTGTGCCGGCAGTTTTTCCAGCAGCGAACCCATGTCGCCGAGCTTTTTCACCTGCTGCAACTGATCGCGAAAATCATTCAGATCAAAGCGGTCGCCGGACTTGAGCTTCGCGGCGAGCTTTTGTGCCTCGGCGGCATCGATGTTCCGCTGCGCCTGCTCGACCAGGGACACGATGTCCCCCATGCCGAGGATGCGCTGCGCCATACGCTCGGGATGGAAGGGCTCGAGACCATCGAGTTTTTCAGAAATCCCAACGAATTTCAGCGGTTTGCCGGTAATGTGCCGCACCGACAGGGCCGCGCCGCCACGGGCGTCGCCGTCGAGCTTGGTCAGAACCACGCCGGTCAAAGGCAGCGCCTCTGAGAACGCACGGGCGACGTTCACCGCATCCTGGCCCTGCATGGCATCGACGACGAACAAGGTCTCGACCGGATCGAGCAGCGCGTGCAGCGCACGGATCTCGGCCATCATGGCCTCATCGATCCCCAGGCGGCCAGCGGTATCGACCAGCAGCACATCGTAGTGATGCCGGCGCGCGTGGTCGAGCGCCAGGCGGGCGATGTCCTCGGGTTTCTGAGAGGGATCAGTGGACAGGAAATCCACGCCGACCTGGGCAGCCACCGTGCGCAACTGATCGATCGCCGCGGGGCGGTAGACGTCGGCACTGACCAGCAGAACCTTTTTGCGGCCGGTCTTGCGGCCGTGCTGGATATGCTCGCCCGCGGCGAGCCACTTGGCGAGCTTGCCGCTGGTGGTGGTCTTGCCGGCGCCCTGCAGGCCGGCCATCAGGATGACGGCGGGCGGCTGTGCGGCGAGGGACAGTTCGCCTGCCTCGGCGCCCAGGTCGCCGCCCATCAGGGCCGTCAGTTCCTTGTGCACCAGGCCGACCAGGGCCTGGCCCGGGTTGAGGCTGCCGGCGACCTCCTGGCCCAGGGCGCGTTCCTTGACCCGGGCCACGAAATCGCGCACGACGGGCAGCGAGACGTCGGCCTCGAGCAGGGCCATGCGCACCTCGCGCAGCATCTCCTGGGTATTGGCCTCGGTCAGGCGCGCTTCGCCGCGCATGGTCTTGACGATGCGGGACAGGCGATTGGTGAGGTTGTCAAGCATGATGTGGATTCGCTGAAACTGGTTGATCGGCCGGGCAACGCATAAAATAGACGCTTTTGGAGCGCGCGCCGCTCGCCGGACTCCCAAGGGGATTATGTCTGCAAGCATTGTATTTCACTTGCTCGCCGCGCTGGCCTACAGCGTGCTGGCGGTCGCCCGCTGGCAGCCGCTCGCGCGCGGCCGCTGCGGCCAGCCGAGCCAGGCGATTGGCCGCCTGTGCGTGCTGGGCGCCATCGTGCTGCACGGCATGGGCCTTGCCCTGGCCACCATCGTACCTCAAGGCCTGCATCTGGGCTGGGCGCTGGCCCTGTCCACCGCCGTCTGGCTGGGCATGATCGTCTTCTGGATCGAGAATTTCCTGCTGCGCATCGACAGCATCCTGTTGCTGCTCCTGCCCGCCGCCGCCCTCGCCTGCCTGCTGGCCGCGGCCTTTCCGCAGGGTCACCTGGTGCCGCACGCCAATAATGAGTGGCTGCGCACGCACTTGCTGATCGCCATGACGGCTTACGGCCTGATCACCGTGGCCGCCCTGCATGCCATGCTGATGACCGCGCTCGACCGCCAGTTGCACCGCCCGATCGAGGCGGCGGAGCGGCGCGACATCCTCACCCGCGCCCTGGAATCCATGCCGCCGCTGCTGGTGCTCGAGCAACTCCTGTTCCGGCTGATCTGGATCGGCTTCGCGGTGCTGACGCTCACGGTAATCACCGGCATCGAGGTGTCGCTGCGCCTGGACGGGCGCGCGCTGCCGATGGACCACAAGACCGTGTTCACCCTGCTGTCCTGGTTGACCTTCGGTGTCCTGCTGGCCGGACGCCACCTCAAGGGCTGGCGGGGGCGCACGGCGCTGCGCTGGACCTTGGCCGGGTTCGCTTTCCTGCTGCTGTCCTACACCGGCAGCCGCTTCGTGCTCGACGTCATCCTCCAGCGAGGCACACTTGGCTAAGTTCCTGCTCTGGGCCATCATCATCCTTGGCGTCATGCTGGCGGCGCGCCTGATCGCGCACCGCAATGCGCGCGAACGCGTGGCACCACCACCGCGCCCCAGCGGCGGCGCCGGCGCCCGCGACGCCCACTCCATGGTGCGCTGCGAGCACTGCCAGATCTACCTGCCGCGCTCCGAGGCGTTCATGAGCCAGGGCAAGACCTGGTGCAGTGCCGAGCATGCGCGCCTGGGCTTGAAAAAATGAGCTTGCCGGGCCGACATGCCGGGGCCACGGGTACCAGAGCAGGGCTGAATATCGAGGACTCCGGTTGGCTCGCCCCCGCGGCCGGCATCCTGCGCCGCCCATCCCCCAACCACGACGCACGCCCTGGCGACGAGGACCCCTATCTGCTGGTGATCCACAACATCAGCCTGCCGCCTGGGGTGTTCGGGGGCGACGCTGTCATCGATTTCTTTCAGAACCGCCTGGATTTCACGGCCCACCCATGGTTCGAGAACATCCGCGACTTGCGGGTTTCCGCCCACTTCCTCATCCGACGCGACGGGACCATCATCCAATTCGTGCCAACGATGCTGCGGGCCTGGCACGCGGGCGTATCGAGTTTCGAAGGCCGCGAACGCTGCAACGACTTTTCCGTCGGCATTGAGTTGGAGGGAACAGATACGTTGGCGTATACGGACGCGCAGTACGAGCAGTTGGACGCGCTGGCGATGGCGATCCGCGCACGGCATCCAATTCGCGCGGTACAGGGGCACGAGCATATTGCGCCCGGGCGGAAAACAGATCCCGGCCCTTCCTTCGACTGGGATCGATTCAAGCGTACAACGGGCCAGGGCCCGCGACCGATGGCATCACCCGGGCGTAACCCGCAGGCGAAAACCGGAACACCAGACCAGCGACGATCGTGACGCAGGCCAGATGCCAAAGCCACCCGGCGGCATAGCCGCCCGTGGCGTCATGCAGCGCGGCGACGAGCCACGCCGGAACGGCGGCCAGGATAAAACCGCCGCCCTGCATCAGTGCTGACAGCGCCCCCGCCTGCGCCGGATCGGGCAGGTGCTCCAGGGCCACGATCATGATCAAGGCAAAACACCCCCCCAGGCCGGCGCCCAGAATGACCACCAGCGCGAAGGGCGACAGGGTGGGCATGAATGCCAGGCCCACAAAGCCGACTGCCTGCAGGGCCAGCGTCAGCCACAGCCACAGCCGTCGGTCGGGCGGTTTTCCGGCGAGGATGGGCAGCGTCAGGGCCGTCACGGCCTGGCTGATGGACAGGATGGCCAGCAGGCTCCCGCTGGCGGCGGCGTCCCAACCATGCTCCTGATAAGCAGGCGCCAGCCAGGCCACGACTGAGGCATAGCCACCATTCAGGAGACCGAAGCAGCTCATCAGCAGCCAGGTCCGGGGCCTCGACAACAGGATGCGCGTGATGCCGCCCTTCGGGCGCGCGCCGGCATCATCCGGCAGAAAGACGCCCGCGAGGATGACGGCCGCCAGAGCGGGCAGCGCAAAGCACGCCAGCCCCATCGCCCAGTTGCCGGTCACTTGAGCGATCATCGGCGACACCACGGCACCCAAGGCGCCACCGCCCATCAGCGTGGCGGAATACAAGCCCATCATGGGCCCCACCTGACGCGGGAATTCACGTTTCACGATCCCTGGAAAAACGGCCTGGACGATCGCCACCCCCAGACCGATGAGCGCGGCCGTGGCGACCATGCGCCACCCGCTCGACGCCAGCAGGCGCAAAGCAATGCCGGCGCAGATCACCAGCAAGGCGCCGATCATCGACCGGCGCGCACCGACCATGCTCTGCAAGGCCGGACCGGCGAACGCCACGCAGCCCATCAGCAGCATGGGAATCAACGTCAGCAGGGCCATGCCCTGCAGGCCCAGCGCCGTACCGTCCTGGATGTTGGCCGCCAGCGGCCCAATGCTGGTGATGAACGGCCGCAGATTAAGCCCGATGAGCGCCACGGTGGCAATCAGGGCGGCCCGTGCAAACTTCGACTCCACGCTCACCATCCGCTCAGGCCACAGGCCGCTGCCGGCCCTTCCAAGCCGCATAGAGATCCGGCCTGGCGTCGAGCCGGACCGGGACGTGGCGGATCGTCATCGTCTGCTGGGCGCAAGGCTTCGCCAGGTCGGCGCCGAGGCCGGTGATCAAACGGCCCCTCACGGTCCCGTCACGCCCCCAGGAGCAGCGCATTCACCCGTTTGACGAACGCGGCCGGATCCTTCAAGGCCGCGCCCTCGGCCAGCATGGCCTGATCCAGCAGCAATTCGGCCCAGTCGCCAAAAGACCCGTCGGGCTGTGCCTCGATACGCTTGACCAGGGCGTGCCCCGGATTGACCTCGAGGATCGGCTTGACCTCCGGGGCGTCCTGGCCGGCAGCCTTGAGCATGCGCAGCAGGTGGGGGCTGAGCTCGTTCTCGTCGACCACCACGCAGGCCGGCGAATCCACCAGGCGGGCGGTGGCGCGAACGTCCTTCACACGCTCGCCCAGCGCGGCCTTCAGGCGCTCGATGGTCGGCTTGAAGGCCTCGGCGGCCTCGGCCTGCTGCTTTTTTTCATCCTCGTCGGCCAACGCGTCCAGGTCCAGCCCGCCTTTGGCGACCGAGGCCAGGGCCTTGCCGTCGAACTCGCGCAGATAGGACAACATCCACTCGTCCACGCGATCGGACAGCAGCAGGACCTCCAGGCCCTTGCGGCGGAACACCTCCAGGTGCGGGCTGTGCGCGGCGGCGGCGTGGGAATCGGCGCTCAGGTAATAAATCTTGTCCTGGCCTTCCTTCATGCGGCCGACATAGTCCGCCAGGGACACGGTCTGGACCGGGCTGTCGGACTGGGTGGAGGCAAAGCGCAGTAGGCCGGCGATGCGATCTTGATTGGCCGGATCCTCGCCCGCGCCTTCCTTGAGGACCTGGCCGAACTGGGTCCAGAACTCGGCATACTCCTCGGGCTTGTCCTTGGCCAGGTCCTCGAGCAAGCCCAGGACGCGCTTGGCCGAGCCATCGCGGATGGCGCGCACGTCGCGGCTTTCCTGGAGGATCTCGCGCGAGACGTTCAGCGGCAGGTCGGCCGAATCGACCACGCCGCGCACAAAGCGCAGATAAGCCGGCAGGAGCTGCTCGGCGTCGTCCATGATGAAGACGCGCTTGACGTAGAGCTTGACGCCCCGGCGGGCGTCACGGTCCCACAGGTCGAAGGGCGCGCGCTTGGGGACGTAGAGCAACTGCGTGTACTCGCTGCGACCCTCGACGCGGTTGTGGGTCCAAGCAAGCGGGTCCTCGAAATCATGGGCCACATGCTTGTAGAACTCGCGGTACTGCTCGTCGGTGATGTCGGCCTTGGCCCGGGTCCACAGGGCGTTGGCCTGATTGACGGTTTCCCATTCATCCTGGACGACCTGCTCGGACTTCTCGGCGTCCCATTCCTCCTTGCGCATCTGGATGGGCAGGGAAATATGGTCGGAATAGCGGCGCAGAATCTCGCGCAGCTTCCATCCCGACAGGAACTCGTCCTCGTCGGCGCGCAGGATCAGGGTCACCGCGGTGCCGCGATCAGCCTTGTCCACCACGGACACCGAAAATTCGCCCTGGCCGTCGGACTCCCACAGCACGCCCTCAGCGGCGGGCACGCCGGCACGGCGGCTGCGCACGGATACTTTTTCCGCGATGATGAAGGCCGAGTAAAAGCCCACGCCGAATTGGCCGATGAGCTGGGCATCCTTTTGCTTGTCGCCGGTCAGTTGGGAAAAGAACTCGCGCGTGCCGGAACGGGCGATGGTGCCCAGGTTGGCGACGGCCTCGTCGCGCGACAGCCCTACGCCGTTATCGGAAATAGTGATGCTGCGGGCCTCCTTGTCGAATTCCACGCGGATGCGCAGGTCGGCGTCGCCCTCTAGCAGGTCGGGCCGGTCGATGGCCTCGAAGCGCAGCTTGTCGCAGGCATCGGATGCGTTGGATACGAGCTCGCGCAGGAAGATTTCCTTGTTGCTATACAAGGAATGGATCATCAGGTGCAGCAACTGCTTGACTTCGGCCTGGAAGCCCAGGGTCTCGGGCGTCGTCGTCTCGGTTTGGCTCATGGTGCTCGTCGTTCTCAAAAAGTCATCGGTGGTCGTGCCCGCCCCGGGCACGCCGGGCGCACGGGCGGTTCGGGCCAGGATATGGGGGCGCCTCGGTGGATTTCAAGATCCTAGGCGGATAACGGCGGAGGCGGCGCCAGGCGTCCCATCGGCCCGGACGGATCCGGATCCTGCGCGTGGGCCCGCCACTGAGGCACATCCACCGTCGAGGCCGGGCCGGTCAGCTCGGCGCCGTGGCCGCGGATGATGGCCGCGATCTTGAGCAGCACGTCCTCCTGGACATTCAGGTACGCGTTGTAGTCGGTGTCGACCGTGAAAGCATACAAAAACAGTTTCAGGGAAAAGGTGCCGCAACTGTTGAAGTTGAAGGCGAAGAAATCGTGCTTGACGCCGGGGTGTGTCCCCAGCATTGCCCGCACGTCGGCGACGATCCCGGGCACCGCGTCGATGTCGGCGTAGCGGATATGGATGTCCTCCATGATGCGCCGGCTGGTCATGCGCGTATGGTTGATGACCGGCTGGGTGTTGAACATGGCGTTGGGCACGTAGAAGGGTTTGCAGTCGAAGCCGATCAAGCGCGTGGCGCGCCAGCCGATGTGCTCGACGCCCCCCATCAGGTCCGTGCCGGGGATGATGATGTATTCGCCGACCTTGAACGGGCGGCTGGCAAAAATCGTCAACCCGCCCAGCAGGTTGGCCACCAGGCTCTGCGCCGCGAAACCGATGGCGATGCCGCCCACGCCCCCGAAGGCCAACAAACCGGCAATGGAAAAACCCAGGGTCTGCATCATCATCAAAATAGCCGTGATGACGATCGAGGCGCGCGCGAGCTTGCCCACCGCATCCGTGGCCATGGGATCCAGTTCCTGGCCTCTATGGCGTGCCCGCGCCACCATGTTGTCCTGCACGCGCGCGGCGACGCGCAGCAAGAACCACATGACCGCGCCGATGATCGCCACGTCGCGCGCCGGCCCCAGGACCTGCGCCAGGACCGAATCCCCGGCGCCCTCGCGGGTCTCGAGCAGGACATGGACGGCCGAGGCCAGGCCCACGATCCACACCAGGGACTGCGCCGGCGCGCTGGCGCTGGTCAGCAGTCCGTGCGCCCAGACGTGGCGCACCTCGTCGACGCGGCGCGCCAGGCGCTCGACGACCGCGCGGACGATCAGCCCCGCCAGCAGCGCGCACAAGACGACGCCGAAGACCAGGATCGCGGTATGCCATTCACGGTAGGCGGACACGAGGTCCTGGATGAGTGGTGTATCGTTCAAATCCTTCCTCCATTCGACTGAAGCCCGGCCCAAGGAAACAGTGTACCGACAAGCGCGGCGCCGCCCAAGAGACCGCTTGCGCTATAAAGAACCCCGTCACCCGACCTTCCGGGCCCATCGAGACCACGCACCATGGATTCCATCACTCAGGCCGCACTCGGCGCCAGCCTCTGCGGCGCCATGCTGGGGCGCGCGCACGGCCGCAAAGCCTACGCCGCAGGCGCGGCGCTGGCCACGCTGCCGGACCTGGACGTCCTCATCCGGCACGCCGATCCACTCTCGGCCATGATCCACCATCGCGGTTTTTCGCACGCGCTGCTCACGCTCACGGCCCTGGCCGCGCTGCTGGCCTGGCTGTTTCGCCGCTGGCGGCCACACGCGGCCTACACAGGCCCCTGGCTGTTCGCCGCGCTATGGCTCACCCTGGCCACCCATCCGCTGCTGGACGCCTTCACGAGCTACGGCACGCAATTGTTCTGGCCCTGGCGCCCCACGCCCACGGCCTGGTCCACCATCTTTATCATTGATCCGTTCTACACCCTGCCGCTGCTGGCGGCCGCGCTCGCCGGCCTGGCGACCGGCGCCCGGCCCTCGAACCGGCGGCTCGCCTGCTGGGCGCTGGCACTCAGCACCGCCTACCTGGGCGGCTCGGTGGCCACCAAAGCCCTCGTCGAGCACCGGGTCCGCGCCCAGATCGAGCAGGCAGGCATCCCGGTCCAGGCCATGTTCTCGACACCCGAGCCCTTCAGCATCCTGCTGTGGCGGGTCGTGGCCCGCACGCAGGCCGGCGACGCGATCGAAGCCATTGCCGGCCTGCTGGATCAGGGGCCGGCGGAAACCCTGCGCGAACCCCTGAACGACCATCTGGCCGGCGCCGCCGCGGACATCCCCGCGCTGGACGGCCTGCGCTGGTTCACCGGGGGCTGGCTGCGCTACGACGAAATCGATGGCCAGTTGGTGGCGACCGACCTGCGCATGGGACTGGCCCCGGGCCTGTACTCGTTTCGCTTCCGCGTCGCCGAGCGCGGCGCCTCGGGCCGCTGGCGGGCGGTGACGCCGACGCGCTGGCCAAGCCCTCGCGGCCTGGACGTGCTGCCGATCGTGCTGCGACGCATCTGGACCCAGAACCCGCCCCTGCCCCTGGCGGACTGGGCGCTCGACATGAACCGCCCGGCGGCGCCAGCGCCCGCGCCCAGAGGCTGAATCCGCACCCGCAACGCCCGGCGCGCCCTTCCAGACCCCATTCATTGACAATAGTCATTGGCCCTGAGAGGAATCGGCGAAATAATATTGAGAACGAAAGGAATCCTCAATTATGTTCGCTTTGCCCCGCCCCGCTGCCCCGGAGGCGCCACATCCGCGCCGCCGGGCGCTGCTGGGCCTGTTGCCGGCGCTCGCCCTGGCGAGCGCGCCCCCCACGCGCGCCCTGGCCGGGGGCCGCTCCCGCCTGATACTGTCCGGCCCCCCCGCCACAGTGTCCTTCCCCTTGATCCACATGATGGAATCCGGCGCGCTGGAACCCTTGGCCCGACAGATCGAGTTCCGTCTCTGGACCAACCCCGACCAGTTGCGAGCCCTGGCACTCGAGGGCGCGGTCGACATCATGGCGGTGCCCTCGAACGTCGGCGCCAACCTCCACAACCGGGGCGTCCCCCTGACGCTGCTGAACGTGTCGGTGTGGGGCGTGCTGTGGATGATCTCGCGCAGCCCCGACATGCGCACCCTGGCCGACTTCCGGGGCATGGAGATCGCCCTGCCCTTTCGCGCCGACATGCCCGACATCCTGTTCAGCCTGCTGGCCAAGCACCAGGGCCTGGACCCCAAACACGACTTCCAGATCCGCTACGTCGCCACCCCCATGGACGCCATGCAGTTGCTGCTGATGCGGCGGGTGGACCACGCGCTGCTGGCCGAGCCGGCCGTCTCGGTGGCGCTGCGCAAGACCCATTCCTTCCCGCTGTCGGCGGTGGCCCCCGACCTCTACCGCAGCGTCAGCCTGACGCAGGAATGGGGCCGCGTGCTCTCGCGCCCGGCGCGCATTCCGCAGGCGGGCATCGCCGCCCTGGGCGCGGCGCGCGAGGATCGGGCGCTGATCGATGCCGTGCGCGAGGCCTACGCCCGCTCGCAGACCTGGTGCGAGGCCAACCCCCGCGAATGCGGCGAGCGGGTCTCCCGCCACATCGAGATGGTCACGCCCGAGGCCGTGGCCGATGCCATGCAGGCCTCGGTGCGCCACCTCACCAGCGCGCGCGAGGCGCGGCCCGAGCTCGAGTTCTTCTTCGAGCAATTGCTCGCCGACCAGCCCGGGCTGATCGGCGGCAAGCTGCCCGACGCAGCCTTCTACGCTTGAGCCCGGCAGTCACCGACCCGGCGCGGCGCGGCCGCCTGCCGCGCGCGGCGGCCGCGGCCCTGGGCTACCTCTGGAGCGGCTGGGGCGCGGTTGCCAGCCTGCTGCTGTTTTGCGCGGTCTGGGAATGGGGCGCCCAGCTTTACGGTTCGCTGATCCTGCCCGGTCCGCTCGAGACCGTCCAGCGTCTGAGCGCCATGATCACCCAGGGCGACGCCCGTCCGGAGCTCACGATCTCGGCCCGCCGGGCGCTGACCGGCCTGGGCATGGCGCTGAGCATCGGCAGCCTGCTGGGCGTCGTCGCGGGCCGCTCGCTGACGGCGGCCATCATCTCGCGCCCGCTGGCGACGGTGCTGCTGGGCATGCCGCCGATCGCCTGGCTGGTCCTAGCCATGCTGTGGTTCGGCATGGGCGACGCCACCCCGGTGTTCACGGTATTCGTTGCCTGCCTGCCCGTGGTCTTCGTCGGCGCGCTGCAGGGCGCGCGCACACTGGACGGCAGCCTGCGCGACATGGCGCGGGCCTACCGCCTGCCCTGGCGCATGACACTCACCGACCTGTACCTGCCGCACATGGCGTCCTACCTGTTTCCGTCCTGGATCACGGCCTTGGGCGCCTCCTGGAAGGTCGTGGTCATGGCCGAGCTGCTGACCACGCCCGATGGCGTGGGCGCGGCCCTGGCGGTGTCGCGCGCGCAACTGGACACGCCGACCTCCATGGGCTGGATCCTCGCGGTGCTCGGCCTGCTGCTGGCCTTCGAGTACCTGTGCCTCGAGCCTCTCAAACGCACGGTCGAGCGCTGGAGGGTGCCATGAGCATGCTCAACATCGAGCGCCTGACCCACCGCTACGGCCTGACCGAGGTCCTGTCCGGCATCGACTTGCGCCTGCCCGCCGGCCAGACACTGGCGCTGGTGGGCCCCTCCGGCTGCGGCAAGAGCACCCTGCTGCATCTCGTGGCGGGCCTGCTGGCGCCCTCGGAGGGCCGGATCGACAACCCGTACCGCAACGTCGCCTGCATGTTTCAACAAGCGCGCCTGATGCCTTGGAAAAACGCGATCGACAATATCGCCCTGGGGCTCAAGGCCCGGGGCATGGCGGCCTCGGCGCGGCGCGCCCGGGCGGCGGCGCTCGCCCGCACGCTGGGACTGGGCGCCGACGACCTGCGCAAGTTCCCGCAAGAACTCTCGGGCGGCATGCAAAGCCGCGTGGCCCTGGGACGCGCCCTGGCGATCGAGCCCGACCTGCTCCTGCTCGATGAACCTTTCTCGGCGCTGGACGTGGGCCTGAAGCTCAGCCTCTACCGCCACCTGCGCGGCGAGATCGCCAGGCGCGGCACGACCGTACTGATGATCACCCACGACCTGATGGAGGCCGTGCGCCTCGCCGACCGCATCGTCATGATGGCAGCGGACCCGGGACGCGTGGTCCACGAGCTGCCCCTGGACCAGGTGCATGCCCTGCGCGACGACGCCTGGGTGTACCAGACCACCGGCAGGCTGATGCAGGCCCGCGAGGTGCGACTGGGCTTCGGCCTGGATCCGGCGCCCGGCGGCGATTCCGCCGTCGACGCGCCGGCGGCGGGATGTGCGATATGAGGGCGAGCCATCCGGTCTTCCTGTGCGGCTTCCGGCCCTTCTTCCTGCTGGTCGCCGCCGGCGGCATCCTGCTGATGCCCGCATGGCTGCTGATGCTCCTGGGCGCCATGCCGGGATGGCAGCCCCCCGGCGGGATCATCGCCTGGCACGCGCACGAGCTGATCTACGGCCTCGGGATGGCCGCGGTCGCGGGCTTTCTGCTGACCGCCGTGCCCGAGTTCACGCGCAGCCCGCCGATCGGGCCGGGCGCGCTGCGCGGGCTGACACTGCTCTGGCTGGGCGCACGCCTGGCCTACGCGGCCTCCGCCGGATGGCCGGATTCCCTCGGCTTGTGGCCCGCCGCCGCCTGCGATCTTGCATTTTCAACCAGCCTTCTGGCGCAACTCGCCCCCGCGCTATGGCGCGACCCTCAGCGTCGCCATCTCGGCTTCGCCTACGCCCTGGCCACGCTGATCCTGTTGCAGGCGGGCTTTCACGTCTCGATCGCCCTGGGCGGCGACGCGATGGCATGGCTGCGGGCCGCGGTCGGGGTCTTCATGATCCTCATCGTCATGGCCGGCAGCCGCGTATCGATGAACGTGGTCAACGGCCACATCGAGGCCGGCCGCCCCAGTGAGCCGCCACAGGGCGAAGTGGGCTACCTTGCCCGGCCGCCGCGCCGCAAGCTCGCGGTGTTCTGCATCGCCGCGGCGAGCGCCGTGGAATTCCTGTCCGGCCCCGGCCCCGTCACGGCCTGGGTGGCCTTGGCGGCCGCTGCCGCCCTGTTCAACCTGCTCAACGACTGGCACGTGGGCCGCGCCCTGTTTCGCCGCTGGACGCTGATGCTCTACGGCGGCTACTGGCTGATCGGCCTGGGTTACGGCGCCATGGGCTTGGCCTGGCTGGGCCTGCCCATCACCGCGTCGGCCGGACGGCATCTGCTGATGGCCGGCGCCATGTCCCTGACCATCCTGGCGATCATGTGCATCGCTGGCCGCATCCATGCCGGCCTGTGGCTGGACCGCCGCCCCTGGGCGCCAATCGCCGCAATCGCCCTGGTCCTGGCCGCCGCCCTGCGCGCAGCGGCCGGCACCGGCGCGGCGGGTGCCGG
Organism: Castellaniella sp. GW247-6E4; assembly: GCF_040276065.1. Taxonomy (NCBI): domain Bacteria; kingdom Pseudomonadati; phylum Pseudomonadota; class Betaproteobacteria; order Burkholderiales; family Alcaligenaceae; genus Castellaniella; species Castellaniella sp. GW247-6E4. Next base: position 78,749 of record NZ_JBELOI010000014.1, on the reverse strand, counting down.
GGTCGTGCCCCTGCTCGGCCTCTCGGGCCTGGCGTGGTCGGCGGCCTTCGCCTTGTACCTGTGGCATGCCGGCCCCATCCTGGCCGGGCCCCGGGGCGACGGGCAGGCAGGCTGCGCAGAACCGCTGCAAGACGCCACCCCAGGCCCACGATGCGACGTGCCCTGAGGCGCCCGATCAGGCAAAATAGAGCATCCACTCCTTTTCTTTTGCAGGAGGCAAGCATGCCCAGTTTCGACGTGGTCTCCGAGGTCGACAAACACGAGCTGAGCAACGCAGTCGACCAAGCCAACCGCGAGCTGGCCACCCGCTTCGACTTCAAGGGCACGGACGCCCGGTTCGAGCTCGACGAATTCCTGGTGACGCAATCGGCTCCCAGCGCATTCCAGCTCAAGCAGATGCTCGACATCCTGCGCGGGCGGCTATCGGCACGCGGCATCGACGTGCGTTGCATGGAGCTCGCCGATCCTCTCGAAAACCTCGGCGGCGCCCGCCAAAAGATCACGATCCGCCAGGGGATCGAGCAGGCGACGGCGAAAAAACTGATCACTGCGATCAAGCAGGCCAAACTCAAGGTCGAGACCCAGATCAACGGCGACAAGCTGCGGGTCAGCGGCAAGAAACGCGACGACCTGCAGCAGGCCATCGCCCTGCTGCGCAAGGCCGACGTGGACCTGCCGCTGCAATACCAGAATTTCCGCGACTGATCGCCCCTCGGCTTGCATACCATGCACATCCCGGCCTCCCCTCGCCGACGCCTTGCCGCACTGGCCTGCCTGGCCGCGGCGATGACGCTGGCGCCGCCGGCCCGCGCCGCCACCAACGCCGGCGACCTGCCCACCGGACCTCAGACGCCGTTCGCGGTCCAGCGCGTCGCCGCCTTCGACGGACCCTGGGCCATCGCCTTCCTGCCCGACGGCCGCCTGCTGGTCACGGAAAAAGCGGGCCGCCTGCACATGGCCACGCAGGGCGGCGAGGTCCACCCCGTCTCAGGCGTGCCCGAGGTCCACGACCGCGGCCAGACCGGCTTGCACGACATCGCAGTCTCGCCGGATTTCGCGCGCGATGCGCTCGTCTACTTCTCTTTCGTTGCGCCAGGGCACGGCGGCGGGGCACTCACGCTGGCCCGCGCGCGCCTCGAGGGTTCCGGCCCAACCGCGCACCTGCGCGGTCTGCAAATCCTCTGGCGCCAAGAGCCTCCAGGCGGCCGAGGCCACCCCGGCGCCCACATCGCATTCGCCCCCGACCGACAGCACCTGTTCCTGACGGTCGGCGAGCGCCAGGATTCCGACACCGCACAGGATCCGGACCAAGCCCGGGGCAAGATCCTGCGCATGCGCATCGACGGCTCGGTCCCGCCCGACAACCCCATGGCGGGCGCCGGCGGCATCCGCGCCCTGACCTGGTCGACCGGCCACCGCAACCCCTACGGCCTGGCCTTCGCCCCCGACGGCAGGCTCTGGGAACACGAAATGGGTCCGCGCGGCGGTGACGAACTGAACCTCATCGAGCCGGGCCAGAACTACGGCTGGCCTCTGGTGTCCTATGGCAGGCACTACAGCGGCCTGCCCATCCCCGACCACGACACCCGCCCGGAATTCCACGGTGCCGTCCTCTACTGGACCCCGGTGATCGCACCAGCGGGGCTGGTGTTCTACGAGGGCGACCTGTTCCCCGAATGGCGCGGCTCGGCCTTGATCGGCGGCCTGGTGGCCAAGGGCCTCGTGCGCATCGCCATGGACGGCCAAGGCGGCGCCCGGCAGGTCGACCGCTGGTCTCTGGGCGAACGCATCCGCGACGTGGCGGTGGCGCCGGACGGCGCGGTTTGGGTGATCGAGGATGGCCGCGACGGCGGCTTGCTACGGCTGACCCCAAAGGAAAAGCCCTAGGGCACCATCCGGCCGCGAGCGCCGGCAGGAGTAAAATCCCTTACCTGACAACTTCAAAGGGGTACTCGTGTTTCCACAACGACTGATCGATGGCTATACCACATTCCTGCACCATCGCCTGCAAACCGAGCGTGCCCGCTACCACGACCTGGCCGAACAAGGCCAGCACCCCGAAATCATGGTCATCGGCTGCGGCGACTCGCGAGTCGCGCCGGAAACGATCTTTGATGCGGGGCCCGGTGAGATGTTCGTGGTCCGCAACATCGCCGCTGTGGTACCGCCGTGCGAATCCGACGTCGAGAGATCTTTTCACGGAACCAGCGCCGCGATCGAATTCGGTGTCAATGCCCTCGAGGTCAAACACATCGTCGTCCTCGGACATGCCAGTTGCGGCGGCGTCGCCGCCTTCGCCAATCAGGCCGCGCCGCTGTCCAAGCGCGACTTCATCGGCAAGTGGATGTCGCAGATCGCCCCCGTGCTCGAGCGCGTCGGCCCCCAGGGCGCGGATCGCGGCGAGTGGATCCGGCAGCTCGAGTGGGGCGTGGTCGAATACAGCATGAACAACCTCATGACCTTCCCCGCCGTGCGGGAACGCGTCGAAGCCGGGACGCTGACCATCCACGGCGCTTATTTCGGCGTGGCGACCGGCGTGCTATTCATGCGCGACCCGCGCACCGGCCGCTTCGAGCCCTATCAGGAACCAGCCTGAGGGGCTGGGGGCGCCGTCTGTTTCATTCGAGCCGCGCTAGTCTTCCCGCGCGCGCAGCGCACGCAAAGTGTCCTCGGCCACGTCGATACGCACCGTGCCCAACTCCACCAGACGTCGGGCCACGATGCTGATCTCGTCGCCGACGGCGCCAGCCATCAATGCGATGTTTTGCGAATGCAGAGACATGTGTCCCTTTTGCACCCCCTCGGTGGCCAGCGCCTTCAGGGCCGAGAAATTCTGCGCCAGACCCACGGCGGCAATCACACGCGCGAGCTGCTGCGCCGACTGGATGTCCATGACCCGCAATGACGCCCGGGCCATGGGATGCAGCTTGGTGGCACCGCCGATCAAACCGACCGCCATGGGCATCTCGAGCGACCCGGCCAGATCGCCGGCGGCAGTGACCTCCCACTGCGACAAGCTGCTGTACCAGCCCTTGCGAGCGGCATAGGCGTGTGCCCCGGCCTCGACCGCCCGCGTGTCGTTGCCAGTGGCCATCACCACCGCGGTCACGCCATTCATGATCCCCTTGTTGTGCGTGGCGGCGCGGTAGGGATCCATCAGCGCGAATTCGTAGGCGCGCACAATGCCGTCGCGCACCTCGGGGCCACCGATGGCGTCCAGTTTCCACACGCAGCGCGCACGCGCCAGGCGGCGATCCGCAAGATTGGACAGAATGCGCAGGTACACGCGCCCGCCAGCCCAGCCCTCGAGGTGCGACGCGAGTTTTTCGGCCATGGTGTTGACCGCGTTGGCGCCCATCGCGTCGCGCGTATCCACGATCAGGTGCGTAATCACCATGGGACCGTGCGCCGAGTCGACGATCCGCACCTCCAGGTCGCGGAACCCGCCGCCCAGCTTGACCAGCACGGGATCGCAGGCGTCGCACAGGCTGCGGATATCCTCGATGCGCTCGAGTATCGCCAGGCGCGCGTGGGCCGGATCGGGGACATCGACCAGTTGGACCTGGGCGATCATGCAAGTGCCCGACATCGAGGTCGTGAATCCACCCGATTCATAGCATTGGCGCGCCGCATTGCACACCGCGGCCACCACCGAGGATTCCTCGGTCGCCATCGGCACCAGGTAGTCCTTGCCATCGATCAGCAGGTTGGTGGCCACGCCGACCGGGATGTTCATGGTGCCCACGGCATTCTCGATCAGGCGGTCGGCCAGGTCGACCGGCAGATTGCCGGTGTCCAGGAACTGCGCCCGCAGCCCATCGTCCTCCAGGCCGGCGAACGCCATGACCTTGTCCACGCGCTCGGGGACGCTCAGTTTGTGAAATCCGGAAATCCGCGATGTTTTCGTACTCACGACATGCACCTCTATAGCAAACGGAAGGATCAGCTCATCAGCCTGGGCAGCCAGGTCACCATGGCCGGGAAGGCGGCGCAGATCAGCAGGGCGATGATCTGCAGGCCCATGTAGGGCAGGATGCCCCGGTACACCACGCCCATGCCCATGCCAGGCGGCAGCGTGCCCTTCATGTAGAACAGCGTGTAGCCGAACGGCGGGCTGATGTAGCCAACCTGGATGGTGATGGCATAGAGCACGCCGAACCAGATCTCGTCGAAGCCCAGGGCCTTGACGATGGGCAGGAACACCGGGACGGTCAGCAGGATGATGCCGATCTCGTCCAGCGCCGTGCCCAGGAAGATCAGGATCAGCATCATCGCCGCCAGGATGATGTAGGCGTTCACGTCCAGGCCGCGGATGAAGTTCATCAGGGTATCGGCGCCACCCAGGCCGGTGAAGATCGCCACGTAGGCCTTGGCCCCGATCGTGATCCAGAGGATCATCGAGGTCACCTTCAGCGTCTCGAAGCCTGCTTCGGTCAGCCCGCGCCAGCGCAGCTTGCCGCGCACGGCGCTGGCGCCGATCGCACCCACCACGCCCACGGCCGCCGCCTCGGTGGGCGTGGCGATGCCGAAGAAGATCGAGCCCAGGATCAGGATGATCAAGAGGGCGGGGATCACGACGGCGCGCAGGCTGAGCAGTTTCAGGCTCATGGGCACGGGCTCGCCCGAGCCCGGCGGCACCTTGCCGGGCTGGAAATAGGCCACATACAAAATATATACAATGTAGATTGTTGCCAGGAGAATGCCCGGCACGATGCCGGCAATCAACATCTTGCCGATCGATACCTGGGCCGTCACCGCATAGATGATGGTCAGGACCGAGGGCGGAATCAGGATGCCCAGCGTGCCGGCCGCACAGATCGTGCCGGTGACCAGCGAGGGGTCATATTTGCGGCGCAGCATCTCGGGCATGGCCAGCACGCCCATGGCGGTCACCGCCGCGCCCACGACCCCCGTCATCGCCGCCATCACCACGCAGATGACGACCGTGCCGATGGCCAGCCCGCCGCGCAGGCGGCCGAACCAGAGTTCCATCGCCTTGTACAGATCCTCGATCACGCCCGAGCGCTGCAGGATGCCGGCCATCAGGATATACAGCGGCACGCCCAGCAACGCCTCGGAGCGCATGGTGTCGTAGATCTGCAGCACCAGGATCACGATCGAATCCGGATTCCACAAAGTGATGGTGAGCAGCAACGACAGGCCGCCCAGGACGAAGGCGATCGGCAGGCCCGTCACCATCAGGGCGGTCAGGCCGCCGAACATCAGCAGCAGGATCATGTTCGGGCTCATGCGGGCTCCTTTTGGCCATCCAGGCACAGCAAGGCCAATTCGGCCAGGCTCTGCAGCCCCAGCAGCAGCAAGGAGGCGGGCACGGCGAGCTTGTAGGGCCACAGCGGCGGGTTCCACGCCGAGAAGGTGGTTTCCCGATAGGCCATGGCCTGCATGGCGAGCGGCACGGCGTAATACAACAGCACGGCGCAGAAGAACAGGATGATCAGCTGGTTGAAGATGTCCACGGCGCGGCCGGTGCGCGGGGACATGCGGCTGCGAAACAGATCCATGTTGACGTGGCCGCCCAGGTGCAGGACGTAAGGGCCGCCGAGCAGGAAATAGGGCCCGAACAACAGCACGGCCAGCTCCATGCCCCAGACCGTGGGCGCATGAAAGACATAGCGGCTGACAACCTCAAACATCATGACGGGCACGACGATTGCCATCAGTGCGGCCGCGATGATGAAGAGAAACTTATTGACGGCCGTGACGGTCCGTATGTATGCGCGAACGAGGTTCAGCATGGTGGAATTCCCGACGACAGGGATCGAAGACGCGGCCCCGGGAGGGCCGCGCCTGGGTCATGGAGGCAGCGAGACTGCGTCAGGCGATCAGGCCGAGCTTTTCCATGAAGGCGATCTGGCTGTCCAGAATCTGGGTGGCCAGCGCCTCGCCCTTGGTCGCCTGACGCCAGACTTCAACCGCCTTTTTGCGGCCCTGTGCCACGTCAGCCGAATCCAGGGCGACGACTTCGACCCCCTGCGCCTTGAAAGCGTCGATCGCCTTGCCGTCGGCCACGAGGATGTGCTGGCGCAAGGCCATGGACACCTCGCGCGCTGCTGCGGCCAGCGCCGCCTTGTGCGTCTCGGGCAGAGCCGAGTACGCGGCCTGGTTGGCCACATAGCTGGTGGCGGTCGTCGGCTGGTGCGGGCCGGGCATGACGATGTGCTTGGCCACCTCGCCCAGGCCGGCCTCCTGGTTGGCGGTCAGGTCGCCGCGGTCGGCCAGGTCGATCACGCCCTTGTCCAGCGCCGTATAGACCTCGGCCGTCGCCAGCGGAGTGACCGCGACGCCCATGGCGGCCATCACCGCCGAGGCCAGGCCGACGAAGCGGCCCTTCTTGCCGTTGAAGTCGGCGATGGTCTTGATGGGCACCTTGGAATGGATGGGCTCGGGGCCATACACCGTGGGCGCGATGTAGTACAGGCCGGCGGGCGCGTAGGCCTTGCGAGCCAGGTCCAGGCCGCCCAGCTCGTAGAACCAGGCCTCGTACTGGTCGGATTCGGTGAAGCCGAAGGGAATCGTGCTGGTGAAGGCAAAGCCCGGAATCTTGCCGGCCTCGTAGCCATCGAAGGTCTTCATCATCTGGAAGGCGCCGCCGCGCACGGCATCGAAAGCCTGGTTGGCCGGCACCAGTTGGCCTGCTGCGAACAATTCAATCTCGAACTGCCCGCCGGTCAACTCGGCCACGCGCTTGACGAAGACTTCCTCGAATTTCTGCGGTGTAGTGCCGCCATCCCAGAGGGCCTGCATCCGCCACTTGACCTTGTCCTGTGCGCGGGCCGCGCCGCCGAGCCCCAATCCCGCGCCGACCAGGGCGCCGCCGCCCAGGACCTTGAGCGCGGAACGCCGATTGACTGTACCCATTGTCATCTCCAGTGATCTCCGGATCCCGTTGTTGGATCCGGATGGCAGGCGCCGCACGCCCGCCCTCGTTTATCGTTCTCGGTCCCGCCAGTGAACCATAGGCGGGACCCCAAGGATCATAAGCGGGTAATGGGTACGATAAAAGGTACAATTTCATAAAAATCACTAAATCGTCCCTTTCTTTGACCCATGACGGTTGAAACAGGAGGCCCCATGACCCGCATCGACGCCGTCATCCAGCACGTTCACGCCGGCATCGCGGCGGGCACCTGGCCCCCAGGCGCCAGGATCTGGTCCATCCGCACTGCTGCGGCGGAACTGGGCATGTCCAAGAACACCGTGGCCGAGGCCTATGATCGGATGGTGGCCATGGGCCAGCTCGAGGCCCGCATGGGCTCGGGGTACTACGTGCCCACGCAGGCCAAGCGCGAGCCGTTGCCCAAGGCCATCTCGGTGGCGCAGGCGGTGGACGCCGTGTCGCTGCTGCGCGAGCAGCTCGTGCGGCGCTACGAAGTCCGAGTCGGCGAGGGCCGCCCGCCGCGTGCCTGGGTCGGCCGTCCCGATTTCAAGCCCCTCGCCGATCCGGGCCGGCACCCCGAGGACAATGAGGCACACGACTACGGCAATCCATGGGGATTCGACAAGCTGCGGGAATACCTGGCCCAGAGCCTGATCGAGCGCGGCATCGAGGCCACGCCGGGACAGATCCTGACGACCATGGGCGCAAATCACGCCCTGGACCTGATCGCCCGCCAACTGCTCGAGCCCGGCGATACCGTGCTGGTCGACAGCCCAGGCTATTACCCCCTATTCGCCAAGCTGCATCTAGGCGGCATCCGCATCGTCGGCGTGCGCCGGCTGGTCAACGGGCCGGACATCGATGAACTGAACACCAAGGCCGCCCGGTACAAGCCGAAACTGTTCTTCACCCAGTCGCTTGCCCACAACCCGACGGGCAGCTCGCTGAGCCTACCGATCGGCCACCGAGTGCTGCAAGCCGCGGCGCGGCACGGCTTTGACATTGTCGAGGACGATCCGCTGGCCGACATCCTCCCCGCCAACGCGCCGCGACTGGCGGCCCTGGACCAGCTCGAGCGGGTCATCTATGTCGGGACATTCTCCAAGACGCTGTCCGCGGGGCTGCGGGTCGGCTACCTGGCGGCCAACCCGGCGCGGGCCAGCGCGCTGTGCGACCTCAAGATGCTGACCGTCGTCAGCTCGGGGGACCTCGCCGAGCGGATGCTGTTTGGCTTCATCGCCTCGGGCCAGTACCTGAAACACCTGCGCAGGCTGCGCACCCGGGTGTCGCAGACCACCGCCCAGGCGCTCCAGGCGGTACGCGGCCTGGGCCTCGAGGTCTTCTGCGAACCCTCGGGCTGCTTCTACCTCTGGGTCTACCTCAGGCCGGGCGACGACGAATCCAGGCTGGTCGAGGAGGCATCGGCGAGGAATATCTTTATCGCCCCGGGCCGCCTGTTCATCCCCGAGCGGGTCAACGATCGTCCCGCCATGCGCCTGAACATCGCCTACGCCACGCATCCGAAGTTCATTGATTTCATGCGCGAGCGGTCGGCGGGGAAGGCGTAACCACAAGAGCGCGGCATCCAGGACCGCATCGGCGCTTGTGGCTGGAGCGCGCCGAGCATGGGTATCCATGAAAAAGGCCCGCAAGTTTTACGGGCCTCGGCGGCCGGGCAAGCGCCACCCCGGGCCGGAGAATGCGTGGTGAAGCATGCCGCGCAAGGCGCGGCCAAGGCTCAACGGGCGTTGGCCTTGACGTCGCGCTGCATGAACTGCGCGGCGAGGAACACCGCGGCCCCGATGGCCAGCGGCGGCCACGATGGGGAGAACATGGCCACAATGCCCAGAATGATGCCGACAAGCGCCCCGACCAACAGGGTGGTGCCGCGCTTGCTCATGAGGGCGCCGATCGAGGTGCCGATGAGAATGGCAGCGAGAATCTGATAGATGTAGTGCATGGAGGCCCCCTCTAGTTCTGGTGGAAGGCGCGGGCAGCACGGATTCCACCCGCGTCGTCGTCCTTGCCGGACGGCCAGAGTGTAGCACCGTCGGCTTCGGAAGGCTTGCCGGTCCGTGGGCGGGGACGCCCTGCGACCCTGGAGGCTACACTGGCGGTGCACCGCCTCGGCAAGCGTCTTTGCGCCCATCCTACTCGACTGGACACCAATGGAGGATCCCTCATGAAACCCGTTTTCTCGCTGGCCCAGTTGACGGCGCTTTCCCTGCCCCCGCCGGACATGATCTCGCTCGCGCACACCCTGGGTTACGACGCCGCCGGAATCCGGATGCTGCCATCGGCCCCAGGCGGAATCGCGTACTGCCTGATGGACGATCCGGTCCTGCTCCAGGAGACGCTCACCCGGATGGATGATACCGGGTTGCGGATCTTCGATCTGGAGATGATCAGGATCGACGAGCATTTTCACATCGATGACTTTCTGCCATTCCTCGAAACCGGTGCCAGACTCGGAGCCAAAGCGGTGCTGGTGGCCGGCAACGATCCGATCGAGGCGCGCCTGATCGAATCATACGGTACGCTGTGCGACACCGCCTGGCCGCTTGGACTGAGCGCGGACCTCGAATTCATGCCCTGGACAGTGCTCAATAACATCGCCAGCACCGTGCGCATCCTCCAGGCGGTGGACCGTCCCGGCTGCGGAATCCTGATTGACGCCTTGCACTTCGCGCGCTCGGACGGCCGCCTCGAAGAGATCGAGGCGCTGCCGCGCCGGTGGTTGCATTACGCGCAGATGTGCGACGGGCCACGCCAAGGACCCGATGCAGTCGAGGGCTTGATCCACGCCGCCCGCTGCGACCGCCTGCTGCCGGGCGAGGGGGAGTTCGATCTCGCCGGCCTGTTTGGTCACCTGCCGGCGGATCTGCCCATCAGCCTCGAAATCCCAAACGACCGGCGCACATCCGAGCTGGGGCCGCAGGAATGGGTGCGCCAGGTCCTGGAAGCGTGCCAGGCCCTGATGAAGACAATCCGATGACCCGGGAAAACACAAGCCTGCGCATGCTGGTGGCCGGCGAGTCCGGATACTGGACAGCCCACTGCCAACGCAATGTACTGGAATAACGGCCTGATTCTCCCAGCAACCACGCGTCTTGCGAAAACCGACTATAGCGTGCGGGATTCGAAGTTCACCTTCGGCTCCAGGACCCGCTTGACCCCTATCGACATCGACGAGTCCGAGATCGGCCGCAGCTAAACCACCAAACTCAACGTCATCACCGCCGCTATCGAAGAAAATCTCTCCTGTGGCCCAGGTGATGATGGGCAATGCGTCGCTCAGCAGGCCGTCCCTGAAGGGTTACATACGGCCGGACAAAGCGCAAATCACGGCACCCGGCCACTCGACAGCCGAGGTGGACGAGAGCGGTTCGCATCTGGAACAACTCTTTATTGACATGCGGTAATTTCGCTGAGTATCATGCAAAAAATATAAGTGGTACGACGTTCTAAATATTAGAACTGACATAAATAACCTGCAAATCTGTGCATTCCAGAATTCTATCGGGCTACAGACCGCCCTATAAAACAAAACGGAGACAAACATGAATAATCCCATCGAAAACCGCAGCCGCAGGAGCCTCCTGCAAAACACGGCGCGCCTCGCCGGGGTGGCCACCCTCGCCGGCATTTACCCACCCGCCCTGATGGCCCAAAACACAAAGCCCATTCTCATCGGTTGCACGCACGACCTGACCGGCACCCTATCGATGGACGGCACCTGGAACGATGTAGCTGTCAAGGCGGCCGCCAAGTGGGTAAACAGCAACGGCGGCATCGGAGGCCGCCCCATAGAACTTCATACCGAGGACACCGAAACCAACACGCAGACCGCGCTGCGCAAGTTTCGCAGCCTAGTCCTGGATCGTGGCGTGGACTTTGTGGTGGGCGCGACCCATTCCGGGCACAACATCGCCTCGGCCCCCGTCGCCAAGGAGCTGAAGACGCCCTATTTTGCCTCTGGCACCGCGCTCGAAACGACAACCACCAAGGGCAATCGATGGATCTTCCGCGGGGTGAACAACATCCGGCAGCAGATGAAGGCGATGGCGCTGGTGGCCTTGAAGGAGCTAAAGCCACGCTATTACTTTATCGGTGCGGACTACGCCTGGGGCCGCTCGCTCGTCAAAGAGACGAAGACCTACGTTTCTGAGCAAGGCGGGCAGATCATCGGCGAATCCTTCATCCCGCTTGGCACCGCGGACTTTGCCCCCTACCTGAACAATATCGACCCGCGAAGCTTCGACACACTGGTGGTCGGAATGACGGGCGGCGACGCTGTTCGCTTCCTGCGCCAAGCCTACAGCATGGGACTGCTGAACGACATCACCGTAGTGGGCAATATCGCGGTGACCAGCGGCTCCAGCGTGCCCGACCTGGGTCCTGGCGCAAAGGGTAGCTGGTACACGACCATGTATCCACGGCGGTCAGTGGATGTGCCCGATGCGTTGAAAGCGTTTGATGAGGCCTATCGGTCGGCCATCGGCGTCGATGGCGAAGGCACGGAGAAATCCACAGGCCGGGTCGCCAATCTGCCGTACAGCTTCGTCGCATGGCAGGCGATCTTCCAGATCAAGCAGGCGATCGAACAATCCGGCTGGGGGTCGCGCAGCGACCATCCAAAGTTCATCCAGGCCATGGAGGGGCTCACCGGCAAGGGTAGCATCGGTTACCCTCAAGGCGATTTCAGCTTCCGGCCCGAGGATCACCAGATCGTGCACAGGCAATACATCGAGACTGTGCGCAACGATCGACTCGAGGTCGTCACGTATATAGAACCCGACCAGCTCGGATATCCGCCAGAGGTCGACTACCGCACCGAAGCGCTCTGACCCGCCTCAGATCCCGCAACCGAACAATTCTCCTGCAGGTGGTCGAGCATGGGCTTAGAAGCATTCGCCTTCCAAATACTGAATGCCGTCGTATGGGCCTGGGTACTCGCGCTACTGGCGCTGGGCCTGACCCTGATTTTCGGATATCTGGACATCATCAACGTCGCCCACGGCACGCTGTATGCGATCGGTGCCGCCATTTCGTGGTGGCTGGTGCAGGCCACGCAGTCTCCACAGGTGGGTTTCCTGCTGGCGTTACTGGTGGCGCCCCTGGCCGTAGCCCTGATCGGTCTTGTGGCCTATCACCTTACCATCCGGCCGATCATGTCCCGCCCGCCGATCTATAGCCTGGTCACGACATTCGGCCTGATGTTCATCCTGCAACACGCACTGTTCCTGATCATTGGCGGCGCCCCCCGCTCCGCCGAAATGCCAATCGACACGCTCATCCCCATCCTGGGACGGACCTATCCGCTGTACCGATTCGTCATGGCCGGCGTTGCAGCGGTGATCATCCTGGCGCTCTGGGTCTTTCTTCACCGCTCGACCTACGGCACATGGATCCAGGCGGTTCAGCAAAACCGGGCTGTCGCGACGGCGATGGGTATTCCCGCGCGCCAAGTGGTGACCGTGGTGTTCTGCCTGGGCTCAGCGCTCGCGGGAATCGCGGGGGTCCTGGCGGCGCCTGTGCTGCAGGTGCGATACGACATGGGGATCGACATCATCATGGACGCGTTCATCGTCGTCATCGCCGCGGGATTCGGAAATCTCTTCGGCACCGTCGTGGTCGCCATGGTGTACCAGATCATTCAGGCGGTCCTGGCGCTGCTGATCACTCCCTTGCAAGCCAAGGTTCTGGCGCTGCTGGCCGTCCTGGCATGGGTCCTCATCCGCCGCAAAGGTCTTCTCGAGCGGGAGCGGCTGGCATGACGCGCGCACATGTTCTGACAGCCCTTGCGGGGCTGGCTCTGGTCCTGCTGCTGCCTCACTTCGCGGGAGCATTCGCCCAAGCGCTGACAGTAGAGCTGCTGATCTACTCCATGTTCGCGCTCTCCATCGGCGTCCTCTACGGGCACACGGGTATGATGAGCTTTGGTCATGCCGGGTTCTTTGGTGTCGGTGCCTATGCTGTCGCGCTGACAATCACGAAGCTCGATGCCGGCCTCGCCACCGCCTTGCTGGCTGCAGTCGGCAGCACAGCCATCCTGGCGATCGTGGTCGCAGCTGTGGCCGTCCGGCTCAAGGGCCACTACTTTGCCCTGATCACCCTGATCGTCGGGCTCATCCTGTACTACCTCGGCACTGGCTGGCGCAGCCTGACCAATGCTGAAGACGGTATCAGCTTTGCGCGGCCCGAACTCTTCAGCGTCTACGCACTCGGCGATCCGAAAGTATCCTATTACTTCCTCTCCATCCTGGCCATTCTCGCCATTTTCTTTATCTGGTTCCTGTTGACTTCGCCGCTGGGGCGGCTGTTTCGCGGCCTGCGCGAAAACGACGACCGCGCCCGCTACCTAGGTTATCCCGTTGCGCGCCTGAAGATGCTGTCGTTCACGATATCGGGAACACTGGCAGGACTATCCGGAGGGATGTACGCATTGTTCTCGGGCTACGTCAACTCGGAATTCTTGAGCTGGATCTTGTCCGGCGAAGCCGTGATGTGGGCCATGGTCGGAGGCGCAGGCTCACTGATCGGACCCATCCTCGGCGCATCGCTGCTGATCTGGGGCCGCGAGGTGCTAAGCAGCTACCTGATCGACATCTACCCCATCCTGGTGGGTTCTATCATGATCCTGTCCGTCATCTTTCTGCGCGGCGGCCTGGCCGGTGCCTTCCAGCAAATCCGCGACGCCTGGGAGGCCGGCCGTGCGCCCGCATCCTCCGACGTCACGACGAACAGAGAACAGACATGATCTTGGAGACCCGCGGTCTGACCCGCAGCTTTTCAGGCCTGAAAGCCATCTCCTCGCTGGACTTTGGTGTTCCGGAAGGCAGCGTGCGCGCAATCATCGGCCCCAACGGCGCGGGCAAGACCACGCTGTTCAATGTGATCACCGGCACCCTGCCCTGTTCGGGCGGCGAGGTTCTTTTCGAGGGCCGCAGCATCGCCGGCAAGAATCCCGAACAGATTGCGCGCATGGGTATTTCCAGGACTTTCCAGTTGACCAGCGCTTTCCCCGAACTCACCGCGCTCGAGAACATCTGGCTGGGGGTCAACGCCAGGCTCGGATCGCTCAACCCCTTCACACCCCGGCGCCGGACCCAGGAGCTCGAAGCGCGCGCGCGCTCGATCCTCGAGAGCATCGGCCTTGGCGAGCGTGGCCATATCCCGGCCGGCGAGCTTTCCTATGGGCAACAGCGAATGCTCGACATCGGTACGGCTCTGAGCACTGATCCGCGCCTGCTGATGCTCGACGAACCGACCGCGGGTCTGGGCGTCAAGGAAACCGCCACGATGGCGGCTCTCATCAAGCACCTCGCGCAGCGCATGACCATTATCGTGATCGAACACGACATCGAAGTCGTGCTCGAGATCGCCGACGCTATCACCGTGCTCTACAACGGTGAACTCCTGCTGGAAGGCGCACCCGGGGACATCATGTCGAACGAAACCGTCCAGCGTATCTACCTGGGCCATCAAGTGCACGTCAAAGGCGGCATCAAGGGGGGCACACATGCTGGCGCTTGAAAACGTCCACACCCACTACGGCCGCAGCCATGTCCTCAAGGGCCTCTCGATCCAGGTGGGCAAGGGAGACTTCGTGGCCCTGTTGGGGAGGAATAGCGTCGGCAAGAGCACCGTCTTGAAAACGGTTCTAGGACTGACGCCAGCCACATCCGGCCACATCCGCTATCAGGGCCAGGAACTGACGCGCATGCCACCCCATCGGATTCCGTGCCTGGGCATCGGCTACGTGCCGCAACATAACAACGTCTTCGGTGCGCTGAGCGTCCTGGACAATCTCAAGATCGGTATGGTCAAGACGGGGCGCCGAGACATCGACCTGTCCCCTGTCTTCGAGCTGTTCCCGAAACTGGAATCCAGGCTCCAGCAGCCCGCGGGATCGCTGAGCGGAGGCGAACGCCAGATGGTCGCCATCGGCCGCGCGCTCGTCGGTGATCCGGAACTCATGCTTTTCGACGAACCGACGGCGGCCCTGTCTCCGGCACTGGCGCACGAAGTCGGTGAAATCATCCAGCGCATCGCGAACCGAGGGGTCGGCGTCCTGCTGGTCGAGCAGAACGTCCGCATCGCGCTCGACCACTGCCAGCGCTTCTACATCCTGGAGCGCGGCACCACCCGCTATGAAGGCACCGTCGGCTCGATCGACGATGCCACCCTGTTTCGATATCTCGGACTCTGACGGAGCACGCCATGAATCCACCTGACCAATCCCCAAAGGCCACCGCCGCAGATGCCCCGCCCACACAATTGCTCGACGACATGGTGCGCGCATTCCAGTGGAGCGGACTGGACGCCGGAGCTGATACACATCCGCGCGTCGGCATCATCAGCTCCTACGCGGGGACTGCCGTCTGCTTTCCGCACGTGCCCGACATCGCCCGAATCGTGGCGGACGAGGTCACGGGAAACGGCGGTCTCGGGTTGGTCATTCCCACGAGCGCCCCATGCGACTCCCTGTACTTCGCCAACCGACAAGCGGGGCGGCTCGCCACCTCGCTGGACCGACTGGTCGCGGACATTGAGGACGCCACCCGTGGAGTCGGCATCGACGCCCTGGTATTCCTGCCCTCCTGCGACACCACCGTGCCGGCCCACTTGATCACGGCGGCCCGCCTGAACCTCCCGACCGTATTCCTGCCCTGCGGCTACCAACGGCCCGGACAGTTCGCGGGCCGCCGCATCGATCTGATCGACGTGTATGAAGGCGTGGGCGCCGCCATGGCCGGCCGCATGCCGCGCGAGACGCTCGAAGCCATGGCGGGCGCCTGCGCGACCGGCCCCGGCGTATGTCCGGGGCTGGGGACAGCCACGACCCTGCACATGGCGTGCGAGGCGCTCGGACTCACGCCGCTGGGGCATTCTCCAATCGCCGGAGCAAGCCCCCGCTTGCGGGACCAAGCCAAGGCCATCGCCCGGACCATCCTCGAGGTCAGTCGGCGAAACCTGCGGGCGCGGGACATTCTTTCCGTTCCAGCCCTGACCGACGCCATACGGTTGGTGCTGGCGATCGGTGGTGCCCCCAGCAGCCTGGGCTTCCTGCAACGACTGTCCGACGAGCTGCGGCTGCGCAACCCGGATGGTACGACATTCGATGTGCGCCGCACCGCTGAACACCTCGCAGACTCCACGCGGCAGATCTGCTTCGTCGCACCCTGCGGTCCGGTACCGGTGGACGACCTGGAGCGATCGGGCGGCGCGCGGCAGGTCCTCAAGCGTCTCGCGACCGAGCTGCATGCCGCACGGCCCACCGTGTCGGCCGACACCCTGGGCGAGGCCTTGTCGCACGCGCCGCCGGCCGACGGTCCGGCCTTCGATCCGCCCGGCCACGGTCCCCGCGAGGCCGGGCTCATCATCCTGAGAGGCAGTCTGGCGCCGGGAGGTGGCATCGTGAGGCCGGCCGGAACCGGCACGCAACTCAGGCAGTTCAAGGGCTCCGCCATGGTCCTGGACAATGCCTCGCAGGCCTATGACGCCCTGGCCCGCAAGGCCATCCCCGCCGGATCCGTGCTGGTCGTGCGCGGTGCAGGCCTGGACGATTTCGGCTGTGCGCTGCACGGAGCCGGCTTGAGCGACTCCGTGGCACTGGTCTCGGACGGGGGCCACTCGGGACTGTCCCGCAGCCTGGCGGTCAGCTTCATCCGCCCCGCGGCCGTAGAGGGCGGACCCATCGGCAAGGTTGCCAACGGCGACCAGATCAGCATCGACCTCGATGCGCGGAGCGTGACATGGAACTGAATTTGAAAGGCAAGACAGCCCTCATCACCGGAGGCTCCCGCGGCATCGGCTAC
This sequence comes from Castellaniella sp. GW247-6E4, assembly GCF_040276065.1. Taxonomy (NCBI): domain Bacteria; kingdom Pseudomonadati; phylum Pseudomonadota; class Betaproteobacteria; order Burkholderiales; family Alcaligenaceae; genus Castellaniella; species Castellaniella sp. GW247-6E4. Next base: position 62,030 of record NZ_JBELOI010000014.1, on the reverse strand, counting down.
GCCATCGCGGAATCCATGGCCGCGGAAGGTTGCCGCGTGCAGATCGTCGGCCGAAACCCGGAAACGCTGGCGAGGGCGCGCACCGCCCTCGCGGAAACAGGGGCCGAGGCTACCACGCACTGCTGCGACCTGAGCGACCCCGACGCCAGCACCGCCTTCCTGGACCGGCTTGATCCGAACATCGATATCCTGGTCAACAATGCCGGCGCCATCCCCAGAGGGCGCTTGACCGAGTTGGGCGACACCCCCTGGCGCGCGAGTTGGGAACTCAAGATGTTCAGCTACATCAACCTGTGCCGTGCCGTCTATTCCCACATGCGCGACCGAAAACGCGGCGTGATCATCAATATCGTTGGTGCCGGAGGCGAGCGCCCCACAGCTGCCTACATCGCGGGATCCACAGCCAATGCCGCCTTGATGGCATTCACACGGGCCCTGGGCGGCGAAAGTGTGGACTACGGCGTCCGTGTGCTGGCAATCAACCCTGGGCTCACGGAAACCGAGAGGATGCGAACGCTGTTGGAGGAAGACTCAAAACGACAACTGGGCTCGACCGACCGCTGGCGTGAGCTGACGAGCTCGCGCCCCTTTGGGCGGGCCGCCCGAGCCGAGGAAATCGCCGCTGTCGCGACCTTCATGGCCTCGGAGCGGGCTTCTTATGTCAGCGGAACCGTCATCACAGTGGACGGCGGCTCGACGACGCGCCATCCGCCAATCTGAAGCGCCGGCGTGGACGGGACGGCCGGCCTCACGATTGGCCGACGGGGTTGACCTCGATGAGGTCGACGCTGGCATGAAGAGGCATTCGCAAAGCGCCCAGGATCGCCGCCGCGATGTCTTGCGGATCGATCGGCTGGAAAGGGCGGCTCTGGTAGGCCTCGCTGACGCGCGGATGCTGCTCGCCCCTGAAGATCTCGGTGCGCACCTGCCCCGGCGCGACCTCGGTCACCTTGATGCCGTGTTCATGGAGCTCGAGACGCAAACCTTGGGAAATCGCCCGCACCGCATGTTTGGTGGCGGCATACCCCAAAGTCAAGGGATAGACCCTGGATGCCAGGATCGAGGAAATATTGATGATGTGGCCGCGCTGTCGCCGGGCCATGCCGCGTGCGACCAACTGCGTCAGGCACAGCACGGCATGTACATTGGTGTGCCACATACCCTCCCAATCTCGCGGATCCGCCTCCAGAAACGGCGCATGCATGAGGCACCCGGCGGCATTGACCAATATATCGACCCCTTCGGCCTGGGCCGCCAAGCGATGCCGGAATTGCTCGTCGTCGATATCGCCCGCAATCGGGATGATCCGTTCGCGCGCACACGGGCTGAGGCCTTCGCCCAGCGCCCGCAGTCGCGGCTCGCGGCGGCCACTTGCATGGACGGTGACCCCCGCATCCGCCAATTGGCGCGCCACCTCGCTGCCAATGCCGGAACTCGCCCCCGTCACCAGGGCACTGCGCCCATCGAGACCGTGGAAACCGCCCGCATCGCCCGGTGCGCCCATGAATGGCTCTCCCATTGTATTTTGCAGTATTGTTCTTAATAATAGCACGCCGTTCCATAAAATATTAAGGAAACATGATGCCGGTACGTATCGCAGCCATCCACGTGACGCAGACCACGCGGCGCTTCCTCAAGCCATTTCGCAACGCTAAGGTCCATATGGAGACGCTGGATTACCTGCGTGTGGACTTGTGCGGCGACGACGGATCCCACGGCCACGCCGAAATGACTGCGATGCCAGGCTATTCGAGTGAAACCATCGCCTCGATGCGCACCGCCATCGAAGTCCATTTCGCACCCGTCCTGCTGCAAATGGAAGCCCTAAAGGAAAATGACATCATCCAGGCACTGCGACAGACCCTGCCCGGAAATCCCTATGCACATTCAGTCGTCGAACTGGCGCTGCTGGACCTGCGCGCCAGGCTGCTGGGCGCGCCGGCCCACGCACTACTGGGAGGCGCCACCCGGAACGAAGTTCCGCTCGGCGCCATCGTCACGCTGGATACCCCGGCGGCCATGGCCGAGGAAGCTCGCTATTGGCATGCGCTCGGCGCCCGGACCCTCCAGGTCAAGGTGGCCTTGGATGCCCAAAGCAGCCTGGCGCGGGTCGATGCGATACACCAGGCCATCGGATCGGACACCGTGATCGCCATCGATGGCAACGGGTCCTTCCAAGTCGTCACCGCCCTGCAAACCATGAAGGTACTCGAGCGGTACAACGTCGGATTTTTTGAACAACCGGTCCCCGCCTGGGACATCCAGGGCATGGCGACCTTGTGTCGCGCGGGCCTGATACCCATCGTCGCCGACGAGAGCCTGTTCACCGCCCATGACGCTTTGCGCATCGTGCAAGAGCGGGCGGCCGACGGATTCAACCTGAAGCTGGCGAAGAGCGGAATCAGGGAGACTCAGCGCATCATGGCGATCGCCGATGCCGCCGGCATCCCATACGGTCTGGGCGCAATGCTGGAAACCCCGTTCGGGTCTCTGGCGGGCATCCATTTTGCGGCCACCCTGCGCCAGCCGCTGTTCCCGGCCGAACTGGTTGGACCCTGGAAGATGCGAGACCCCCGCATTCCGGACGGCTGGCTGTCGCAAGACGACTTCGCCTGGAAGGTACCCTCCAGCCCTGGATGGGGCGGCACCCCCGAGGACTGACCCACGGGGGAAAGCCGACGGCTCTTTCTACACGCCCATCATGACGCCGCCATCGATGAGGAAGGAGGAGCCAGTGACCATCTGGGACTCATCTGAGCAGAGATAGACAGCCATCCCGGCGATCTCATCCGGACGGATCATGCGCCCTACGGGTTGATACTCGGAGAACCGGCGGAACGTTTCCTCCTCCTGGCCCGCGTAAGCTGTCTTCAGGTAGTTGTCCACCATGCTCGTATGGACGCGCGCGGGGCAGATGCAGTTCGCCCGGACATTTTGCTTGACGAAATCCAGCGCCACCGAACGTGTCATCATCATCACGGCGGCCTTGGATGAACTGTAGGCGAAACGATCGTGCATCGCGGTCAGCGATGCCAGAGAGGCCATGTTCAATATCACTCCGCCCCCCCTTTCGATCATGCCCGGCAAGAATGCCTGCGTGACGTTGAACACGCCCTCGACGTTCACCCTGTAGACCCGCCGCAGATCCTCGAGGCGAGTCTGCAGGATCGTTCCGACGTGGATGACCCCCGCGTTGTTCACCAGAACGTCGATGTCGAAGCCTGCCGCCGCGCAGGCCGCCAGCGCCGCCCGCACACTGTCGGGCTCCGTCACATCCATCCGTACACCCAGGGCCTCGCCCCTGGCCACCGCCGCCGCAAGAGCCTCCGGCGGCCCGTCAAGCAGATCGGCGGCTACGACGCGAGCCCCCTGCGCCAGAAAGCCTTCGGCAATCGCCAGGCCGATGCCCGACCCGGCACCCGTGACGAGTGCCGTTTTTCCCAACATCCGCATGTTTTCGCTCCTGCTCAGAGTCATGGATTCATAAAACCTCGCGGACGCGATTTCGTAACCGCCCGAGACCAGAAATTTCGAGGACGCATTCGTCGCCGTCCTTGAGATAGATCGGCGGCTGGCGGCTGAACCCGACACCGAACGGCGTTCCCGTGACGATGAGGTCACCCGCTTCCAGAGTGATGGACTGGGAAATGAAGGACACCAGTTGCGCCACCGAGAAAATCATATTGCCGGTATTTGAGGACTGCAGTTCCCGCCCATTGAGGAGCAGACGCATATCCAGAGCCTGCGGATCGGGAATCTCGTCCTTGGTCACCACGTATGGCCCCCAGGGGCAGAACGTGTCAATCGATTTCCCATGATCCCATTGCTGCGCGCCGCGGAACTGCAGGTCGCGCGCTGATACGTCGTGGGCGATGGTATAGCCGGCGACGTAGTCCAGAGCCCGCGCCTCATCGACTCTCGAGGCACGCGCCCCCATGACCACCCCGAGTTCCACCTCATAATCAATCTCGGCGCAAATGCGCCGATCGAAGACGATATCCTCGTCGGGGCCTATCACCGAGTTCGGGAACTTGGCGAACAGCAAGGGGAACTCTGGCACCGGCAGCTTGGCCTCGCGGCAGTGGTCGATGTAGTTCAAGCCAATGCCCACGATCTTTCCAGGACGGAACACGGGCGCCCGCAGCCTAACCTCCCCCAGAGGGAAGGAAACGGAGCCCGGGGCCTGCGCTGTCGCTTGCGCGCGCGCCATCATGTCCGGACCCGCGCGCAGAATGCCCAGCAGGTCGCCATCGCTGTCCGGCAGTCCCGCGGCGGCCAAATCCACGACCCTCTCGCCCATCAGAACGCCGGGCCGTGTTTTTCCTTCTCGTTCGAAAGTCACTAGCTTCATCGGTCAATCTCCTTTTCGTTTCATACTCTTGCTCGGCTCACGCGCCGAGGGTAGCGCCGCCGTCGACGACGAGGTCGTGCATGGTGATGTGCCCAGCCTGCTCAGACAGTAGGAACAGCACGGCATTGGCCACGTCCTCGACTTGGGCATTCTTGCCCAGGGGCGTCCCCACCCGAAAACTTTCCAGGCTCCCCTTGAGCAACAGGTCTCCGATCCCCATGGTCCGCACCATGTCGCGGATCATGTCGGTCTCGGTGGCACCCGGATCGATGCTATTGCAGCGTATGCCGTACGCGGCCAGTTCCAGCCCGAAAACGCGCATCAAATGGCTCACTGCTGCCTTGGAGGCACAATAGGCGCCCTGCTTGACCCGGGGCGCGCGCGCGGCGTTCGAGGATACCGTGACGACTGCCCCGCGCCTGGCCGGAATCATGCGGCGCGCCACAGCCTGGGTCACGAGAAATGTGCCCATTACATTCACAGAGAACGTCGCCGCGAAATCATCCTCGGAGAGCTCGACCAGCGGTCCGAGTCGCTGAATTCCCGCGCAGTTGACCAGCATGTCGATGCGTTCGTCCTCCCCCGCAAAGGCGCCGACGGCAGCATCGACCTCATCCCCGCGGGTAGTGTCCAGCGCGCGGCAAAAGACGTCGCCCGGAAATCCCTCGGCGGCCAGCGACAACGCGGCCTGGTCACGATCAAAAAGGGCGACGTGGGCCCCCGCGCTGCTCAAGGCGCGCGCCACCGCTAGGCCGATACCCCGGGCCGCGCCCGTGACCACCGCCTTCGACCCAGAAAATCCGCTCAATTCCATTCCTGCCCCCTGGGAGTCCATGTCCCGGTAATTGCCGCCTCGACACACTGCCGCGTCGTGCCATAGCATGTTTCGACCTCGCGCGTGCCCGGCGCCGACAGCGCCGCCTTGAGGGAATTGGTCGCCAGGACCGCGCGATGCGAGAACTTTCCGGCACCCAGATCACAACCAAAGCACATGCGATCCGCCGTCACCCGGACTCCCGACGCTTCCAATGCCCGCAGCAGGCCGCCGCGGGCGGCCACCTCGTAATTGCTGCAATTGGTCGTGAGGGTAAACTCGATCCCTGGCTTCACGCGACGCCCCGCGAGCAAGCTCACAACCTCCCGGATGTCCTGAATCGTCGCGTGCGGCGCGCCGATCGTGACCAGGTCCACGGCGCGCACCTCGCCCCGCTCGTACCGCGCCAACTCGGCCGCCAGGTCCGCGGGACCGATTTTCTCTGGACGTACGGATTCGTCAGGCAGCGCCTCCCTCAGCATGGGCGCCTCGGGCGTCACACCGGGGATATGGAATATCGACAGATTTCCGGAAATCGCGAAAGAAGCGGCAAAGCCGAACAAGTGTTCGGAACAGGCGTCGTCCAGACCAGTCACCACGGGGATGCGGTCCCCGGCGCGGCGCGCCAGCAAGGCACCCAACAGCCCGTAGTCCGACGCCTCCCGCAGAGGCGCATCGACCTCGAACCAGGCCCCCGCGAGGCGTTCCGCCGGATCATGCATGCCGTACCGGGGCGTCAAGCCCGTCAAGGCGGAAGCGATCGCGGTGGCGCCCTCACGGTTGGAACGCGCGCCCAACACCGCATTCAGGTAGGCGGTCGTAGCCGACTCGCTCCAGGCCACATGCTGGCCGAACGACGGTGCAATCCCCTGACTGAACGGATTGCAGGAACAGCTCGGCACAGCGCCCATGGCCTGGCAGGCCTCCAGCATTCTGCTCTGGTGTCCATCGACCTCCGCCACGGTCCCTGCCGAACGGTCGTAGGAGATCGCGTTGATACTGGTGGGCACCACGAATCGCCCACCCTGCTCGGCCAGCGACACCACCCAGTCGGCGCCCGGCCGGCCCATGGCGAACGCATCCAGGACGATGTGGGCGCTCGCCACTGGAATCAAGGCATCCGCCCCCATGGCGCCGCCGACGGCCGCGAGCATCGCCATCGCTTGCTTGCTGGCCGCATCTCCATGTCCATCCAAGAGGCGCCGCTGTTCAGTGGTCAGCCTCATGCGTCCGCCCTATGCCACTCGACCGCGCCCGTGTACCCATCGACGCGCACCCAATCCCCTGTCCTCAGGACTCGCAAGGGGTCCTGATCGCAACGGTGTACGAGCGGAATGCCGGCCAACACGGCGCCGGCGGCGGCCAGCGCATCGGAACGCGTATTGATCAGCGCAATCGGCCCCACGCCGAGCGCCGCCATCTGCTGCAGGCTGTAGGAGCTCGCCGTACTGCCCTTGCACCCGGGGAAGACGAGGATCCTCCCCGCAATGCACTGCCGCTCGAGCTCGTGCCCTCGCTCGATGATCACCCCGGTCCGCTCATCGACACCCAGGTTGAACGCGATGCGCTCGCAGGTCACCAACGCGGGTCCCTCCGCAACGCCCGGGGTCACCGGCATGCCCTTGAACACGGCCGTGTCGTTTCGCATCATTTCGCTTTCTTTGCTGCTGTCTTGCGCACCGCGCGGGCGCGCGGCGCCGCCTTGGGCAATGTCGTGACCTCGATGCCGATCACCGGGGCCCGGGCCCTATGCTGTCGATAGCCCAATTCGGCGGACACCTTTTCGGCGCTCTCGATCACCTTCGGACCCAGAAGCTGGAGCTTCGGCAGGCCAAGGCGACTGGCCGGACCCGAGATGCCAATCGCTGCGATCACCTCGCCCCTGTCATTGCGGATTGGCGAAGCGACTCCGCACACCGATTCGCGCCATTCACCGCGATTGATGGCATATCCCCGCTGCCGGATGTCCTCGAGCTCGTCCAGCAGGCTCTGGCGGTCAGCGATCGTCATTTCCGAGTGTTTCGGCAGCGTCTTGGGCAGGGACTCGGGCAACCCCTTTTGATACGCGAGCAGTACTTTGCCGGTCGCCACGGCGTACGCCGGCGCCCGCCCACCGATCCGGGAATAGGCCCGCACTGGCTGGTTGCTCTCGACCTTGTCCACATATACGACATCCAGCCGGTCGAGAATCGACAGATGGACTGTTTCCATCGTGTCCTCGGAGAGCTGTTCCATCACCGGCCGTGCCAGGAACTTGAAATCCAGGCGTTCGATCAGCGCGCAACCCAGTTCCCAGGTCTTGAGCGTCGGAGAATAGCGGCCATCCTCCAGAGCGCGAACATACCCCATGGTCGCGAGAGTCGAGAGCACCCGGTGCGCGTTGCTCTTGCCCATCCCCAACGTGATGGCCATCTCGGTGACGCCAGTCGGCGAATCACGCAGACACATCCATTCCAATGCCCGGAGCGCTTTGATCGAAGTCGAGTCCATTTCAAGGCCACACCATAGGAGTTAAAGACAAAATCATTATTCCATACGCCCCTGTTCAAGCCACATGGCAGGACACACTGTGCCCCGGCCCGGCGGCCCGCAGCTCCGGGCCCTGGACGCGGCAAAGGTCCATCGCCAATGGGCAGCGCGTATGAAACCGGCACCCCTGCGGAGGGCTCATGGGACTGGGCGGCTCGCCGCGCAGCTCCACTGGCGGCTCGCCCGGATCCGACCGCAGGCGGCGGCCCGGCGCAGCGGCAAACAGTGCTTTCGTGTAGGGATGACGGGGCGCGCGCACAATGTCCGCCTTTGATCCGATCTCGACGATCCGGCCCAGATACATCACCGCGATGCGGTCGGCTAGATGCGCCACGACCCCCAGGTCGTGGGAAATGAACAGCAGCGACAAAGCATCGGAGGCGCGCAGGGACTTCAGCAGGTTCACGATCTGCGCCTGCACCGATACATCCAGCGCCGACACCGCTTCGTCGCACACCAACAGCTCTGGCCTCAGCGCAATCGCCCGGGCGATGCTGATCCTCTGACGCTGTCCGCCGCTGAACTCGTGCGGATACCGGCTTGCATGCTCAGGGCGTAGACCCACTTTCAACAATAGCTCGCGAACCCACTGCTGGCGCTCGGCCGACGTGCCCATGCCGTACACGGCGAAAGGCTCCGTCAGCAGCGCCTGCACCTTGGTCCTGGGATTCAGGGACCCGAATGGGTCCTGAAAGACCATCTGGGCGCGCCGCCGATAGGGGCGCAGGCGTCGCCGGCTCAGACCTGCCAGCTCGACCCCGTCGAGCTGGATACTGCCCGCGTCGGCGATCTCGAGGCCAAGCAAGGTACGCCCCAACGTCGACTTGCCGCAACCAGACTCGCCGACAAGCCCCAGGGTTTCCCCTCTGCCGATCTCCAGTGAAACGCCATCCACCGCCCTCACGGTGCCCGCGGCCGTATGATGATGCTTCACCAAGTCGTGGACCGCAAGCAGCATCCCGCCTGGCGGCCGCGCGGCGGATGAGATCGGGCTCATGGACATCCTCCTTCCGATCCCAATGGGAAATGACAGGCCGCCAGGTGATCCCCGACTCCGGGTACGGCAACCACCGCCGGCACGGCCTCGCGGCAGAGTGCGGCGGCATGCGGACAGCGCTCGGCGAAGGCACAGCCGCGCGGCAAGTCGCTCAAGGGGGGAACCGTCCCCGCAATCTCGAGCAGCGGCCGATCCGACAGCGCATCCTCGATGCGAGGGCGACACGCCAGCAAGGCCTGTGTATAGGGATGCGCGGGCCGCGACAGCACATCCTCGGCAATGCCCTCCTCCACCTTACGCCCGGCATACATCACCACGATCCGATCGGCATAGTCGGCGACCACGCCCAGATCGTGCGTGATCAGCAAGAGGGCCATCCCCAGAGTCCCGCTCAGGTCGCTGAGCACCCGCAACACCTGGGCCTGAATCGTCACGTCCAGCGCGGTAGTCGGCTCGTCGGCGATCAACAGCCCAGGCTGGCAGGCCAAGGCCATTGCGATCATGACGCGCTGCTTCATCCCTCCAGAGAGCTGATGCGGATATTCGTGGATACGATGTTCGGCAGCGGGGATGCCGACCATGCGGAACCGCTCGACGACGCAGGCCATCGCCTGCTCCTGCGATACCCCCTCCTCGTGTTCGAGGATGACCTCGGCCACCTGCTGGCCAACCGGCATCAAAGGATTCAGACTCGTTGAGGGCTCCTGGAAGATCATGCCGATGTCCCGGCCACGGACCCGGCGCAGCGCCGGTTCGTCCAGTGCCAGGAAATTCTGCTCCCCCATCCAGACCTCACCGGCCACGATCCGGCCTGGTGGCTGCACCAGGCCCATGATGGAATATGCCAACATGCTTTTCCCGGACCCGGATTCACCAACGACCGCCAGCGTTTCTCCGTGCCGCATGGAAAAACTTACCTGATCGACCGCAACGACCGGATGCGCGCCGGCGCCAAAGTGCGTCGTCAAGTCGCGCACCTCGAGCACGTTTCCTTGCGGAAAACCGGTGGGTGCCATCATCTCAAGCCCCCGCCCGGACGCGCGCACCCGGATTCAAAACGTCGTTCAAGCCGTCACCCAGCAGATTGATCGCCAGGACCGTCAGCATGATCGCGAACCCCGGCATGGCGGCCACCCACCATGCGGTGCGGATGACAGAGCGCCCCAGGCCGATCATCATGCCCCAACTCATGACATTGGGATCGCCCAAGCCCAGGAAAGAGAGCGCGGATTCGAACAGGATCGCAGTCGCCACGGCCACCGAGGCCGCCACCACGATCGAGGGCATTGCGTTGGGCAGGATCTGGCGAAACAGAATCCGCATATCGCCCATCCCCAGGGAGATGCAACCCTGCACGTACTCTCGATTCTTGAGGCTGAAGACCTCGCCCCGCACCAGGCGGGCCAGCGGCGCCCAGGACACAATCACGATTGCCGCGATCAGAGTGTAGATGGAGGGCTGCAGCACGGCGACCACTACGATCGCAAACAGAAACGAGGGGATCGTCTGGAAGAGCTCGGTGACCCGCATCAGGATCATGTCGATCCGACCGCCGTAATAGCCGGAGAGCCCGCCGACCAGGACGCCGATGGCTGTGGCGCACAAGGCCGTAATGAACCCCAGAGCCAGTGAAACCCTGGCCCCGTGTACGACAGCCGCCGCGATGTCGCGCCCCAAGGCATCCGTACCCATCAGGAAACCTTCCGACAGAGGCGGCAGGAAGGGCGTCCCGACCATGTCGAAAGGGCTGCCGGGGAACAGGACACCGGCGGCCAGCGACATCGCGCCGACCCCCGCCAGCAGCACCGCGCCCAGGATCAGCGGCGGATGGCGCAGCATCTCGAGACCAGCTTCCCGCAAGGACCCGCTCATCGCAGCACCACCCGGGGATCGACCAGGGTATAGGCCACATCCACCACGATGTTGGTCAGCACGACCAGGATGCAGGTCAGGAACAGGATACCGAGCAGCAGGTTCAGATCGCGCGCGAAAAGCGATTCGAATGCCAGCAGCCCCAAGCCCGGCCAGCCGAACACCGATTCGATCACCACCGAGCCCCCCAACATCCCGCTGACCTGCACCCCAGCCATCGTCAAGACCGGCAGCAAGGCGTTCCTGAGGACGTGGCGCAGCATGATCTTTCTTGGCGGCAGGCCCTTGGCGCGCGCCGTCACCACATAAGCGAGCTTCAGGTTTTCAAGAACAGCCGCCCTCATCAGGCGGGCATAGAGCGCCGTGTAGAACAACGAGAGCGTCAACACTGGCAATACCGCGTGGTGAGCCACATCGAGGGCATACCGCCAGCCCGTGTAATCGGAACCGACCCGGGCGATCCCGCTGGTCGGGAACCAACCGAGCTTGATGGCGAACACCACGATGAACATCAGTCCGACCCAGAACAGCGGCGAAGCATACGAGACCACGGTGGCCACCATGATGGCGACCGCGGAGGCCGTCCCGCGCCGCACCGCCGCAATCAAGCCACCGACGGACCCCAGGACCACCGACACGCCAAAGGCACCGATCATCAGGATCATGGTGGCCGACAGGCGCCCCAGGATCAACTCCAGATTCGTGCTGCCATAACGGTATGAATAGCCCAGGTCGAAGCTCAGCGTGGCGCCAAGATAGGCAAAATATTGCTCCAGCAAGGACCGGTCCAACCCGAACTGCACACGCAACTGCTCGCGGATGGCCTCGGTGGCAGCGCCGGCCTCCCCCATCAGCACGTCGACCGGGTCGCCCGGGGCTAGGTGCAGGAAAAAGAAATTACAGCTCACGATGACGATGATCGTGGGGATGGCCTGCAGCAGACGCGCACGCACGTAGGCCCAGCGCTGAGCTGAGGGTCGGTGCGCCCGGCCCGCCTCAGGGGCGGGATCGGCCAGGCGCCGCCGCGAAGGCAAGCGGATCATTTTTCCAGGCTCGCTTCGTACAAGCCGCCGCGCATGCCCAGCGGGCTGGTGATCAATCCCTTGACCTGTTTACTCTGCAGGGAAACCATATGCAGCTCCAACAGCCAGATCAGGGGGCTATCCTCTGTCAGCTTGCGCTGGATCTGATGGAAGGCCTCGTTTCGTTTGGCTGCATCCTGCTCGACGGCGACGCGCTCCCAGAGCCCGTCGATTTCCGGATCGCTGTAGCGGGTCGCATTATTGAAGGGAATGCCGGACTTGATCGTCCTGCTCACATACAGTCGCTGGGCCCCAAGGGTCGGGTCGCCCATGCCCACGAACCAGCCCGAGGTGAAATCATAGTCATAATCCGTATAGATGCGCCGCACCCATGCGCCCCAGTCCTCGTTGCGCAACGTCACCTTGATCCCGATCTTGCCCAGGGCCTGGCGCAGATATTCGCCCAGACGGCGGTAGTCCTCGCCATAGGGCGAGACGTCGTGGACTAGAGAAAAGCGCACGCCGCCTTCCTTTTCGGGAAATCCTGCCTCGTCCAGCAGGCGCTTGGCGCGCTCGATCCGGTCGGCAACGTCGTAGCGCACGATCCCGGAGTCCGTGAATATCCCAGAACTGGCGTAGACCGAAGAGATCGGCCCGACCGCCGGCTTGCCGAAGCCGAACCAGATATTGTCCGCGATGAACTTGCGATCGATCGCATAAGCGATGGCCTGGCGCACCTTGCGGTTGTCGAGGGGCGGCCTCTTATTATTGATCTCTAGAGAGAGAATCGGGGCGAGCGCCTCATAGCCGCCCTCCGCGATCTCAAGATCGGGCAAGCTTGCCAGCCGCTTCATCTCGGCGGGGACGATCGAACCGAACGTCGCGACCTGCGCCTCCCCATTTTCCATCACGGCGGAGCGCGTACCAGAGTCGCCGATGAACCGGAAGATCAGCCGGTCCAAGTAGGGGCGGCCCTCGCGCCAGTAGTTCGGATTGCGCACCAAAGTGATCGCGCTGCCCCGGTCCCAGGACTTGAACATGAACGGGCCGGTGCCGACCGGTGCGTTGTTCGCTGGGTTGTTCCGGATGTCGGTACCCTCATACAAGTGCTTGGGCAGGATCGGCGCCTCGGCACTGGACAGGCCCTTCAGCAGGGGAGGATACGGATGCTCCAGGCGAAACACCGCTGTGTGTTCGTCGGGGGTCTCGATAGCGGTGACCGGGCCGAGATTGCCCGGGCCGCGGGCATGATACAGCTTGACCACCTGCAGCAGGGAGAACTGCACATCGGCGCTGGTGAATGGCCGGCCATCATGCCAGGTCACGCCGTGGCGCAGCTTGAATACGACGGTCTTGCCGTCGGGCGAAACCTCCCAGGACTCGGCCAGAGACGGGACCGGCCGCATCTCCATGTCATACTCAAGGAGCCCGTCGTAGACCTTGGTGCCAACCTCGGTGACTGTGACCGCGGAGCTCAAGGCGTTGGTCAGCAGATTGGGCTCGGGCGTCGTCACGACGACCAGGGTCCCTCCCTGGGTCGCGGCCTGCGCACTGGGTGCAAGGCCCACGCTCAGAGAAAGAATGCAGCACAAGCCGGCGGCCAGTGCTGCGCGCGTCCAGCGACGCTGGAAAGATGGGTTCATCTGTCGTCTCCTGTTTATTTGATTGTTCGGCGCCCCTGCGCAAAGGTCACTGCCGGGGCCGCGCAAATCCACCGTCCTGCTTTCGAAACGCTTTCATGCGATCACGGTAGGCTTGCACCCGGCCCTGGAGTTCTCCCCCCGCGGCCGATCGCACCAAAGCCGCCAGGTCGCGATCCCGTTCATCCCGACGCGCCGCCGCACGCAAGGCGGCAAAGGTCCGCCGATCCACGGAGGGTGGGGCCCAGTCCCGGGCATCGAAAGCCGTCACCGTCCGGCTGACCAGGCCACCCGCCACGGCCTCTGAACACTCCACCGCGCAACTCCCGCCGACCCAGGCCAAGGCCCGCTCGACGCCCACCCGCTCGGCCAGCCGGCGGGTGCCCAGCACCAGCCCGAATCCCGCACCCGGGAATCGGAAACGGGTCCCTTCCAAGGCCAGACGCAGATCGCAGGCCACGAACAGATCGGCCCCGGCTCCCACGACCTGACCGTGTCCCAACGCCACAGTGCGCAGCGGCGCATGCCATAGATCGGACAGCAACAGCTCGATCCTCACAAAGCGGTCCAACAAATCGCCATCGCTGGCTTCGTCCAGATCGGATAGATCGAAGCCCGTGCAGAAATTCCGGCCTTCACCCCGCAGAACCAGGGTATGAATGGCCGGGTCCGAGACTGCACACTTCAAGCCATCGGACACGGCCGCCACCAGATCCGGCGACAGGGCATTGCCCTTATCAGGACGGTCTAGCGTCAGCGTTACGACGCCTGCATGCGCGGCATACACGACTTATACCCCCCCTTGGCAGCCCGGTCCGGGCTTGGAGCAGTCCCAAAGGTTCGGCACCACATCGGCGGCATACCCCGAGATGAACGATCGAGCCTCCCCTGTGTCGGGATCGAACACATGGCGGCTCACGGCGCCAATATTGGCGCCATAGACATGGATGCTGATCGAGGCGGCACCCTCGACAGCATTCGCCACGCGATGGATGTCGCCGATTGTCGGGCTGACGGTATCGATCTCTCCGGCCCGCAAGATCGTCGTGCCCAGGGGGGACAGTACACTCTCCGCTCGCGCATATCGCGTACTCGACTCCGCACCGCGAAGGACTCCGATCACTCCCCAGACCGTGTGGTCGTGAACCGGCGTGTGCTGGCCGGGGCCCCAGACAAAACTGACCACGGAAAACCGCTCGAGAGGGTCGGCATGGAGCAGGTACTGCTGATAATGGTCGGGATGAGGGCGGGTGCAGAATTCCGGGAGCCAGGCCTCGGTCCGGATCAGCGGCCCCATCAGGCGGCTGCACTCAGCGAGCAGTTCCGCCTCGTCGGAGGTTTCCTGCACCAGCCTTGTCATGTCCGATACGAAAGTGCGCAAGGGCGCAATCGATTTCGACGTCATGTGTTTCCTCCATGTGCCCCGCCGCACCGCTCGTCCAGGTCCGATCTGCTGGCCTCGCGCAAGGCGTCGGTGTGTTCGCCCAGGACGGGCACCTCGGTCCGGACTTCGACAGCGCGGCCATTCACACGGATCGGGCATCCCACCGTCGAAGTTGCAATGTCGTTAGGCAGCACCATAGGCCGCACCAATTCCAAGTGCTCGGCCTGACGGTCGCCCAACGCCTCGGCATATCCGTTGATGGCCGACGACGGGACCCCGGCCTGCTCGAACTTGGACAGCCACGCCTCGACGGAATCACGCGTGAACTGCTCGCTCAGGATTCCGGTCAGCGCCACCTGGTTGAGGGCCCGCAGCGAAGGGCTCGCGAACGTCGGATCTTCGACCAGGTCCATGCGCTCGACCACTTGGCAAACCGCGCGCCACAAACGATCATTGCCCGCCGCGATCACGAACCAGCCATCGCTGGCGCGATACGCCTGATAGGGGGAATTCCTCGGGTGCGCGGACCCCAGCCGGGCGGGGTTGCGCCCGGTCCCGAAATATTCGCTGGTCTGCAGGGCAGCGATGGCCAGCGTGGTGGAAAACATCGGCACATCGAGGTGCGCGCCCTGCCCGCCCGCCCGGACCTGCGCCACGATGGAGGCGATCGCATACGCGGCATACAGGCCCGCTGTGAAATCGGAGACCGGCACGCCGCACTTGACCGGGTCGGCACCCGCCTCGCCAGTCACACTCATGATCCCCGCCGCCGCCTGGACCGTCAGATCGAAGCCCCCCTCGCCCGATCGGGGGCCGGTCTGCCCGTATGCCGAGATGGAGCAATAGACGAGAGTCGGCTTGCGCGCCGAGAACCAGGACCATCCGAGCCCCAGGCGGTCCATCACGCCGGGACGATTGTTTTCTACTAACACATCGGCATCCAGGACCAGGGTACGCGCCAATTCCAGGCCTTCCGGACGCTTCAGATCCAGGACCGCTGACTGCTTGCCTCGATTGAGCGATGCGAAATTTTCCGAGAAACCACCAGTCAAAGGAGGCCACTGCCTCAGGCCATCGCCCGACGGGGGCTCGATCTTGATGACCTCCGCACCGAAGTCCGCCAACAGCATTCCGCAGAATGGTCCTGCCGCGATCTGACAGAATTCGACGACCCGAAGACCTTTCAGCGGCAGATCCGGCCGGGGACCATCGGTGGACGGAGCGCCATGAGAACCAGCAATTGTCTTCATATAGTTCTATTATTTAGAATAACGTTCTAATGATTTAAAAGTCTACGAGAGGGGCTGTGCTTCGTCAATAGGGACTCGGACCGCGGCGATATCCCCGGTGCGCGAATCATCGTGCAGATGGCAGGCGGACCAATGATCCGGATGGAGTTCCCTGAGCACGGGCTCCTCCCGGGCGCACCGCGCATGAGCATGCACGCACCGTGTGCGGAACCTGCACCCACTGGGTGGCGCACTCGCGCTGGGGATGTCCCCCGACAGGATCACGCGATTCCTCGAAGCACCCGGATCGGGCGCCGGCACGGCGGACAGCAGGGCCTGGGTGTACGGGTGGGCGGCACCGCCAAAGATGGCTTTCCTCGGGCCGACCTCCATTACCCTCCCCAGATACATGACCGCCACCCGCTGGCTGATGTTCTCAACAACAGCTAGGTCGTGCGCAATAAATAGGAGCGACACGCCGCGCTCCTCTTGCAAATCCCTCAGCAAATTCACGATCTGGGCCTGCACCGAAACATCGAGTGCCGAAACCGGCTCGTCGCATATGATCAGGCTGGGCTCGGGCGCCAGTGCCCGGGCAATGCCGATACGCTGGCGCTGGCCGCCGGAGAACTCATGCGGATACCGATCCGCATGCGCCTGGCGCAGACCCACCCGATCGATCAAGGCCAATACCCGACGCCGCAGCTCCGGGCCGCGCGCGATGTTGAAATTCCTCAAGGGCTCGCCCACGATCTGCTCGACAGTCATGCGTGGATTCAGGGAGGCGAAGGGATCCTGGAACACGATCTGCAAGGACCGGCGACAACCGCGCCACGCCTTGGGCGAAAGCCGACCCAGTTCGCGCCCCTCGAAGCGGATCGACCCCGCCGTCAGCGGCGCCAGCCCAAGTATCGTCCGGCCGAGCGTGGATTTTCCGCTACCCGACTCACCAACCAGGCCCAGCGTTTCTCTATGATGGATAGCCAATGTGATTCCATCCACAGCATGGATGGCCTGCCTGGGCCCAAACAGGCCCCTCCCGCGCACGGGATAATAGGTCCGCACATCCTCTAAGCTCAGCAAAGGGGGGCCCTCATGCCGTTCATGCGTCATGGTCCGCATACCTTCTCCCATTCAAAGCACGCACTGCGGCTGCCGGCGGCATGCTCCACGAGCGGTGGCTCCTCGCGCCGGCAACGATCCGTGGCGAATACGCAGCGCGGCGCAAACGCACAGCCGGGCGCCCTGTCCGCGCTCAAAGCAGGAATCGAACCCGGCAGCTCGAGCAGCCGGCCAGGAGGATCTTCCCGCAACGACGAACCCAACCTGGGCATGGATGCCAACAGCGCCCGCGTATAGGGATGGCCAGGTCGGCGGAAAATCGCCTCGACCGTAGATTCCTCGACGATGCGCCCCGCATACATCACCAGCACGCGATTCGCCATCTCCGCAACCACGCCAAGGTCGTGCGTGATCAGCAGGACCGTCGTGTCGTTCGCCTCGACCAGTTCCCGCATGAGGTCCAGGATCTGCGCCTGTATCGTGACATCTAGCGCGGTCGTTGGCTCGTCGGCGATCAGCAGTTTGGGCCTGCAGGCCAGGGCCATTGCGATCATGACCCGCTGTCGCATGCCGCCAGACAGCTCGTGCGGGTACTGATCCACACGGCGCGCCGCCTCAGACAGGCGCACCATGTCGAGCAACTCCACCGCGCGACGCCTGGCCTCGCGCCCGCGCAGCCCCTGGTGCAGTCGCAACGACTCGCCCAACTGGCGGCCGATGGTGTGCACCGGGTTGAGCGCAGTCATCGGTTCCTGGAAAATCATGGAGATCTCATTGCCCCGCAGGCGCCGCATGCCGCGCTCGCCGAGATCCAGAAGATTGCGGCCCGCAAAGCGCACGCTACCCGCCACGACCCTGCCGATCTCCGGAGGGATCAGGCGCAGAATCGACAACGCGGTAACGCTCTTGCCGCTGCCCGACTCCCCGACGATGGCCAGGGTTTCGCCGGCCCGCATCTCGAAGGACACCCCGTCGACAGCGGGCAACGCCGCCTTTCCGGAAAAGAAACAGGTCCTCAGGCCCTGCACGCTCAATAGAACAGGCGTCCCGCCGCCAGCCGGAGACGGTGCGATGTGTTGGCCCTGCATGGACGATGCCGTTGTCATGCGCGCATGTGCACTCATAAGCGCCTCGAGAGTCGCGGGTCGAGCGTATCGCGCAGTCCATCGCCCACGAGGTTGACCGCCAGCACAGCCGACGCGAGCAGGAGTCCGGGAAAGAGGATAATGTGGTAAGCCGCCTGGAACAGGCTGCGGCCCTCGGCCATCATGTTCCCCCAACTGGGGACCTCGGGCGGCGTGCCCGCGCCGATGAAGCTCAGGATCGCCTCGGTGATCATGGCAGAGGCGCAAATATAGGTACCCTGCACCAGAAGGGGAGCCATCGCATTCGGCAGGATATGACGCGCCAGCACACGCACGAACGTCGCCCCTGAGGTGACTGCCGCCTCCACGAATAGCTGCTCCCGCAGCGATAGGGTGACGCTGCGCACCAGGCGCACGACCCGTGGAATCTGGGTGATGGTGATGGCGAGGATGACGTTCTGGATATCGGCCCGGGTCAAAGCCATCAGGCAGATCGCAAGAAGGATGTCGGGAATGGCCATCAGCGCGTCCATGACCCGTGTCACGACCGCATCGATGGCGCGGCTGTATCCAGCGGCCAAGCCGATGACAGAGCCGATCACCATGCTCAGAAACGCGACCGCGCCGCCCACGATCAATGAGATCCTCGCGCCGTACATACAGCGGCTATAGACGTCCCTGCCATACATGTCGGTGCCGAACCAATAGCTCGCGGAAGGCGGCCGCAAGCGCCGCGCCGGGGAAATCGCCTGGGGATCCACGGTACCCAGCCAGGGCGCACACACGGCGACCAACACCATGGCGGCCAACAACAGAGCGCCGACCGCGGCAAGTGGCTGCCTAGCGAAGAAGTCCATGGACCGGGCGGCGATGGATCGATGCTCCCGGATGCCGGGCCCGGGCTCCAATGCCGCTTCCATAGTATGTGCCATATCAATACCTGATGCGTGGGTCGATGATGGTGTAGCTGATGTCAATGAGCAGATTGATCAACACGTAGGCGGCGGAAAACATCAAGGTCACTCCCTGGATGATGGGATAGTCGCGCCGCAGCACGGCATCGACGGTCAGGCGCCCGATGCCGGGAATCGCAAAGACCGTTTCCGTCACGACCGCGCCGCTGATCAGCAGACCCAGCCCCGTTCCTACCACGGTCACAATGGGCACCGAGGCGTTGCGCAGGGCGTGGCTCCACAGCATCCGCAGTGTGGACACGCCCTTGGCCCGGGCGGTCCGAATATAGTCCTGACCCAGGACCTCCAACATGCTGGCGCGCGTGATGCGTGCAATCAGCGACGCATAAATCAGGCCGAGCGCCAGGCTGGGAAGGCAGATGTGCCTGAGAAAAGGCACGACACCCTCGCGGATGCTGACATAGCCATACACAGGCAGCCATTCGTTCTTTACCGAAAAACCCAGCAAAAGCAGGTAGGCCAGCACGAACGACGGCAGGGAGAACCCCAGCACCGACAGCACCATCAGCAGACGGTCGATCCAGCCGCCCGGGCGATGAGCAGCAATTACCCCCGCCGGGATCGCGATCGCCAGGGCCACAATCGTGGTCATCACCAATAGGGCGATGGTGGGCTCGAGCCGCTGCAGGATCAGTTCCGAAACCGGCAAGCCGGTAAAGATCGACCGGCCCAGGTCCCCCTGAGCCACCCCGGAAACCCACAACCCGAACCTCGACAGGAACGGCTCGTTCAAGCCGAGGTTCTCGCGGATCGCGGCGATGTCCTTGGGGGTGGCCAGATCACCCCCGATGATCAAGGCAGGGTCTCCGGGTGCCAAATACAACAGCGAGAACACCAGGAGGGCCAATACCCCCATGACGGGCAGCGATCCAGCCAGACGGCGCAAGACATACGAAAACATGGGTTCGATCCGCCAACGAGCCTAGCGCTTTTCCACCGCCCACATGAACACCTCGGGCGCCTCGATCACACCGTGCAGGTTGCTGCGATACGCCGTGGGGATCATGAACTGCCCCAAGGGCACATAAGGAACGCTCTTGAAAGCCTCGATCTGGATATCGGTCGCCAGCGCCTGCTGGACCGCGGGTTCGGCCACCAGCCATTGGTTCTTCATCGCCTCGAGCTTCGGATCCACCGGCCAGCCCACCCACGACTTGGCACCATTGCTGCTAAGCGGAATATTGAGCGCTGGATTCAGCATGTCAGCCGCGCTGAAATAGGTGAAGAACACGTTCCACCCGCCATCGGCAGGGGCCGCATGGGAGGCGCGGCGCTGCTGCATAGTGCCCCAATCCATGGATTGCAGGTCAACATTCAGCCCCAGCTTGCGGAACAGATCGGCCGTGACCAACGCCGACGCGTTGGACAAGGTCATGTCGGTCGCCGACATGATGACGATCTTCTCTCCCTTGTACGAGGACTCCTTGATGAGCGCCTTCGCCTTGACCAAGTCGCGCGGCCCCATCAGGGCCTCGGCCCCAGCCGTCGTCGACAACGGTGTCTTGCAGGTGTAGAACGAGTAGCAGGCCTGCCAGTATTTCTGGTCCTCACCCGCGATCGCCGTCATGTAATCGCTTTGGTTCATGCCCCACAGCACCGCTTGGCGCAGCTTTTCGTCATTGAACGGCGGCTGTTCGTGATTGAAGCGCATGATGACCCAGCTCCCGAAGGGATCGATGACCCGGATGTTCACATCCTCGACCCGCTCCAGTTGGGGCACCAAGTCCTGCGGCACCTTGGCCACCCAGTCCACGGACCCAGAACGCAACGCGTTCGTCGCCGTCTGCATGTCCGGGATATAGATCCACTCGACACGGTCCACCTTGGCAACCTTGCCGCCCGCCCCCCAATTGACCGGCTCATTGCGGGGAACGTAATCGGGATTCTTTTCGAACACCGCCTTGGATCCAGGGACCCATTCCGACTTGACGAAGCGGAACGGGCCTGAACCGATCGACTCCACCACCTGGGTGTTTGGATCGGTCTTGGCGATGCGTTCCGGCATAACGAACAAGGCACCCGCGGCCAGCTTGGCGAAAGCGTCAAGCATCAACGGAAACGGCGATTTCAGATCGATGCTGAACGTCTTGTCGTCGACGACCTTCATCTCGTCGATGGCCTCGGCCAGGGACTGGCCCAGAATATCGCGCTTCATCCAGCGCTCGATGGACGCCACGCAATCCGCGGAATGCACCGGCTTGCCGTCGTGCCACTTCAGACCGTCACGCAAGGTGAAGCGGTAGTGCAGCTTGTCCGGGCTCACCGTCCACTGATCCACCATTTGCGGCTGCGGCCGAAACTGATCATCCAGAGCGAAAAGCTGGTCATACACCATATACGCATAGCTGCGGGTGACCCCGGACGTCGTCCAGATCGGATCGAGGCTGCGCAAATCGCCCTCGGGCACAAACTTGAGCGTGGTGCCTGCGGCATGCGCGACGGGAACCGCCGCTATCGAAGCCACGACGAGCGCCAAGGCCGTCAGGCCGCCATTGAGAAATCCTGGGAATCTTTTCATGATTTATCGCCAAGTGATTGGTGGATGAAAACTACGGGACAGCTGGCCAGTCACTCAGGACGCCCAGCCTTCAGACTTCATGGAAACACTCGCGCGCTCGATCAAATGCGCTCTCAGCATGGAAATATCGGGTTGCCAGCCAAAACCGGGATCGTCGCCGGCGCGCATCGAGGAAGGCCCTGACAGGCGCATCTCCGGTTCGCAGATATCGGTCGCGTAAAAGGTGCCGTGGGGAAAGATATCCGAGCCGTACTGGACATTCGGCAAGGTGGCCAGGGCCAGGGAAACCGCCTGGCCGAGGTTCGACTCCAGCATGCTGCCGATCCAGACGGGCATGCCCGCCTTCTCACACAGCCCATGAATCGCGAGCGCCTCGGTGACGCCGCCGACCCGGCCCGCCTTGATATTGATCCAGCGACACGCGCCGATCTCGATCGCCTTGCGCGCGCGCGCCGCGCTGGTGATGCTCTCGTCCAGGCAGATTCCCACGTCCAGATGCTTTTGCAAGGCGGCGTGATCCACCAGATCATCGAAGGCCAGAGGCTGCTCCAACATCGCCAGATCGAAATGGTCCAGGGCGCGGATCCGCGGCAAATCGTCCAGAGAGAAGGCCCCGTTGCAATCCACATGGATGACAATGTCCGGGAACGCAGCACGCACTGCGGCCAATTGCCGCTCGGGCGCCTCGCGCGTGACCTTCAGCTTGAGGCGTCGGTAGCCCTCGTCGACGGCCTGGCCCACCGCCTCGACGAGGGCATCCGTATCCGCCTGCAGGGGAATGTCCGCGCCGACCATGGCCTCCGGCTCCGAGCCGCCCAGGACCTTCCAGGCCGGCTCGCCGCGGCTGCGGGCATAGGCATCCCACCAGGCGATGTCGATGGCGGCCTTGGCGAAGTAATTGCCCCGGACGCCAGACAGCATCGACTGGATGTCCTGTCCCGATCCAATCGGGCGTCCTGCCAGCAGCGGCCCCAGGCAATCCCGGATCACGCGGAATACACCGGCCGCCCATTCCGGGCTATACGAGGGGCGAGCCTGGGGTGTCACCTCACCCCAGCCCTCGACCCCTCCCCAGCGCAGGCGCAGGAATATCGTCTCGACTATGCGCTCTTCGCCGAGCGCCGATCGAAAGGGTGCCTTCAGTGGCATGCCGATACGGAACACCTCCAACTCCTCGATTCTCATCATCCTGTCTCACTCGCCTCGATTCGATAAACAGCCAGTTTTATTATTGTTCCATTTATTAGAACATCATTCTTATTATTAATGGAATGAATCCTAACAGGGGTTTTTCCGGGAGTCAATGCGCAATTCGAGCGTCCCGGCACGACGGGCGCCGGCACGGTCCACGTCCTCGAAAAGCCGCGACTGGCGCGAGCCGGAAATGCCCAAAAGGGCTGGAACGTGATAGTGTCGTGTCTCACGACCCAGGAACCAGAGACACCATGCCCTCCGCCGCCCACCTCGCATCCATAGAGCGCGTGCGCGCCAGCTTCGAACGGCAGAACGCGATGCGCCTGATACGGGCGAGCCTGCCCGTCGTCGAACACGGACGCGCGGAAATCCACCTCCCCCACTGGGACGGCATCGAACAGCAGCACGGCTTCGTGCACGGCGGCGTGATCGGCATGATCGCCGACTCGGCGGCCGGCTACGCGGCGATGTCCGTAGTCCCCGATGGGGCTTCGGTGTTGACCGTCGAGTACAAGATGAACCTGGTGGCGCCGGCCATCGGCGAGCGGCTGATCGCCCGTGGCTGGGTGGTCCGCCCGGGCAAGACGCTGATCGTGACCCAGGCGGAAGTCTTTGCCATCGATGACGGCCACGAAACACTTTGCGCGATCATGCAGCAGACCATCATGGCGCTGCAGGACAAGGCCGAGCGCCCCTCCCCTCGGAGCATATCCCCATGAAAACATGGTTGACGGCGATCGCGCTCGCAGCCGCATCGCCCCTCGCGCAGGCCGCGGGTCCCGCTCTCGTCGTCCACCAGGACCCCAACTGCGGATGCTGCTCGGGATGGGTCGAGCACATGCGGGAATCGGGCTTCCAGGTGACGGCCATCTCGTCGACAGACATGGCGTCGGTCAAGCAAAAACTGGGGGTTCCGATGCCACTGGCCTCGTGCCACACCGGGGTGCTGCAAGACACCGGCCAGATCATCGAAGGGCATGTCCCCGCCAACGTCGTGCGCAAGCTGCTTGCCGATTCTTCGGTCAAGGGCGTGGCGGCGCCGGGCATGCCGCTGAATGCACCGGGCATGGGGGCGCTGGACGGCAACCTGGTCACCGTGGACTTCGACGGCAAGCCGTTTTCCAGGGACTAGTCCTGTTCGGTGAATCCGTACAGGACACTAAATCCGCTCGCCCTCACTCAGCGGGGCCACCACAGATAGGACACCGGATCGTCCGGGCATGCGCCGACGCCGCATTCCAGCAACGTGGACACCAAGTTGGCCGCGACCAGGATAAAGAACAGCCAGATGATCGCCCGGGCGACCTTTCCGGGCACGCGGGCCCGGGGGCTGTCGGCGCAGGTGCGATCGAACACCAACATCACCGCCGTCCATAGAATCGTCAGGACAAAGAGCACGAAGGCCCAGGTGTAGAAGTGCAGCCCCAGGAACGGCGACCCATAGCCCGCCACGTCGTCGGGCGCGATGTGCAGCAGCACCTGGCGGCCGGCAGCGAACGCGCCGGCCAGGGCTGAAAAGAGGATCAGCGCGTAATGCAGGGGGGATGGGCCGAAGCGCACATTGAGCAGCAGGCCGATGCCGACCATCACGAACCCCACCCGCTGCAGCAAGCACAAGGGGCACGGCAATTCGTCGTAGACCACCTGCCAGACGAACGCCATGAGGAGCACGCCGCAGACCGCCGCCAGCCCGATGGCGTTCACCCAGCCCGACATGCGTCGCGAATCCGAAAACAGTTCGCCTGCCATGAGGGCCACCTATAGTGAAATGGGGAGAACGCCGGTCATGTGGTACCGGCTCCACGCGGTGAAAATCAGCAGGGTCGCCAGCCACAGGCCGATGCAGGCGCCGCGCCGCCCACGGATGGCGAACCACACCGACAGTAAAGCGGACAGGAAAGGCAGCATCATGATCATGGCGGGCGCCTCATCGTCGACTTACGAGATGACACATTGTATTTGAGACGCCGCCGTTTTCAACAGGCATCCATCCGCGTGCGGGCCGGCGGATTCGGCTCAATGCCCGAACACATCCGAGTCGAGCATCCCGGGGTCCGGCCGGTCCAGGCGACTGAGCGCCTCCATTTCCTCAGCGGACAACGTGAAATCGAACACGTCCAGATTCTGCGCCTGGCGTGCCGGGTCCGCCGACTTCGGGATGGGCACGGCCCCGGACTGCGTATGCCAGCGCAGCACCACCTGGGCCGGCGTGCGGCCGTGGCGCCGGGCCGCGGCGACGATCGCCGGATCGTCCATCATCCCGCCGGCGCGCCCAAGTGGGCTCCAGGCCTCGGTCACGATGCCCCGGGCGCGATGCATCGCCACGATATCCCCCCGCGTGTGATAGGGGTCCATCTGGATCTGGTTGACGTGGGGCACCAAGCCCGCATCGAACAGGCGCTCCAAGTGCGCGACCTTGAAGTTCGACGTGCCGATGGCGCGCACCAGGCCGCCCTCGAGCAGGCGGGTCATGCCCTGGAATGCGTCGACGTATTGGTCCTGGTCCGGGTTGGGCCAATGAATGAGCAGCAAATCGATGTAATCCAGGCCTAGTCGCCGCAAGCTGGCCTCGCAGGCTTGGCGCGGGCCGTCCGCGCCGTGCCATTGGCGATTGAACTTGGTGGTGACGAAGATATCGCCGCGCGCCACACCGGACTTCCGGATGCCCTCGCCCACCCCCCGCTCGTTACGGTAGTTCTCCGCGGTGTCGATGAGCCGATAGCCGACGCCAAGCGCCGCGGCGACCGCGGCGGCGGCCTGCGCATCGTCCATCGGCCAGGTGCCCAGGCCGATTTGCGGCATCGGGACGCCATTGGGCAGGGTGACGACGGGGACGGGACTCGTGGACATGGGGACCTCCTGGGGAAAATCGACGGGAATGCGCCGTTGAGGCCATTATGCCGCCGCGCCGCCCGGGACACATAATCGACAGACATATGATTCCCATACAACCCGCGATAATAAGAATATAGATATCCATTATTGGAATGGCGTTCCACGACTCCATAGAATGGAAGACCTTTCATGCCGACGCCGACGGCACTGCACCCGTGTTTCAAGGGGCCGCTCGCGGCCCCTTTGATTTCCGGGTCGTTTGCCGCGCCGGCCCTTGCAACCCATCCTCCGAGCCCGCCATGCCCCGTGTATCCCAACCCGCTATCGAGTCGCTGAGCCCCACGCTCCAGGCACTCTTCCCTCAGTACACACTGGGCAGCGACCACTTTGCGGAGCAGTTCCGGGTGCTGGCACAGGTCGAGCCCGCGGCGGAGCATCTATTCGAAATGCTGATGACGCTAAAGGCGCGCCAGGGCATTTCCCCGCGGCACATCGAGCTCGCCATCATCGTCACCTCGCACCTGAACCGCTGCCACTATTGCGTCGAGGGCCACACGCCGCGCCTGCAGGTGCAGGGCCTGGACATCGACGATCCGCAAGCGCTGATCGACGGCACGACGACGGCGCCCCTGACCGACACCGACCGGCTCGTGGTCGAATACGCCGCCGCCGTCACACAGTCCGCCCAACGGCTGCCGGAATCCCTGTTCGACCGCCTGCGCGCGCAGTTCACCGAATCGCAGATCGTCGAGCTGACGCTGCGCATCACGCTGTGCGGTTTCTTCAACCGCTTCAACCAGGCCTTGCAGATCGGCGAGAGCAGCACCACTGCCCATGCTCTCTAAAGGCCGCGACCCCGACGCATTTCCACCTCACAGAGAGTACCCAGGAACATGACCAGCATCCTCAACCGGGGGCGCCGCGGCGCCGCCCTCGCCACCCTTTCGGCCATCGTCGGCCTGGCGGCCTACACGCTGCCCGCCAGCACGCTTGCGCAGGACGGCGACCCCATCCGCATCGGTATTCTGGCGCCCCTGAGCGGCGCGGGCGGTGCCTACGGCCCCGGCATGATCGAGGCCGCCAAGCGGGCGGCCGAGTTCATCAACACCGATGCCGGCGGCGTCCTGAACGGCCGCACACTCGAAATCGTGGCGGCCGACAGCGAGACCAACCCCACGGCCGGCGTGGCCTCGGCGCGCAAGCTGCTCGACGTGAACAAGGTCGTGGCCATCGGCGGGTTGTGGAGCAGCTCGGTGGCGCTGGCCGTACGCCCCCTGACGCTCGAGCGCAATGTCCCCCTTCTGGTCACTGGCACGGGCGACGAGGTCACCCAGGGCGACAACCACGGGCTGGTCTGGCGCTTTCAGGCGCGCGGCAGCGACTGGGGGGAGGTGTTTGCGCGCGCGGCCTACCAGGACGGCGCCCGCACCGCGTCCGTGCTGGCGCAGCAGGCCCCGGCCTGGACCATCATGGTTGATCCCTTCGTGCGGGAATTCGAGAAACAGGGCGGCAAAATCGTCGACGTCGTGTATTACAACCCGGGCCAATCGTCGTACCGGGCCGAAGTCGAAAAGGTGTTCTCCAAGAACCCGGACGCTGTGTTCCTGCCGAGCTACCTGCCCGAGCTCTCGGCCATCGCCCGCGAAGTCTATCGCGGCGGCTTCACGAGCAAGATCTATTCGAACTCCTCGGCGGCCGACGCCGAGGGCGCCTTCGTCAAGAACGTGGGCGCCGAGGTCTCCGAGGGCATCCACCACATCCAGTCGATACCGCCCGCCGAATCCACCGCCTATAAAACATTCGCGCAACACACCGGCACGCCCGAGAACACGCTCGCCATCTTCCCGTCCAATGTCTGGGACCAGATCGCCGTGATGGCGCTGGCCATCGAAAAATCGGGCAGCGCCGATCCCGCCGTATTTACCAAAGCCATCCTCGACGTGGTCAACGGCCCGGGCGAGACCGTCGAGAACCCGGTCGCCGGCCTGCAAGCGTTGCGCGCGGGCAAGGACATCGCCTACAGCGGCGCGGGGGCGGACTTCGAGTTCGTGCCCACGGGCGATCAACTGCATCGCAGCTATGGCCATTTCATCATTACCAAGGGGACCAATCAGTTGAAGGGCCTGATCCAGTGATCCCCGGCCATGCCGGCCGCACGGGACTCGCCCTCAGCGCGCACGACATCACGCTGTCCTACGATGGCTTCCAGGTGCTGCGCGGGGTTACGCTGCACATCGAGCCCGGACGGATCACCGGCATCGTCGGCCCCAACGGGGCCGGCAAATCGTCGCTATTCAACGTACTGGCGGGCAGCACCGCGCCGGATGCGGGCACCGTGCGGCTGGGCGAACGGGACATCACCCGGCTGCCCATGCACCGGCGCGCACGCGCCGGCATTGCACGCACGTTCCAGCTCGCCCGCGAACTCGACAGCCTGACCGTACTCGAGAACCTGCTGCTCGCCGCGCCCAACAACCCAGGCGAATCGCTGTGGCACATCTTTACCGACCGCGGCGCCATCCGCGCAGCCGAGGGCGCCGCTTTGGAACACGCGCTGACGCTGCTGCAACGCACGCGCCTGCTGCGGCTGGCCGACGCGCCCGCCGGCAGCCTGTCGGGCGGACAGAAGAAACTGCTGGAACTATGTCGAGCACTGATGCTCGAGGCGCCCATCATCCTGCTGGATGAGCCCGCCGCGGGCGTCAACCCGGCGCTGATGGAGGAGCTTGCCGCATTCATCAGCGAATTGCGCGGCGAAGGCCGGACATTCGCCATCGTCGAACACAATATGGATCTGATTGCGGCACTCTGCGACACCATCTACGTGCTGGCCGACGGCGCCGTGCTGACCGAAGGCGCCTTCGCCAAGGTCACAGCCGACCGGCGCGTGCAGGACGCCTATCTGGGGGTGACCCTATGAGCGCCGCGCTGGCGGTCCGCGGCCTGAAGGCGGGCTACGGCGGCAAGCATATCCTGCACGGCGTCGACTTGGATGTGCCCGCCGGTACGGCCCTGACCATCGTCGGACCCAACGGTTCGGGGAAATCCACCCTGCTCAAGGCCATCGCCGGCCTGGTGCCTGCGCTGGACGGTACGATCCAGCTCGGGGACACACCCATCACCCGCCTGGACGCGCGCGCGCGCGCCCGGCTCGGCCTGGCCTACGTACCGCAGGAAAGCAATATATTTCGCAATATGAGCGTGCGCGAGAACCTGCGGCTGGGCTGGGAGTTTCGCCCCGACCGGCGGACCGGCGCGCCCTTGTCGTACAAGCTTGACGAAATCCTGGATCTGTTTCCCGAGATCCTCCCCCACTTGAATACACCGGCCGGCCTCCTGAGCGGCGGGCAACGCCAGATGGTGGCCGTGGCCTCGGCCATGATGCTCGAGCCGCGCTTGCTGGTGCTCGACGAACCTTCCGCCGGCCTGTCCCCTCGGAATGCCTCACTGTTGTTCGAGATCATCGACCGTATCCGCGGCACCGGCCTCACCCTGCTGATGATCGAGCAGAACGTGCAACTGGGGCTGGCCGCGGCCGACCACGGCCTGGTCCTGGTCATGGGCCGCGTCAGGCGCACGGCGGCGGCGGCGGAACTGGCCGCTGACGACACCCTGGCCGAACTGTTCCTAAGTGCCGACCGCCGCGGCGCACCCGCACAGCCCACCTCCTGACACCGACATGATGCAGATACTCTTCAATGGATTGGTCACCGGCATGCTGGTCGCGCTGCCCGCGCTCGCCGTGGCCCTGACCTTCAGCGTCCTGCGCTTCGCCAATTTCGCCATCGGCGCCATGATCACGGCGGGCGCCTACTTGGTCTACACCCTGAACGTGGTCCTGGGGCTGCCGCTGATCGTCTCGGGCATTTTGGGCGCAGCACTGGCCGGCGCGCTCGCCGCGGTGATCGACCTACTGGTCTTCCGCCCCCTGCGGGACCGCTCCGCCGTCACCCTGATGGTCGCATCCATCGGCGTGTCGTTCATCCTCGAGAACATCGTGCGTTTCGTCGCGGGCAACACCCCCGTGGGCTACGACGTCGCCCTCTCGCGCCCCTGGCGGTGGGCCGGCCTGCGCATCAACGTCGAGCAGGTCCAGGCGCTGGTGGTGTGCCTGCTCGCGCTGCTGGTCGTGTGGGTGATCTTCAGGCGCAGCCGCCTGGGGCGCGCCATGCGCGCCATCGCGGACAATGCCCCCTTGGCAGCCACACGCGGCGTGTCCCGCCAACAGATCGTCACAGTGACCTGGGCGATGTCGGGCGTGCTCGCCGCACTGTCGGGCACGCTCATCGGCCTGGACGCCACCATCGACCCGCAGATGGGTTGGCTGTACGCCCTGCCCGCCTTTGCAGCGGCGATCCTGGGCGGCTTGACCCATCCTCTGGCCGCCATCCCCGGCGCGCTGGTGATGGGCGTACTGTCCGAGGCCGCCACCCTCGTCATGCCCGCGCACTACCGCATCATGGTCGCTTTCGTACTCATGAGCCTGCTGCTGATCCTGCGGCCCGCCGGCCTGTTCGGCACCCGCTGGCTGACCCGGTAGACGGGAAGGAAATCCCATGACGAGCTACCTGCTGTCCCTGCTCACCATCGCGGTCATCGCCGGCGTGGCCGGCCTCGCCCTCAACATCCAGTGGGGCATGACCGGGCTGGTCAACTTCGGCTTGTTCGGCTTCTACATGGTGGGCGCCTACGCCTGCGCCCTGCTGACCACGCAGATGGGCTGGGCGCCGTGGCAGGCCGTGCTGGCGTCCATCGTGTTGACCACCACCGTCTGCGCCCTGGTCAGCCTGATTTCCCTGCGCCTGGATGACGACTATTTCGCAATCGTCACCCTGGCCTTTGCCGAAAGCGTGAAGCTGATTGTCAACAACGAGGAATGGCTCACCCGCGGCAGTATCGGCATCCCCGGCATTCCGAGGCCGTTTCCGAGCGATGCCGGCATGCTCGTGTTCGCGCTGGCCGGCCTGGCCCTGGTGTTCGCCGTCCTCGAGATCGTGTCCCGCTCGCCGCTGGGCCGCACCGCACGCGCCTTGCGCGACGATCCCCTGGTGGCCGAGACCTTGGGCAAAAACGTGCTGGGCGCGCGGCTGCGGCTGTTCGCGCTGGGCGGCGCGGCCCTGGGCATCGCCGGCTGTCTGCACGCGTTCTACTACCAATACATCGACCCCACGCAATTCAACATCGCCATGACGGCATCGGCCTTCATGCTGGTCATCCTCGCCGGCCGTGGCAGCCATCGCGGGGTGCTGGTCAGCAGCCTGACAGTCGTCGTCCTGATCGAAGGCACGCGCTTTCTCGACGACGCCATCTCGTGGCTCGCGCCGCATCAACTTGCCGCCCTGCGGCTGATCCTCATCGGCCTGGCGCTGATCCTGCTGCTGATCTACAAGCCCGAGGGGTTCGGGCGCGAGTACCGGTTCCTGCGCGGGGACGCGGGACGCGGGGGGTAAGCGCGGCGCCCACTATATCGGCAGGTCGAACAGCAGGATTTCGGCCCTGCCCGCATCCGATACGGTCACCTGCCTTTCATTCACGAGCTTGGCCGCATCGCCCGCGCTCAGCGCCAGGCCATTGAGCGCCACGGCCCCGCGAACCACATGCAGGTAGCCGCAACGCGAATCAGGAAAGGTGTACTCCAGCCTATCCTCGCCATCCAGGATCGAGGCATATATCTGCGCATCCTGGTGGATGAGTACCGAATCGTCGCGGCCGTCGGGTGAGGCGATGAGCCGCCATTGCCGCGCCTTGCCGGCCGGCTCGAAATACTTTTCCTCATAGCCGGGCTCGATGCCCTGCGCATTGGGCCGAATCCAGATTTGCAGGAAATGGACGGGCTCGTCGTGCGAATGATTGAATTCGCTGTGCACCACGCCGGTGCCGGCGCTCATGCGCTGGACATGGCCATAGCGGATCACGGAGCCGGTGCCCATGCTGTCCTTGTGCTCCAGCGCGCCATCCAGCACATAGGAGATGATCTCCATATCGCGATGGCCATGCGCCCCGAACCCGCGGCCGGGCTGCACCCGGTCTTCGTTGATGACCAGCAGCGGACCAAAGCCCACGTGCTTGGGGTCATAGTAATTCGCGAATGAAAACGAATGACGGGAGCTCAACCAGCCATGCTCGGCCACACCACGGTCTGCGCTTTTTCGGATTTCCAGCATGATGTTCCCTCTTAGATGATTTCAGCCTGGATCCGTGCCGCGGGCACGGCGCGATCGGATGCCCGGTGCAGATCAAGAACGGGGCCCAGCGGCACGATGCCGTTGGGATTGATGCTGTGGTGACTGCGGTAGTAATGCTGCTTGATGTGATCAAAGTTCACGGTGTCCGCCACGCCCTGCCACTGGTAAAGCTCGCGCGTGTAGCTCCAGAGGTTCTTGTAGTCGGCCAGACGCCGCAGATTGCATTTGAAATGCCCGTGGTAGACAGCGTCGAAGCGGATCAGCGTCGTGAACAGCCGCCAGTCGGCCTCGGTGAGGCGATCGCCCAGCAGATAAAGCTGCAGGCCGAGCGTGTTTTCGAGCTGATCGAGGGAGGCGAACAGCTTGCCGACTTCCTGCTTGTAGACCTCCTGCGTCGTGGCAAAGCCGACCTTATAGACGCCATTATTGACGGCATCGTAGATTTCGGCATTGACGGCGTCGATCCGTGGCAGCAGGTCCGCCGGCGCGTAATCGCCCTCTCTGGCACCGATGCCATCGAAAGCCGAATTGAGCATGCGGATGATTTCCGAGGACTCATTATTGACGATCGTGTTGCGTTGCAGATCCCATAACACCGGGACGGTGACGCGCCCACTGTAATCATGCTGTGCCCGCAAATAGACCTGATACAGGTATTGCGCCTGGCCGACGGGGTCGGCAAGCACGCCCGCGCCGGGCTCGAACGTCCAGCCGCACTCACCCATATACGGATTGACCACCGATACACCAATCATTTTTTCCAGGCCCTTGAGCACCCGCATGATCAGCACGCGGTGCGCCCAGGGGCACGCCAGGGAAACATACAAATGGTAGCGGCCGGCTTCGGCCTGGAAACCCCCGGCGCCGGTCGGGCCCGCGCTGCCATCAGGGGTGATCCAATGGCGGAACTGCGTGTCGCTGCGCACAAAGCGTCCACCCGTGCTGCTCGTGTCATACCACTGGTCGTGCCATTTGCCGTCAATGAGAAGTCCCATGTCTTTTCCTTGCCTTGCGAGGCCGGGTATGTCTGTGAATTGTCCACCCATTCACGGCCCGGCTCCGTGAAATCGTGCGTGCTTACTCGATCACGGCTTCCAGCGCGATATCGAGCGTGACCGCGTCGCTGACCGCGGGTGCGAACATTCCGGCATTGAATGCGCTGCGCGAAATCACCGCCGTGGCATTGGCGCCGATGGCGTCCTTCTTCAGCATCGGGTGCGGGCCATTGAAGAACGACGTGACGGTCAGCGTCACCGGCTTGGTCACGCCCTTGATGGTCAAGTCGCCCTCGATGCTGGCGGGCTTGTCGCCGTCGAACACCACTTTGACGGACTTGAAGGTGGCCGTCGGAAACTGGGCGGTATCCAGGAAGTCCACGCCTTGGATGTGACCATCGAAATCTTTGAAGCCGGTGCTCACCGAGGTCATGTCGATGGTGACATCCACCTGGGCATTCTTGGCCGCCTTGTCCAACACCACGGTGCCGCTCGTCTGGTTAAAACGCAGAATCTGCTTGGACAAACCCAGGTGGTCATACGAGAAACGCGGAAACGTATGGCTGGAATCCACCACATAGGCCTGCGGGGCGGCCACGGCCTGACCGGCAACGAAAGCGGCGAATGCCGCGGCGATGAGTGTCTTTTTCATAGTGAATCCTATAGTCGAAAAACAGGTAGAAGGTGCTTGGGAACGACGGTTTCGCTACGGCGTGGCGACGACGCGAAAACCGATGTGGATGTCATTGGCGACGATGCCGAAATTCTTCCATTGACCCTCGCCGACGCCGAAATCGGCGCGCTGGAACGTAAAGCCGCCCTCGAAGACGCCGGAGTCCCCGTCCTCTTTAAAGGTAAAGGGCGCCGCCACTTCCTTAGTGACGCCCTTGATCGACAGATCGCCCGTCACCTGGTAACGGTTATCACCCAGGGCGGCCACCTTGCTTGAGGTAAACGTGGCGAGCGGATGCGCGCTCAACGCCAGCCATTCCTCCTTTTCCAATTCGGCGTTTGCTTCGGCATAACCGGCATCGATGCTGGCCAACGAGACTTCGATGGCAATCGTGGCCGCCTCCGGGTTGGCCGGATCAAAGCTCAGCGACTGGGCTTTCAGCTCGCCGAAACTGCCGTCCATCTTGACGTTCATCTGGCGATAGCCAAAGGTCACCCTGCTGGCCTCGCTATCGAGCGCGGTGTACTCGAGCGCATGTGCGCTACTCAAAAGGCTTAGGCTCAAAGCGGCGGCGAGTGCGGCCGGACGCAAAATATTGGATTTCACGAGGACTTCCTGTCGACTAACGGCAGCATGCGGGTCATGATCGTGTCCTTCTTGACAAAATGGTGATGCGCAGCGGCACCGACATGCCCAACAACCGCCGCCAACAGCACATAGTTCAACAGAGCATGGGCGTCTTTGAGCGTAACCCCCAGGGCCGCGCTCTTTGGCACCAAGTCAGGCAGGGGCAGAACCCCGAACCACACGACGGGAACGCCCTGCGCCGAGCTCATGAGCCAACCGCTCAGCGGAACCACGATCATCAAGGCATAAAGCACCCAGTGTCCGGCATGCGCCGCGAGGCGAGCCAAGGGCCCCATGGACAGCGGCAGATCGGGTGCGGGATGACTCATGCGCCACGCCAGACGCACCACGGCAAGCGCCAGCAACGCCATTCCCGCCCATTTGTGCCAAGAATACAGTTGCAGTTTATTGGGCGACAGGGGCAACCCTTCCATGTAAAAGCCCAGCGCAAAAGTCCCCATCAGGCCGAGCCCAACCAGCCAGTGCAGAAAGATCGCCGTGCGCGTATAGCGCGGGCCCGCACGCATGGCCCTCTGCCGGGAAAACGCCCGAGTGCCTGCCTGGAAAGGCCTCGCCTTTCTTGTCACAAAACCCCTATTAGAAATAAATACAGAGAAAAACATTCGACCAACCTCTTCTTATTTCCACAAACGAAACAATTAGCGCAATCATCCGGCATCCTTTCTAGTTGCCAGGCCGCAAACCAAGCATTTCAAATGCTTTACTCATGGCGATGTTCGATGAATTGCCTACCTTTCGTTCCATTGATGCAGATACTTTAAAGATTTCTATTAATAGAATAAATATGCTAATATAACATATATTATTCCTAAATTAGAAATTATAACGAATGGGTGAGCTATGGATCGCTTACGCGCAATGCAAATTTTCGAGCGAGTGGCCAGCGAAGGCGGATTTGCCGCGGCGGCGCGCGCGCTGGATATGTCGCCGCCTGTGGCGACCCGCCTGGTGGCCGAGCTCGAAACACTGCTCGGAACCAGGCTCTTTCAGCGCACCACGCGGAAAGTGGCGCTGACCGAGGCCGGGGAAGCCTACCTGGCGCGCGTTCGCCAGATTCTCCAGGACGTGGACGAGGCGGACGCAATGGCCAGCGCCCATACCCACGAGCTCGCCGGCCGTCTGCGCGTGCATACACAGCCGGTGCTGGCGAGCTACGTGATTGCGCCCTTATTGTCTGGCTTCCGTCAACGACATCCCGGCATCGTGATCGACATCGACGTCGAAACCTATCGGGACCCGCCCATCGAGGACTACGACATTACGCTGCTTGGCGTCGATGTCAGCTTCAACGCCGATATCGTCGCCCGCAAGGTCATCGAGTCCGACGTGGTGCTCGTTGCATCTCCAGGCTATGTGGCGCGACGGGGCACGCCGACACAACCCGAGGAGCTGAATCAACACGAATGCCTGCGCCTCAAGAAGACAGGCGAGCCCTTGAATGCCTGGAGCATGTGGCGCGAGCTCAACCCGACCGACCGGGTCGAAGTAAACGTCGATCCGGTGCTGCTCGCCAACCACACCGACACCCTGCTTCGGGCCACGCTGGATGGCGCCGGCATCACCTCGATATCACTCGACATCGTCGCGCCGTATCTCGCCCGAGGTGAGATGGTCAGGGTGCTGAACCCTTGGATTACGGGGCGGCTCGCGATGTATGCGGCCATGCCCAGCCGTAAATTCGTTCCACAGCGCTCGCGGGTGTTTCTGGACTACCTGGTCGAACAAGCCCGCGAGCAAAACAATGAGGCCCTGAGGGCCGGTGCGGCTTACTAGCACATCGGTACCGGGCGAAAACCCGGACATTCAAAAAGGAAACCACTATGCTCTATGTCGACATTCCGACCCGAAACGAATTTTCTCTACTCGCCAACCAGCGAGCCGATGCCTGCGTCTCAATATATTTGAAAACAACCCCAGTGACGCAAGACGTTCAGGCGTCCCGCATCCAGATGGGAAACCTCATCAAAGAAGCGCAAACGCAGCTCGAGGCGGCGGCATTTGACAAACGGCGCCTGAGCGCGCTGCTCGACGGACTCAACAACCTCCTGGACGACGATGAGTTCTGGCGCTTCCAGGCGAACAGCCTGGCCGTGTTCTCGACACCGGACAGCATCCGCACCTACCGGCTTGCAAACGACCTGGTGTCCACGGTGCAGGTCTCCGACCGATATCATCTCAAGCCGTTGTTTCGCGCAGTCACCTTCCCGCACTCGGCGTTCATCCTCGCCCTGTCAGAAAATTCCGCGCGTCTGTTTGAACTGAATGCCGACCAGCCCGCCTCCGAAATCGTAGTGCTGGAACTGCCCAAGGATATGGCCTCATCGGTGGGCCGCGCCCCAAACAGCGAACGTGCTTTCAGCGGTCGCATCCACGCCATGGAAGGCCACAACGTCCGGCTCCAGCAGTATGTCCGCCAGGTTGACGCGGCGCTGCGGCCGATCCTCGCCGGCCGCGAAACCCCGCTGGTCTTGGCAGCAACGGGGCGGATCGCGGACCTGTTCAAACAAACCTGCTCCTACCCGGCGCTGCTGCCCGAGACGATCGCGGACAGCCCCGATCATCTGAGCGAAGCCGAACTGACCGCGCGGGCGCGGCCGATCCTCGACAACGCCTATGCCCGGCAGGTCGCCGACATCAAGGCGCTGTTCGACAAGCGGGCGGGGGAACGCCGCGGCACAACGGACATCTCCGACGCGGCGCGCGCGGCGACGGCCGGCGCGATCCAGACGCTCCTGGTCGACATCGACGCCGTGGCCGCGGGTTTCGTCGACGACGAAACGGGTGCGGTGTCCTTCGTGGATAAAGACGATGCCAAGGCCTATGACATCATCGACGAGATCACCGCTCGTGCATTTGCCAGTGGCGCAACGGTGCTGGGGGTCAGAAAGAAAGACATCCCCGGCGACCATGAGCTTGCGGCGATCCTGCGCTATCCGCACTGACAGACCTCGCCAAGGACAGCGCAGCCCGCCGGGGTTCGGTATTATCATTGACACCATGGGTGGCATGGATATGGACCATGGCCGACCTGATCGATGGCGGCAGACCCGCCGCCCATCGCCGATTTTGTGACCCTCACAAAGGAAGCTCATCGTGACGATAAAAGCCTTCGGCGCCCGCGCGGGCGACCAACCCCTCGAATCGATGGAAATCACGCGGCGCACACCCGGCGCGCACGACGTGCAGATCGCCATTGCCTACTGCGGCGTGTGCCACTCCGACCTTCATCAAGTGCGCTCGGAATGGGCGGGAACGCACTATCCCTGCGTGCCGGGCCACGAAATCGTGGGCCGCGTATCGGCCATTGGATCGCACGTCTCCGGATTCAAGCCGGGCGACCTCGTCGGCGTGGGCTGCATCGTCGACAGTTGCCAGCACTGCGCCGATTGCGAGGAGGGACTGGAAAACTACTGCGACCACATGGTCGGCACCTACAACGGCTCCACCCCGGACGCGCCAGGCCACACGCTGGGCGGCTATTCGCAGCAGATCGTGGTGCATGAACGCTACGTGCTGCGCATCCACCACCCCGAGGCACAGTTGGCCGCCGTCGCGCCGCTGCTGTGTGCCGGCATCACTACCTACTCGCCCTTGCGCCACTGGAAAGTGGGGCCGGGCCACCGAGTGGGCGTGGTCGGCATCGGCGGCCTGGGCCACATGGGCATCAAGCTCGCCCACGCCATGGGCGCACACGTGGTGGCATTCACCACATCCGACTCCAAGCGCGAGGCGGCCCTGGCACTGGGCGCCAATGAGGTCGTGGTCTCACGCAACACCGACGAGATGGCCGCGCACGCCAAGAGCCTGGATTTCATCCTCAACACCGTGGCCGCACCGCACAACCTGGATCCATTCTTCAACCTGCTGAAGCGCGACGGGACGATGACGCTGGTGGGCGCACCCGCCACGCCGCACCCCGCGCCCGGGGTGTTCAACCTGATCCTCAAACGCCGCAGCCTGGCGGGCTCACTGATTGGCGGCATTCCAGAAACGCAAGAGATGCTGGATTTCTGCGCCCAGCACGGCGTCGTAGCGGATATCGAGATGATCCGCGCCGATGAAATCAACACCGCCTATGAACGCATGCTCAAAGGCGATGTGAAGTACCGCTTCGTCATCGATAGCGCTTCGCTGGGTCATGACGGCGGTGTGGAGCGGGAGGTTTGACTGTAAACTCGCGTGTCACGCCAGCGTTGTCCAGGAGAGACGCGTGCCGCACAGCACACCTGGTTTCCCCACGTAAACAGAAATACCCAAGGGCAATCGAATCACGCCATGCACAACAAAAAGCGATTGATCAATATTTTTCTACCTCTCTCTATTGCGGCACTGATGGCCGGCTGCGCAACATCCCCCGCACCGAAACAATCCGGATTTTTGCCTGATTACTCGCGCTTGCAGCAAGCCACCGTGTCGGGAGAGAGCAACCGGCTAGCCTACGCGAGCCCGGACTTTACACCGGCCCGCTACCACGCGATCAAGCTTGACCCCATCCTGTATTACCCCGAGCCCCGGTCCAGCGCTGACGTCTCGATGGACGCATTGACGCAGATCCGCAAAGAGCTGGACCGGTCGTTGCGCCAGAAACTGGGGGCGAAAATCAAGCTGGTCGACAGCGCCGGACCGGGCGTGGCCCAGGTGCGCATCGCCATCACCGCTGTCGGGGCTGAAACGCGGGCCCTGAAAGCCTATCAATTCGTACCCATCGCCCTGGCCTTGACCGGCGCCAGAGCCGTGGCACAAGGTGGCTTGCCACGCGATGCCACGATTGCCGTCGAATCACATGTGACCGACAGTGTGTCGGGCGAGCTGCTCTATGCCGGGGTACGCGGCGGCACCGGAGAGCGCGTAATCGATGCGTCCCAGGGACGTGGTGGCGTCCAATTGGCCAGCCTGCAGCCCATGATCGATGCGTGGACCACGGCCGTGGCCGACGCTGTCCAGCAATACGTCAAAGGGAAATGAACCGACGGGCCATTTGCCGGGCCTGATCCGGCGCGGATGCACGCAATAGACGCAAGACCCGGACGAGCGGCCGTACCGCCCCCAACCGGGTCCGCCAGAGCGCCCTGACGATATTCGGCCCTACGCCAAGTCACCGATGTCGCCATCCCTCTGCGCGACATAAATCAGGACGATGCCTATCGTCGCGAAGAATTGAAATGCGGACGCGACGCCGTTCCACTGCTCCGACATCCACATCCCGAACCACTCGCCGCCGACGGACATAAAGCCCACCTGCCAAACCAGAAAACCCAATGTGAGACCAGCGATGGCCATGTGCTTGCGGCGGTTGAACTCAGCCGCCGACGCGTATCGGCCCCTGAACATCCGCCACGCCCCAACCCAGCACAGGACAGCCGTCAAGGTCTCAAGGGCGATGATGAAGATATAGACCGCGTGATGCACAGCCACCGAGTCGATCGCCCGATACTGGATCGTGGCCGTCGGAAAGATGGTATCCATGAGCAGCACGTGCTGGACGAACGCGAAATTGCTGCCGTAGTCGGTGATGTTGCCGAAAGAGACCAACGACGCGAACAAGGCGATCGCGGCAGTGAGCAAAAGCTTCGAGTATCGAATCACCATGGGCGCTTCCCTAGTGTCATGGCCTGCCGCAAGCCCCAGCCAGCAGCCCCGCTCGCGGACGGCGGACCACGGATGGCACGCCCTCAGAGTTTTTCGCCGTAGCGCTGCCGATAGTCGTTCCGCATCCTGGTGCAGGCCGCGCGGGCAAACCTGCGCTGTTCGATAGAATTGAAATCGGCGTTCTGGTCTTCCAGGCAACGCTCGATCGCCGCCTTTTCAAGCGCCTGCTGGCGCGCCATGCCACGGTCAATGATCAAACCTCCGACGGCGCGCACCAGCAGAACCGCGACGAACGCGGCTGCAACCAGGACCAGGGCCCGTGTGGCAATGCGCAACGCCCGCCCCGAGTCCATGGGCTGCCTTCGCTGACTGATCGCCGGCATGTCTCCCCCCTTCATTTTTTATCAATGCGCTCATTATGCTACAGGCTCGCGGGTGAGATGGGGGAGCTGCCTCACTGGATCATCACATGACGGCGCTCAAATTCCCAAATCTCGGGAAAACCCATCAGGTCATGCAGCTGATCCATGCTATAGGCGGGGATATCGAGACCTATCGTCGTGCCTTTTGACTGAAGGAACCGATAGCCCGCGCCCAGAGCGGCGGATGCGACCGCCATACCAAGTGCAGGGTAGATGACGATATTAAAACCCCATTCACCCAAGGTATCAGAACAGAGCTCCGGCGATAGTCCGGTTGGAACCATATTGGCCATTAACCAGCCATCCACCTCGGCGCCTATCCGGCGGAACTCATCCTCCGATTCCGGGGACTCGATAAAGATAATATCCGCGCCGGCTTTTGCGTACGCATTACCGCGCCTAATCGCTTCGTCCAGGCCCAATTCGGAGCGGGCATCGGTGCGCGCAATGATCAGCGTCTCGCTGCTGCGCCGAGCCTCCACCGCGACCTCTATTTTTTTCAGCATCTCCGCGATCGGAATGACCTGACGCGCAGGAGTATGGCCACATTTTTTGGGCGATACCTGATCCTCGAACTGAATGGCCTGCACGCCCACTGCTTCATAGCCTCGAATCGTGCGGCGCAGATTGATCAAACCGCCAAAGCCCGTGTCCGCATCGGCAATCAATGGCTTGCTAATGCCCTCTGCAATAACAGCGGCTCGCCCGACCATTTCGGTATAACTGATCAAGCCGGCATCCGCCACGCCAAGATAAGAGCCGGAAATGCCATAACCGCTCATGTACAAGGCCTTGAAATCAAGCTGATCTGCAATCCGAGCGGAAAACATGTCGAAAACACCAGGAGCGACGACAAGCTCGCCACTTGCCAGGATCTTCTTGAGCGATGCGGGTGTACTCATGTGCCGGTTCCAATAAATGAGAGACTGCAACTGGTGGGGGCAAACACTACATCGCTCAGGATGCCGAAGCCGATGTGTCTCGAGCGCGCCTGCGCCGCAACCAAGCACTGGATCGGCCGCCAAGCGGACGCTCCAGCACGCCTTCGGCAAAATCAACCGCGTCGAGCAGCAGATTGAGATCTATACCGGTATCAAAGCCACACTGCCCCGCCATCAAGACCAGGTCTTCGGTCGCCAGGTTTCCGGCGGCCCCGGGGGCAAACGGACAGCCGCCGATACCACCCACACTGGAATCAAAACGACGGATTCCCGCTTCGAGGGCGGCCCAGGCATTGGCCACAGCCATGCCACGCGTGTCGTGCAGATGGATAGCCAGTTGCGAGACGGGGACCACCTCCGCCAATGCGCTCATCCTCTCTTTGACGTCCAAGGGGGCAGCAGCGCCGATCGTGTCGGCGATTACGACTTCCTGGGCGCCGGCTTCGAGCATTTTCTTAGCCAGCAGCATCGTCCGGTCGAGTCCAGTCGCCCCCTCAAACGGGCATTCGAACGCCACAGCAATATAGGCCCGCCTGCGCAGGCCATGATCACGTGCACGATGCAACGTCTGCTCGCTCGCTGCAATCGCCGCATCCAGGCTCATATTGATGTTTTTCTGATTCATCATCTCGGTGGCTGAGAGCACCACCGCAATCTCTTTTGCCCCGGCGGCAAGCGCGCGCTCCAACCCTTTCAGATTGGGCGCGAGAACCGATAAGCGCAAATTTTCGAATACCCGGCTCAGCTCTTGGACGAGCTCGGTGGCGTCGGCCATTTGCGGAACGGCCTTGGGCGACACAAAGCTTGTCGCCTCGACACTGGATACGCCGGCATTGCTCAATAACTCGATGAGTTTGAGCTTGGCTTGAGTCGGCACATGAACCGACTGGTTTTGTAAACCGTCACGCGGTGCAACATCCGTAATATGAATAGCTTCCACGAGAACGCTCCCTTTAGCCAATTGCGCCGGCTTGGCGTAGTTGTCCGATGGTTTCCTCGGAATAGCTCAACAGGCTGCCAAGGACGTCATTTGTGTGCTCTCCCATTGCGGGCGGGCGGGTATAGCCCGGCTGCTCCATCGCTGACAGCTTTATCGGGTTGCCCGGCACCTGCACCCTTTTGCCAGACTCCAACGCCAGTTCCACCACCATGTCGCGCGCACGGACCTGAGCGTCAGTGAGAGCTTGCTCAAGATTATTGACCGGGCCGCAGGGAATACGGGCCGTACGGAGTCTCTCAAGCCAATAAGCTGTCGACTCGGTTTTCAATTTCTCATTGATGATTGCCTCGATCTCCGCCTTGGCCGCATAACGCACGGGCTGTTTCAAAAATTCCGGATTACGCAAAGCGGGAATATCCATCTCTTCGACGAAACGCTCAAAAAATGAATCCCCTATGCAGGCCACGATGATATGGCCATCACGCGTCGTAAAGCTGTTGTACGGCACATGCACGAAATGGCTATTACCGATTGCTTCGGGGACAATACCCGACATCAGATGCATGGTCGCCATGTAGTTGAGCATGGAGATCTGCGCATCAAGCATCGAAACATCCACATGCTGGCCAACGCCGCTGCGCTCGCGCTGGACCAGTGCGGCCAAAACGCCCATGGAACCAAAGATGCCGCCGCCCAAATCGCCAATCGGTATGCCGCTGCGCACCGGACCGTCATCCGGGTTGCCGGTGATCGACATCCCCCCGCCCATGGCCTGAACCACCTGATCGAAAGCAGGCCGGTGAATTTCAGGACCAGTCTGGCCGAACCCCGTTACAGAGCAGGTAATGATGCGCGGGTTGATTTTTGATAATGACCCATGATCGATGCCAAGACGCTCCGTGACTCCGACGCTGAAGTTGTCATACACGACATCCGCCTGCCGCACCAAGTCAAAGAAAACAGCTCGACCCGCCTCGGCCTTCAAATCGATGCAGACACTTTCCTTATTGCGGTTAAGTGTCAAGAAATAGGCGCCCATGCCGTCGATCGAATAATCGGGGTCTTTTTCCAGCAAGCGGCGCGTCCCCTCACCGCTATTTGGGGGTTCCACTTTGATTGTGCGCGCGCCCAGATCCGCCAAGAGCATCGTGCCATATGGGCCGGACAGCATATGAGTTAGATCCAGCACGATGATATGTTCGAGCACCATAGATAGTTCTCTGCAGTTTATGTAGTCGCCTATACGGCGACGAATGAAGAAGAAAAAAACAACACTTTAGAATCCACATGTGGGCCACGGCGAACCCCGGTGCCAGCTTCAGCCATGGAGCACGGCCTCATCATCAGATTCGAGCTCGGCAGCGTGATCGTAGTGTCGCCGCCACGCTGCAACCGGTTGCCCGGCACAGGCAAGGCGGCGCAGCACAATGCGTGCCGCAATGCGTCCGCGTCGCGTCTCCGGCCATAGATAAGCCTGCGGCGACACACCGCGTTCGACGGCATCCTCGATCGCGATACGGATCGCAATATCCTCTGGAAGCCCGAATTGCCTCAGCAACCGTTGAAAAATCTCGTCCAACTCGCGATCGAAGGGCACACGGCGACCACCACCATCTCGCCATGGCGAGCGAGGATGCAGCATCAGCACCGGCTGCAAATCGATCGGGATCGGTGCGTTCGCGGCATGAGTCCGCCCGGCCGCGAGTAATTTTGGAAGCAAATGAGTATGCGGGCCTTCAGGGCTATTGCCGCCTGGCGCCGGAATCGGGGCGTAAACCTCAATACGACCGATGGGCGAGAACAGCACGCGATGCGGTTGTGCGCGCAGCACCTCCGTCATGACGGCCTGTCCACCCGGTCCGAATATCGGCCGACCATCCAAGGCCTCAAGCTGGGCGATCAGCGCGATGTCCTCAGTACGCACACAAAACCGG
Source organism: Castellaniella sp. GW247-6E4 (assembly GCF_040276065.1). Classification (NCBI taxonomy): domain Bacteria; kingdom Pseudomonadati; phylum Pseudomonadota; class Betaproteobacteria; order Burkholderiales; family Alcaligenaceae; genus Castellaniella; species Castellaniella sp. GW247-6E4. The sequence goes on along the minus strand of NZ_JBELOI010000014.1, from coordinate 18,197 downwards.
ACATGGCCAATGCCCACACCCAGATCGAATAGCCGCATGTCCCTATCCTCATGCCGAAGCGCCTCCCGATCAGGGCCAAGATCGCGCACACCGCTCTGTTGGCACTGATCCGGCTTCGGCAAACAGAAGGCAATCGCCTGGCCCCAGGTCTCGCCGTCGCTCGCAAGCGTATCGTAAGCAATGACCTGCAGGGCCGGGACCGGCGTCACACGCATACCCCCCCTGGACGTGACGATCCGGCACGCGCCGGCATCAAGCGATATGGACGCCGGCTCCTCGTCATCGCGCATGAACTCGCCAATTGCGCCAAAGGTGCCGATGCTCCAACCGTGGCGTGCATCCACGATCATTTGCTCCACTAAGGCCGTGATAGTGATATCGCTCATGTCCCCTCTCTCCTCATGACTGCGCGGCTACGAGCCTGCCACGCTTGTCAAGAACCGAACGACCGTCTCACGGGGGAGGACGTCACCGTACTTTGCATTGATATCAAACAAGTTGGCCCGATGTACTTCGGGTGTTCGATCGCCGACACATTCCTCCGGCACCACAACCCGAAATCCATGTTGAATTCCATCAATTGAAGACGCCCGAATGCATCCGCTTGTGGAACAGCCAGTGAGGATCACCGTGTCGACACCCATTGCATGCAGCGTCGTAGCGAGGGACGTGCCAAAGAAGGCACTCGCATAGTTTTTTATGATGACCAGGTCCTCTGGCTGTGGGGCCACCAAAGGATCGACCTCCGCCAAGGGTTCGCCCTCCACGAGCTTGCGCAATGACGGAACCTTGCGAACGAAAAGTCCACCATCCAGGCCGGACGGGTGAAATGATACTTTGGTGTATATGATCGGAATGCCGGATGCTCGCGCCGCGCTGAGCAGTGGCACGGTGTTTGCGATCGCCTGCACGACACCCTCGGCATAGAGCGGGGAGCCCTGCACCGTATAGGCGCGCACAAAGTCAATGACGACAATTGCCGGGCGGGTCCCAAAACCCACCTCCCCATCAAATACACCTCGGTAGTTTTCCTCAGTAGACTGCGCCATGCCAACCTCCTATGAATCTGTGCGCTGAGCAGGTGCATTGCCGGGCAATGCCGTCCCAATCATGGCATCGCGCGAAATCAATGCTGCCAAGCCCTGCTCGTCCATATTTTCTGTGCCCGCGGGCCGCATCGGCAAAACCAGATAGCGGACATCCGCCGTGCTGTCCGATACACGCACTTCGACATCGGAGGGAATGACTGTCCCAAACTCGGCGAGCACCTTGCGTGGCTCCACAACCACGCGAGAGCGATAGTCCACCGCCTTATACCAATCGGGAGGAACACCCAACAACATGCGAGGATAACAAGAGCATAATGTGCAAACCACGACGTGATGCACATCGGGCGTATTCTCCAGCACGACGAGCTCCAGTGGCGTATTGATCTCCAGATCGAATACCCGATTGATTGCATCCAGAGGGGCCTTTAATAAATCAGCCTTGAATTCCGGATTGGTCCATGCCCTGGCGATGATCTTTGCGCCCAGTGCGGGAGTACGACTATCCTGGATATCGATCTGGCGATGGATATCCGCCTCAGTCAGCACGCCCTTTTCAATCAGCAATTGGCGAATCGCCGTTTCCAGGAGATTCTCGTAGGTGCCCGTAGGATCCTCGTCAACGATGGGCTCATGCGGATGATCGTGATCGTGATCGTGATCGTGATCGTGATCGTGGCCATGTGAAGACATAACTATTACTCCATCAATATATCGAGCCAATGCTCATAGAGATCGGCGATCACGGTATCATTTTCGCCACCGGCATAACTCGGCCAGATATCTTGTTGCCGAAAGCGCACCCTATAGAGCCAGAGCATTGGGAGCCCGGGCTTATGGAAAGCCAGTCGCGAAGGGTCGCGATACCGCCCGACCACTTCCTCAACCCTGCCGATGACGCCACGCAGATAGCACGGTGTACGGCAATGCGCTTCGGGAGTGTGATTGCTGACCTTTACCCAGGCGCCTAAGGGCAAACGTGGAGTATCCATGCCTACTTTTCTCGTGCAGCAGTCAATCGCAGTAACTCAATGCGTTCCTCGATCTCATTTTTCGACAAAACCTCCTGCTCAATCAGCAGGTCTCGGATCGCTCGAATCCATTTATCGTAATACCCGAACTTGTGATACTCGCCTTTGGTGCTCTGCTCGATTGCGCGACGCAGTGCATCAACCTTGAACGCATTGATCTTGGGATTGGAGAGCAGCATCACCAACGCATCGATGCGCTTTTGGTGTAGTGTCAGCGCTGGGGCATGCGGAACCACAGGACCACCCTGGAGCCCGCCAACATCATTCACTTTTCGTTCCATCATAAAAAAACCTCACCATTAATGCGCATCGAATATTTGCACATGTTCAGGACTGATCCTTAAGTTCACACGTGCCCCTGTACGCTCGAGATTAAATTGCGATGCTTCCAGCGCCGTCGAGCTGATCTTGACCGGCTTACCATCGCTCAATCGCGTATGAACCTCGACCAGGCCGCCCTTATATACACATTCCACGACGGATCCGGTTACGCAATCGCCTCCTTTATCCTCCAAAGGAACGAGCTTGATATGCTCGGGGCGAATGCCAAGCAATATGTCCGCATCTCTAAAAGATTGATCGGTTTTTATATTGAGCAGCAACCCCTCGGGCCCCTCGACGGTCAACGTGCCGGTTTCCTGGTTGACAATTGTCCCTGGGAAAAGGTTAGTACTGCCTAGGAAATCCATGACCTCTCTGCTGGCTGGGCGCTCATACAGTCTCGCTGGCTCCCCAATTTCCTTGATTTCCCCGTTAAACATGACTGCCACGCGATCGGCCAGCGACAGCGCCTCCTCCTGATCATGTGTGACGATAATGGTGGTAATACCCAGACGTCTCTGCAATTGCTTAAGCTCGACCTGCATCTGATCACGTAATTTCCGATCCAGCGCCCCAAGCGGCTCATCAAGCAGCAAAATATCCGGGCGTATGACCAAGGCGCGAGCCAACGCCACACGCTGGCGCTGGCCACCTGACAGATTGGCAGGGAAACGATCTCTAACATGCTCGAGCTGAACCATCTCCAGGGCGTCGTGAACACGCACCGCAATCTCAGCGGCCGCCACATGCCGCATACGCAAGCCATAACCGATGTTTTCGCCTATCGTCATATGAGGAAACAAGGCATAGTCCTGAAAGACGAGCCCAACATTCCTCTTGTTGGGTGGTAATCCGCGAGTAGACTTTCTCGCGATCAACACTTCGCCCATCTGCGGCTGAATAAATCCGGCCACGGTTCTCAAAGTCGTCGTTTTCCCGCAGCCCGAGGGCCCTAAAAGGGCCACGCACTCCCCTTGCGCAACGGACAAATTCACATCCTTGAGAATATGCTGTTCACCCAACCACACATTGACACCGCTTAACTCGAGTCCATCCATGATTCATGCTCTTAATTTATGGAGTAAGAAATGATGCGGTACCGCTTTTCTGCAACACCGATAATAATGCTAACAATTAATATATATAGCGTTGAAAACGCCGCAGGCGTCGGGTCGAGGTTTTGCGTTATATAGTTGAAAATCTCAATAGGCATCGTGGTGAGGCCGCCTCGCACCAGAAAAACACTGATCGGATAATTATCAAAACTGACCAGAAATGCGAATAGAAATCCACTGATCAAACCTGGTTTCATTTGAGGCAGAATCACGGTGAGAAACATCTTATACCGGCTGGCCCCCAATGACAGGGCGGCCTCCTCCAATGAGGGGTTGCTCAAGGTCAATGAAGCCACTAGAGTGCGTATGGGATACGCCACGACCAGCACGATATGCCCAATCAACAGGCTATACCAGGTAAATGCCGTGCCGATCAGAATGAAAAACTGAATCAGGGCGATGCCAATCGCCACCATCGGGACCGTGATGGGCGACAATAGAAAAGCCGTCAAAGCCGTACGCCCGGGCAGAGTGGAGCGCGTCAGCGCCAGGCTCCCTCCAATCGCCAGAATGACTGCAACCAACGCGCTGCCGAGCGCTATCAATACACTGACTATTGTCGCATCGAAAATCTTATGGATATTAGCGATATTGCCATACCAACTCAACGAGAATGATTTTGGTGGAAACTCGATAAAAAACGAAGCATTGAATGAAACTATTGCGGTTAAAAATACCGGAAAAACCAGGAATAGAGTTGTTGCCACACCAATAACGGACATGATGGCATCGAAACCAGTCCGGCTGATCGCTTCAGATTTCCGCACGGAAGACCTTCCTGAGAACTAAGGAATAACACGCCACCAATGCAAAAGTGAGCACGGTGAGCATCACAATAATGGCCGAACCCAATGGAAAATTAAGATGGATGAGCATCTGATCTGCCGCCACTTGGGAAATCATGGCCGTCGACGGCGACCCCAGCATCAGCGGCGTGACGTAGGCACTCATACTGACTGCAAAAGCCAGCATGGTTCCGCCAAACACTCCGGGCAAACTAAGCGGCAAGATGATCGTTCTGAATGTACGCCACTCCGTGCCACCTAACGAAAGGGATGCCTCCCGAAAAGAAACAGGCAATCGCAACAACGAACCATAGATTGGCAGCACCATGAATGGAATCGAAAAATGCACCAAGCCCAGGACAATCGCAGACTCGGAAAAAATCAGGCGCACCGGCCGATCGATCATTCCCAGGGCCATAAGCAAACTATTTATCGCCCCGCCATCGGCCAGCACCACGACCCAACCGTAATTACGCACGATCAGGCTGGAGGCAAGCGAGACAAACGTTACCAGCAATATTGTCGTCCTTACCACGCGACCCGAGCGCAGCAGGAATAGTGCCAGAGGGTAGGACGCTAAAAGGGTAATGATGACGGTAACGATGGAGATCCTGAACGTCCGGACTATCGCTCGGACAATACGACCGCTCTCGTATGTCTTTATATACTGATAAAAAGTCAGTCCACCATGAGCGCCCTCATCCGCGCTCGAATACGTCAGGCTCTGGCCTACCAAATTTCCAAATGGTATGGCATAGAATACAAACAAAAACGCCAGAAGCGGCATGAGCATCAACAGCATGCCACCATGCGTATGCCAAAAGCCCTTGCTTTGTGCAGTCGGATTTAGAGCAGTGCTGTTGAGACTCATCTTGCCGCGCCAATAGTTATTCAAAAATAAAAAGTCAAATTATCCAAAAACCTCATTCCACATTTCAGAAATCTTCCTTCTGTTTTTAGACAAGAAAGCCCAGTCGGCATAATTTGTATTTTCCGGCGGACCAATCAATTTCAATGTGTCGGCTGAAGGCGATACATCGATATGCGCACATCGGGCCCGTAACACACTATCTATTTTTTCTTGAAAGTCTTTTTCCAGACTCATATTTATATAGGCGTGCGCCAACTCGACATTTTTCGCGTTGACCGGCATGTTGAACCCGACGATCTCACCCTCTTTGCCTTCCTTGAGGACTGCCGCGGGGTAAATCGGCGCGCCTTTTGTGATAAGCGGCGCAGCGAACGAGACATAAAAAGGAACCAGCGACGCTTGGCCGCTTTGCAGCAACTGCAAGGCCTCCGGCGCACCGTTATACACCGTCACGTCGTTTTTCTTGAGCTTTGCCAGATGCTGAATTCCTGCTTCAATGTCGTATTGGGCCTCCGCCAGCGGTTTGCCTGTCGCAACTTGGGCGGCGGTCACGATCAGACGCACGCCGTTATTCCACGCAACCGGCGGGATGGCTATTTTTCCTTTGTTGGCCGGATCCCACAATTCGGCCCACGACCGTGGGGCGTCTTTGACGGAATCAGTATTAAAGAAAATAGTGTTCATCGCATCCAGCATTCCCGCTGAATGATCATCAGCCATATTGAAAGCATTATTCAGATACTTCCAATTTGGAATGCTGGCTGTATTGAGCTGCCGCAACAGCCCCTCATCACGGGCCTGAAACACCCCGGCTTCTGAAAACTGCATCAGATCGGGGGGATTGTCTTTTTGAGTCTTCAGCATAGCCAGCATATTGCCCGTAACGGACTGCTGGACGTTTAATGTTGCGCCGGTTTCTTTTTCGAATTTTGGATTCAGCTCATCAATCCAGAGTTTGGCCAACAACCCTTGGTTGAGAATGACCGTGAGCTGGCCACTGGCCCGCGCCACAGTGGTGATCCATGGCGCTGAGACGGCCACAGCGCCTAACGCGGCCGTCTTGAGTAGCGTGCGCCTCGAGAGGCTGCTGATTGGCGTACCCGTTCTCTGTTTGTCACGAATCATGATGAAACTCCCTTGGATTTAATTAAGCAGAATGGGGGGCATGCCCCGACTCTGGTATGTTGGAATGCGTTATGTCTTTTCTGTGCGAGTTGAAAGATGTCGGATCCATCCGATCTCTTGCCATCCAAATATGCTCACGCATTTGTGCCGCTGCCCTCTCGCTTTCGCCTGACACTACCGCATTGAATATTTGCCAATGCGAGTGATGACTCTCCTCGATCTGGTGATTGCTAAACGAAAAATAATTTCTTATTGAAGCGGGAAGATTGCTAAATTTCTGGGTTAATTGACGTAATGTGCTGTTCGGGCACGCTCCATACAGCGCATGATGAAAAGCATTGTTGTAGATAAGGAATTGCTCTTTAAATTCACTCCCCCCTTCATCAGCATCATCCGGGCCTCGGGCCAGCAACTCTTCAGATGCATGCAGTGCTTGCTCCATGATGGTGCGAGCGCTGTGTCCCAACCCCGAAAGCGCCGTCAACCTCACCGACTCGCCCTCAAGCAGGACTCGACAGTCATAGATCTCGAGAATTTCCTCAGAGCTATAAATCTTGGCCCTAATGCCCTGGCTGTAGGTCTCTAGGACGCCTTCGGCAAGTAAAAGCTGCAACGCCTCTCGAACAGGAGTACGGGACATCGCCAGCCGCTCGGCAAGCACCGTCTCCAGCAGACGCTCACCGACGCCGATAGATCCGTCAAAAATCATTGCCCTTATGCGATCGTAGGCATCGAGATTCAGCGCCATGGCCAGAAATCCTTATCGAATTTTGCGTATACGCAAAATTCTACGTGGTTACATTTTGTATGCTTATAGTTGCTAAATAGCTATAAGAGCGGCAAAAGTACATGAATAAGACGGGCTATGCAAGCTGTTCTGCGCTTAATATTCACGAAAAAAGAATTTTAACAATTAATGTATACGCTAAAAATACATATTTTTACTATGCTTCCATAGTTGCTGAACAATAGTATTCGTACGATTTGATACAATAAAAATACGTATAATCAATTAGTTATAAAAATATCTTTGGAAATTTTCATAAATAAGGCCATCATCATCAGTTTTTCCAGTACCGATGAAAGGCTTGTATGTAACTAATTGAATCTTACAGGATCGGTATAAACACCTAGCCGGGATAGCACGCCGCCTCATGCGCAATCCGGGTAATCGAGGGCGTAAAAATGACTGTCGCCGCTAGGGGGGTGCGGATGGGGATCAGCACACGCCATGTGCGCCGCTTGTTTCAGAACGCAGGCAGCGGCTTTCCGCCTTTTTATTGAGTGAGAGGCTGGCGCGTGCTCACCGGCTGTTATCGCGCGTTTGAACGCACTGCTGCGTGAGGCATTGAAGTCTCAGGCTTTTTTCAGGAACTCGGCCTTGAGCATCACCGCCATGCCATCGACCTTGCAGTCAACCTCATGATCGCCGTCGACAATGCGGATACTTTTGATCTTGGTGCCTTTCTTGAGGGTACTGGATGAACCCTTGAGCTTGAGGTCCTTGATCAGGATGACGGCATCCCCGGTCACCAAAGGATTGCCATTGCTGTCCAGAACCACGCGGACGTCGTCCACTGAACCAACGGACTCGGCCTCGACAGGCCATTCATGCGCGCAATGCGAACAGATATAGTGACCGCCGTCCTGGTAGGTATCCTGGGCGGCGCATTCGGGGCAATTCGGAAAATCAGTCATGGATGCAGTCCAACCTAATCATTTTCGTTTGGGCTTGTTTCACTTCCGTCAAGGCTCGTTCCACTGTTACTGGGACTTGCCTCACCGTGACTATAGCTAGAACCAGGGCCTGGGCGCGAACTTATCGCGCGGGCTACCGGGTCGCGCTGCGCCAGCGCCCAGGCGACATGCTCGCGCACCAGGGCGCTTTCGTGGTCGGCGCGGCTGTGTAGTGCGGCACGCAGTGCCCGGGCCTGTTCCGCATCGGCGGCCTGGCGCAAGGCGTTGCCCAGCGCCACGGCAATGTTGCGCAACCAGCGTTCGTGGTTGATGCGCCGGATCGGCCCGCCCTCGGTGCGCTTGAGAAACGTTGCCTCATCCCAGGCGAACAGCTCGACAAGCTGCCGGCCGACCAACGGCGAACGCTCGTCGAAGTCGGGCAGCTCGGTGGTCTGCGCGTACTTGTTCCAGGGGCAGATCGTCTGACAGTCGTCACAGCCATAGATATGATTGCCCATTAGCGGGCGCAGTTCCTCGGGGATGGGGCCGTGATTTTCTATCGTGAGGTAGGAAATGCAGCGGCGCGCATCCACCACGCCCGGCGCGACGATGGCCCCCGTAGGGCAAGCGTCGATGCAGGCGGTACAGGTGCCACAATGCGCGCTGACGGAATCGGTGGGCGCCAGGGCGAAGTCCACAAAAATTTCGCCCAGAAAGAACATCGATCCCGCATCGCGCGAGAGCACCAGGGAATGCTTGCCGCGCCACCCCTGGCCGCTGCGGCTGGCCAGATCCTTTTCCAGCACCGGCGCCGAGTCTGAAAAAGCACGATAACCAAACGGGCCGACCAGTGTCTCGATGTGATCACACAATTTTCGCAGGCGCGCACGCACCACCTTGTGATAGTCGCGCCCCCGCGCATAAAGCGAAACCACGCCCTCGCCCGGTTCCGCCAGCCGGGCGCGCTCACGCGCTTGCCAGTCGGGCGGGGTGGTGCCGCGCGGCAGATAGGGCATGCGTGCGGTGATCACGCTGACCGTGCCCGGAACCAGTTCAGCCGGACGCGCACGCTTGAGGCCATGCCGCTCCATGTAGTGCAGGTCGCCGTGATAACCGAGGGCCAGCCATTGCAACAGCTGCGGCTCGGCCGAGGACAGATCCACCCCCGAGACGCCGATCTGGGAAAACCCGAGCTCGCGCGCCCAGACCCGTATCTGCCGCAGCCACTGGACGCGATCGGCATTTTTTGGCGAGGATGGGGTTGCTAAAGACGTCGTCATGCCACTGCAATTCTCTGTACCGCCCTCAGAATCGCCTCAGGATGCGGCGACGCCGGCCACCTGGCGCAGCACGCGCTCAAAAACCTCGGGCGGCTGCCCGCCCTGGACGAGGTGTCGGTCATCCAGAATGATGGAGGGTACGGACTGGATGCCCTGCTGCGCGTAGAATCGCTCGCGCTCACGCACGTCCGCCGCGTACTCGTCGGAATCGAGAATCGCGCGCGCGCGTTCGACATCCAGCCCCGACTCGCCGCACAGCCTGACCAGCACATCATGTGCACTGGGATTTTCACCGTCCGTGAAGTACGCCTTCAGGAGCGCGTGCTTCAGGTTCAGCTGATGGTTCAACTGATGGCCTTCGAGGCCAGCCCAATGCAGCAGCCGATGCGCATCGAAGGTGTTGTACGTGTGCGTGCGCTTGTCCATATTGAACGTGAAACCGACTTCACGGCCGCGCGCCGTGATGACTTCCCCGTTGTGCCGCACCTGCTCGGGTGTCATCCCGTACTTGCGCGACAGGCGCTCGACGGTATTCTGCCCCTCGGGCGGCATATCCGGGTTCAGCTCGAACGGCTGGAAGTGAATGTCAGCCTCGAGCTCGCCATCCAGCCTGGACAAGGCGCCCTCCAGCGAAGCGAGCCCCACCGCGCACCATGGGCAAGACACATCGGAAACAAAATCGATCTTGATCCGGGCGGTCATATGTGGCTCCTGCTAAGGGGATGGCAATGTCAATATTCTATCCGAGGGTGTAATGACCCAGCGGAACCTGCACAGGGGGGGTGCGGACAAAAACCTGGACTACACCAGCTGCTCGACGACCTCGCGCCTGGCTGGCGCCTACTGTGAGGGGGGCTTACGAACGACACTTTGGCAGGCACATCATTCATGACTCTCCGCCAGCGGGTCGTGACGGATGGTAGCGGTCGAGGATATGACTATCGGCAGTCAGGTCCTCTTGGAAAACTTGTGATACGGCGTCGATGATCTCCGTCCATACGCCGGGCTCGCTCAGCACCGGCATTTGCTTGGCCAGAGCATGGCTCAGTTCACCCTTGTTTTGCTCAATGAATCACCCCGGGTTTTGCGGAGGCTCCAAACCTTGAGAGAATGGAGTCATGGCAAACCAAACGAAGTTTTCCCCGGAAGTGCGCGAACGCGCCGTGCGGCTGGTGCAGGAGCATCGCGGCGAATACCCGTCACTGTGGGCAGCGGTCGGTTCTATCGCCCCGAAGATTGGCTGTACGCCGACTACGCTGTTGGATTGGGTCAAGCGCGCAGAGATCGATAGCGGTGTGCGCCCCGGCGTGAGCAGCGAGGAACGCGAGCGCCTCAAGGCACTTGAACGCGAGGTCAAGGAATTGCGCCGAGCCAATGAGATCCTCAGAACAGCGAGCGCTTTTTTCGCCCAGGCGGAGCTCGACCGCCAACTGAAGAAGTGAACGCCTACATCGATGGGCATCGAGATCTGCACGGGGTCGAGCCTATCTGCCGGGTGTTGCAGGTCACCCCGTCGGCCTGCAGGCGCCGTGCTGCCCGGTGCCGTAATCCGGCACTACGCAGCCATCGAGCGCAGAGCGACGAGCAGCAGATGGTCGATATCCGTGGTATTTGGGGCTGGAACTTCCAGGTTTACGGCGTCCGCAAAGTCTGGCGCCAGATGCACCGGGAGGGCAAGCCCATTGCCCGCTGCACGGTTGAGCGCTTGATGCGGCACATGGGCATCGGAGGGGTGCGCCGGGGCAAGCGGGTACGCACGACGGTCCCGGACCCATCCAAGCCGTGCCCGCGTGACCTGGTGCGTCGGGCATTTCACGCCGATCAGCCCAACCGCCTGTGGGTGACCGATTTCACCTATGTGTCGACTTGGCAGGGATGGCTATACGTGGCCTTTGTGATCGACGCCTATGCCAAGCGGATCGTGGGGTGGCAAGCCAGTTCGTCGATGAGCACCGACTTCTTGCTCGATGCGCTGGAACAGGCCTGGTATGACCGGCGGCCAGATCCATCCGATGGACTGATTCACCACTCCGACAGGAGGGCCCAATACGTGTCAATTCGCTATTCTGAGCGGCTGGGCGAGACGGGTATCAATCCGTCGGTAGGCAACACGGGTGACGCCTACGATAATGCACTGGCCGAGACCATCAACGGGTTGTACAAAGCCGAAGTGATTCACAACTGCGGCCCCTGGAAGACCAAGGCTGCCGTCGAACTGGCCACACTGGAATGGGTGGCCTGGTTCAATCACCAGCGGCTGCTGGAATTGATTGGAGACATCCCGCCGGCCGAGGCTGAACAACGGTACTATCAGCAGCCCACAATCCAGGCTGCGGAGCCCGTTTTACTTTAACCAAATGGCCTCCGCGAAAACCGGGGTGATTCAGTAGAGCCGTCAGGCCGCTGGATGATGGACACTGGAGCCCAAGGTGCCGCAGCCGATAGCTTGCTGCTGATGCACGCGCCCGCCGCCGAACCCAGTTCAATGCCGTCACCCGTGTTGGTCTCGGGTGCCAGCGATACATGATGATCACGATCGGCCAAGTGGTCGAAATGTGCGCGGCGCAGGGCGATGTTCTGCGGGAAGCCGCCAGCGGCAAGAACAACACCCAGCCGTGCAGCAATCCGTAGACGTTGGCCGTTCGCCTCGATGACGGCACCGGTGACGGCCCCGTTATCGTTGACGAGCTCCACGACTTGCGACGACAAACGATAAGGAATCTTCATGTCGAGCACGGTATTCGCATGCGCCGCAGGGTGTTCGACTTGGGCGAGGGCTCTCCAGATCGAGACTTCATCGGCGCGGACTGGAAATCCTTCAATGCAACCCTGCTGAAGAACAAGCGCGCCGGATACTACATCTCAAGAGAGGAGTTGGACCCGGGCGTCACTGGTGTTGCGGCACCGATCTTTGGCGACGATGCCGCGGCCATGGGCAGTATCGTCGCGGTCTTTCGAGGCAAAGCCCCCCCCATGCCTCGGAAGAGGAACTCGTGCAGCAAGTGGTCACGGCCGCTGGGCAAATCACCGCCGAGCTTCAGGCGACGGCCGACGCGAGCAAAGCCGAATCAGCAAGGACGGGACGCTCACCCAGCAGATGAGCGCGGCATCGGTGAGATGCGTGCAAGCCGCAATGGCGCAAGTTATCATCCTTGGCAACACATCAACCCCGGAAAAGGCTAAGGAAATGGACCAGGCCCTGCAAAGATTGCGCCAGTTTCGCGACGATCGCGACTGGCAGCAGTTTCACAATCCCAAGGACCTGGCGGTAGCCCTGAGCATCGAGGCCGGCGAGCTGTTGGAGGCGTTTCTATGGAAGGCGCCCGAGGCCGCCGATCCCGAAAAGGTCAAAGAGGAACTGGCCGACGTGCTGGCCTACGCACTGCTGCTGTCCGATGCCTACGGCTTCGACCCCCAGCAAATCGTCCTGGATAAAATCGAACGCAACAAGGAAAAATACCCGGTCGACAAAGCCCGGGGCAGCGCGAAGAAATACAACGAGCTATGAGCCAGGCGGACCTTGTCGAAGTCAAGCGATACGGATTTTCCCCGGAGGCCTTGGCGAGCATACAGACACATGCACACGCCGCAGGCCATTGGCCGCTGGTCTATATCCTCAGCGACGGCGCGACGCGCAATGCCTACGTCGGCGAAACCACCGACACACTGACCCGACTGGGCACCCACCTCAAGCATCCGCACAAGAAACGGCTGACCACGGTGCACCTCATCAGCAGCGAACGCTTCAATAAATCCGCCACCCTCGACATCGAATCCTCGCTGATCAAGTATATGGCGGCCGACGGCTGCTTCCGGCTGCTGAACGGCAACCTGGGCCTGGCCGATCACAACTACTTCCAGAAGGACGCGCTGTATTCGAGAGCCTTTCGCGAAACTTGGGACAAGCTGCGGGCGCACGGCGTCGCAGCGCATTCCCTGGAGTCCATCGACAACTCGGATGTCTTCAAGTATTCGCCCTACAAATCCCTGTCGGCCGACCAGCGCGAGGGCTTGATCGAGATCATGCGGGCACTGTTGAACCCAGGGTTGAAGAATCTCATGGTCGAAGGTGGGGCCGGCACGGGAAAATCCGTCCTCGCCATATTCCTGTTCAAGCTGATCCATACCGATGATGCCGAACTGGAGCTGCACGAGTTTTCCGAAGAGGAGGCCGAGCTGCGCGAGCTGCTGGTGCAGATCAAGGCCCTTTATCCCCGGCCGCGCATGGCCCTGGTCGTGCCGATGGCGTCGTTCCGGAACACCTTGAAAAAGGCGTTCCGGAACATCGCCGGCCTGCGCCCGGACATGGTCATCAGTCCGTCAGAACTGGTACAGGGATCCTACGATATTGTGCTGGTGGACGAATCGCACCGGCTGCGCAAACGGGTGAACCTGGGCGCCTACTATGGCGCCTTCGACAAAGCTTGCGCGGCCCTGGGATTGGACAAGAACACCTGCAGCGAGATCGATTGGGTCACCCAACAGTCAAGCAAGGCCGTCTTTTTCTATGACGCGGGCCAGAGCATCAAACCGTCCGATGCGAACGCCGCCGATTTCCAGGCCATCAAATCGTCGCCCGACTCGAAGGTCATGCGGCTGGTCTCCCAATTCCGGGTTCAAGGAGGCTGGGACTATGTCCAGTTCCTCGATGATCTGCTGAACGTGCACCTGCCCGACACCGGGACATTTCATTCCAAGAAGTACGAATTCCTGATGTTCGACAAGCTATCGGACATGGTGAAGGAAATCGATCGACGGAATCAGGCGCATGGCCTTGCGCGGCTGGTCGCCGGCTACGCGTGGCCGTGGGTATCCAGGAAAGACCCGGATGCATACGACATCCGGATCGCGGATGTCCAACTGCGCTGGAACAGCACCACCATAGACTTCATCAACACACCGGGCGCCGAGCACGAAGTCGGCTGCATTCACACGACCCAGGGTTACGACCTGAACTATGCGGGCGTGATCTTCGGCCATGAGATCCGCTATGACGCGAAGCTGGACCGGATCGTCATCGACAAGGAAGGCTACCACGACCGCAATGGCAAGCAGACCATCGACGATCCAGAGGAGCTGAAGCAATACATACTGAACATCTACAAAACCATCATGCTGCGAGGCATCAAGGGAACCTTCGTCTATGCGTGCGACGAAGGCCTGCGCAACTACCTGAAGCGGCACATACCCGCCTATCGATCCAATGTCGTCCCGCTGGCCAAGCCGGCTGAAAAGCTGGAGCCGTACGTCAACGCGGTGCCTTTTTATGACCTGCAGGCTGCCGCGGGCGGTTTCAGCGCGCTGCAGCACGTCGAGCACGAACACTGGATCGCCGTGCCGCAGGGCATGCCAATAGGCAAGGACATTTTCGCCTGCCGGGTGGTCGGCGAATCAATGAACACGATCATTCCAAACGGCGCCACCTGCCTGTTCCGCCTGAACCCCGCCGGCAGCCGGAACGGCAAAATCGTGCTGGTCGAATGCGACGACATCCAGGATGGCGATGCGGGCTCGCGATATACCATCAAGGAATACGAGAGCATCAAGGTCGAGACCGACGACGGATGGCAGCATCAGAGAATCCTGCTGAAGCCCCGATCCGATGATCCCGACATGGCGACCATTGAACTCGGCGACGATGACGCGCATCGTTATCGCGTGGTCGGCGAGTTTTTGGGCGTGATTGATTGAGGGTTTTGAGGCTGGCCCGGGACGACCGCAATAAGTCGGATCCGGCATCCGGCCGACTCACATTCCCGCCCTGCCGACTGTTTTCCAGCCCTTACGCAATCAAGCCCGCCTGATCAGTGGCGGCGCTCAACCCCCAGCTCGCCGAGATTCCGGACCATGTCTTGCGCCGACGTTTCGGGCCGGACTTGAGTATCGATCTTCAAGACACGGCCGTCCTTGCCGATATAAATGGTATGCCGTTTGGCAACGCCCAGCAGGCCCAGCACCCCGTAGGCCTTGGCCACTGACTTGTCTTCATCGCTCAGCAAGGGGAAATCGGCTTCGGTCTTTTCCGCGAAGTCGACGTTGTCGGCCAGCGGGTCGACGCTGGCCATGAAATACGTCACATCAAACTGACGGATCTGGTCGCCGCTTTCCGCCAGCGACTTGCATTCAATCGTGCAGCCATGCGTGTTGGCCTTGGGAAACCAGGCCAGCACCACTGCCTGCTTACCGCGATAGTCCGACAGCTGATAAGTGCCGCCATCGGCCCCCGGCAAGCGGAAATCGGGAGCCATATCGCCCACCTCGATCGCACCGGCCAGACTGGGAAACGCGATGAGAGACACCGCCATCAGCGTTGCGGTGATCCGATGGATGACCTGGGATTTGAGGTTGGAGCCTCGAGGCGCATTTTTCATGCCTGAAGAATGACATGCTTTTCGGACATTTAAAAGGGTTGTCTGGAACAAGTGACATTTTTCGGGCAATCATGAGGGGCTTGAAGAACTGGTGCGGGGCCGGAATCACACGACGGCCGTAAAGGCGGTGTTCATGAGGGTTTTGGGGATTTCTTATTTCCCACGCTTGGTCACCCTCACGCAGTTGCGCTTCGCTTCATTCGCTGTGATCAACTGATGGCGGGACTTGCACCCGCAGGAGTGCGCCCATGCCGGGCACACCACAGAAAAGGCCTGCCCCTGTATCGGCAGGCCTTGAAATCTGCGGCCACGCTAGGCCGGCGCTGGCCGCAGACGCTTCGCGGCTTTACCAACTACACGCTCACAGCGCAGTTGGCAAAAAGCTTACTTATCGGCGCCTTGCTCTTCCTTGTCTTTTTGGTTCTCGTCAGACTCGGATTCTTGCTTGGATATCTTTGGGGCTTTCCAGTTAAGCGGTGGCGTGACGATATCTTTCCAGGCGACACGTTTAGGTGTAGAAATGGTTTTCCTCCCAAAGCAATGTGGCAGCACACCGTGCGCCGCCACTACAACTGTATAAGATATCAGTGATTCAGCATTATGTCAAGTCGGTAGGGCGGAGAGGCAATCCAAGCGGCCGATATCCCTCGAATCGATGGCGAAGGTTCCCAGCTCTATGTCATTGCGGGGGGCGTCCGTCGAGTGCATGGCCCTATGGCACTCAACGGCGGCGCACAAAGTCTTTACCGCCGTATCGCATCAGGCGATTTTTCCGCTCCGGTATCGCTCGGTGGACGAGCTAACCTGCATATTTCGTCACCGAGCCGATCATGCTGATTTTTCGGCCTGACGGGTCGGTAGCCGCAGCGTCTGCATTTTCAGTGGCGAGCAGACTGCATTTTTCAGCGCCGCAGGCGTAATTCCCCCAACCCTCGTTCGTTTATAACGTGCGGGGGCCAGCACTTTTCAGCGCTACGGGGCCATGGCACGCGCCGCGTGCGCGCAGACGTGGCGCAAGGGGTGGTGCGAAGCCAGCAGGATGCGAACCCGTCGGGTATTGCGCACGATTTGTGTTTTTTTAGCGCGGCCACCGACACAGCTTGACGATCGAGGCCGTGTATCCGTCCAACCCTCAATTATCATCTGAACAGGTTTTTACCGGGCTTTCACAACCTCTATAATCCGCGCATGAGCACGCAGCCATCCCCTTACCTCCCGCACAGAGCCTCGACCATCGAGCAGATCACCATCCGAGGCACGATGCCCTATAGGATTCACCGGTGGGCGCCTAAAAACGGCTCTGTGCTTAACGCACCACCTCTTCTCCTGACGCATGGTTGGATGGACATCGGAGCCTCCTTTCAACGCTGTGTCGATTATCTGTCCGCTGACCGAGAGGTCATCGCGTTGGACTGGCGGGGGTTTGGCGGCAGCTGCGGCTCACAGCCCGTCGACAGTTATTCGTTCCACGACTATTACGGCGACCTGGATGCCGTCATTGACTACATATCGCCGGCCTCTCCAATCGATCTGCTGGGCCACAGCATGGGCGGCAATATTGTGATGGTCTATGCGGGCACATGCCCCACGCGCGTTCGTCGCCTGATCAATGTCGAGGGCTTTGGTCTGCCCCGGTCCGACCCGTCCGCAGCGTCTGCTAGGCTTGCTCAATGGCTGCAGGGCCTGAAATCGCCAACGACATTACGCTCTTTTGCGAGCGAGCAAGAGGTCGTTGAACACTTGAAGCGCAGAAGCCCGCTGCTCGAGCAGGAATATGGGCGCTGGCTCGCGCATCATTGGGCAGAGCTTGGAGAGGATGGTCGCTGGCACATTGCGGCGGATGCTGTGCATAAACGTGTCAACCCCCTTATCTACCGGTGCGATGAGGTCGTCTCCACGTGGGAGGAGATCCAGGCGCCCGTTCTGTTGGTGGAGGGTGGACATGACGGCCAGGGGTGGCAGGGCAATGATAAATACCCTCGTTCTGAATTCGAGGGGCGGCTGAGCAAGGTCCGGTCTGTTGAGCGCAGGGTTATTGATCGAGCGGGGCATATGGTCCATCTCGATCAGCCTGAGGCACTGGCTATAGCGATCGAGGCTTTTCTCTCAGCAGCTCGCTGATCAGGCCCATAGAGCTGGGGCCTGTCATTAATTTCGTGTTTAAGGCATAACATGCACTCAAGGAGTGATTATGCCTCGCAAGACGAAGACCCCACCGCCGGTATTGCCGGTGATTCCCGCCGAGCTGCTTGAACAGTTCGGCAACGGCCCGATGACGGCTGAAGCCATTAATGCAGCGACGCTGGCCCTGAAGAAGGCCTTGATTGAACGGGCGCTGGCTGGTGAACTCAATCACCACCTGGGTTATTCGCCCGGCACAGCCAAGCCCGCAGCGGTCACCAACCAGCGCAATGGCAAGGGAGCCAAGACGGTGCTGACCGAGGACGGCCCGATCCGCATCGAAGTTCCCCGTGATCGGGACGGCAGTTTTGAGCCCATGTCAAGGGTCTTCCAGATTTCCCCAGTTGGGGTCACGCAAATTTCCTCACCCGTGTGGCCGTCATTCGACGGCTGG
>NZ_JBELOI010000013.1:0-100942 GCF_040276065.1 Castellaniella sp. GW247-6E4 | reverse complement strand
ATCTGTGAAAGTAGGTCATCGTCAGGCTCTGATGCAAAACCCCCGCAAAATAAACCTTGCGGGGGTTTTTTTATGGGAAAACGGTAAAATAGCCTGAACAGTAATCCGCGTCCCGCAGGGCGCACTTAGGAGACCTCCATGACTCAGGGAGACACCCCCGAGAACGACAGCGGGCTGACCATGCGCCAGCTCGTTCACCTGATGTACGCCCTTTTTGCCATCGGCATCGCCACCGGCGGATTTTTCGGTGTGGCGGTCATCGCGGCCATCGTCCTGGCGTACCTCAAGCGCGGTGATGCGATCGGGACGGTCTACGCCGGCCATATCGACTGGATCATCCGGACCTTCTGGTGGGGTTTGCTGTGGCTTGCGCTCAGCGCGCTGGCGACGCTGGTGTTCATCGGCTGGGCGACGGGCCTGGTTGCGATCATCTGGATCGTCTACCGGATCGCCAAGGGCTGGCTGGCTCATTTCGCCGGCGAGACGCCCCTGCCTGGATTCTGAGCCCCATCGATAAACCCGCGCTGGGCGCGGGCCTGGGGACGCCTGCCGGACGGTGGATCCGGCGGCTCGGGAGCGCGCCCATGGGCGCCGGCCTCCCCGGGAGCAAAAGGATTACTTCAAGTGCTGGCTGACCAGCTTGGTCAGCTCGAACATCGAGACCTGGTCCTTGCCAAACAAGGGGCGTAACTTGGCGTCGGCGTTGATATTGCGGCGATTTTTCGGGTCTTGCAGATCGTTTTTCTTGATGTAGTCCCAGATGCGCTTGGTAACCTCGGTGCGGGGCACGGCCTGGTCGCCAATAACCGCGGCCAGCGTGGCGCTGGGGGTCAACGGTTTCATGAAAGCGGCATTGGGTTTGCGCGCGGACTTTTCGGTGGTTGCCATGAGAGACAGGCTCCTTCTTCGTTGGAAAATATGATGCCCTCGCAGCATACCGCGTGTTTCCCCGAAAGACAAAGTGGATTCCGTAAGAATTTTTACAAACTAAACACCTTCTGGAGCCCCTCATGCGCCATCCCCCGCAGTCCCTGACGATCAGGCAACCAGACGATTGGCACCTGCACCTGCGCGACGGAGCCGTGCTGCAGGCGATTCTCGGCGACAGCGCGCGCCAATTCGGCAGAGCCATCATCATGCCCAACCTCAGGCCGCCGGTGACGACCACGGCCCAGGCCGCCGCTTATCGCGCCCGGATCCTGGGGGCGCTTGCCGAGGTTCCGGACGAGGCCGCCACCCGCTTTCAGCCCCTGATGACGCTCTATCTGACGGACCATACGGCGCCGGACGAGATTCTGCGGGCGTGCGAATCCGGCTTCGTTCATGGAGTCAAGCTCTATCCCGCGGGCGCGACCACCCACTCGGATGCCGGTGTCACGGATCTGCTGGGGCATTGCACCGGCGCGCTGGAGGCCATGCAGCGCCAAGGCATGCCTTTGCTGATGCACGGTGAGGTCACCGATCCGACGGTGGATCTGTTTGATCGCGAGGCGGTCTTCATCGAGCGGGTCATGATGCCCCTGCGCAAGGCCTTTCCCGAACTCAAGGTGGTCTTTGAGCACCTCACCACACGCGAGGGCGCGCAGTACGTCAGCGAGGCCCCCGGGCCGATCGCCGCCACTATCACCGCCCATCATCTGCTGTACAACCGCAATGCGCTGTTCCAGGGGGGGCTGCGACCTCACTGGTACTGCCTGCCGGTGCTCAAGCGCGAGACCCATCGCCTGGCCCTGATCGAGGCCGCGACCGGCGCCAGCGCGCGATTCTTTCTGGGAACCGACAGCGCGCCCCATCCCCGGGGCGCGAAAGAGCAGGATTGCGGCTGCGCGGGCTGCTATACCGCGCACCACGCCATGGCGCTGTATGCCACCGCGTTCGAGGCCGTGGGCCGGCTCGAGCGTCTCGAGGCCTTCGCCAGTCTCAACGGGCCGGCGTTCTATGGCCTGCCCGTGAACACCGCGACCCTGACGCTCGAGCGCGCCGATGCCGCCATCCCGCAAGAGCTGCCCATGGGCGATGACGTAGTGGTCCCCCTGGCGGCCGGCGAGTCCCTACCCTGGCGCGTGCGGCGCTGAGGGCGGGGCCGGCGTCATTCCCTTTTGCCTTCCAGGAGCTCCCAGCGGGCGTAGCTCGACTCGAGCTGTGCCTCGACCGTCTCGATCTCGCCTTGTATGGACTCGGCCTCCTCGGGCCCCGAGCGGTAGAGGTCAGGATCGGACAGCCGGGCCGCGAGACTGGCTTGCTCCGCCTCCAGCTCTGAGATGAGCCCGGGCAGGGCGTCGAGTTCCTGTTCCTCCCAGGGGGCCAGCCGGCTCTTGCGGGGCCGCGCCTCGGCGGCCCCTCGATCGGCGGCCACGGGCCGTGTGCTTGCGGTCTCCCGCGCGGCGGACGGCGGGCGCCCAGCGGGGTCGGACGCCGCCGGCGCGGGGCGCTGGGCGATCCAGTCCTCGTAGCCGCCCACGTACTCTTGCCACCGGCCCTCGCCTTCGGCAACGATGGTCTGGGTTACCACGTTGTCCAGGAAGCTGCGGTCGTGACTCACCAGCAGCACCGTACCGCCGAAGTCCTGCAGCAGGGATTCCAGCAGTTCGAGCGTGTCGATGTCCAGGTCATTGGTGGGTTCGTCCAGGACCAGCACGTTGTGCGGCTGTGCGAACATGCGCGCCAGCGCCAGCCGGGCGCGCTCGCCGCCCGACAGGCTCGAGACCGGCGAGCGCGCGCGCGCCGCCGGAAAGAGGAAATCCTCGAGATAGCTCATGACGTGCTTGCGCTGGCCGCCGATCTCGACCCATTCGCTGCCCGGGCTGATGGTGTCCGCCAAGGTGGCGCCCTCGTCCAGCATGCCGCGCATCTGGTCGAAATAGCCGATGGACAGTTGAGTGCCCAGCCGCACCGAGCCCTCGTCGGGCTGCAGTTCGCCCAGGATGATGCGCAGCAGCGTCGTCTTGCCCGCGCCGTTGGGACCGATGATGCCGATCCGGTCCCCACGGTGGATGGTGGTGTCGAAGCCGCGGATCAGGGTTCGTTCGCCATAGCCGTGGGTAATGCCGCGCAGCTCGGCGATGAGCTTGCCTGAGCGTTGGCCGTCGGCCAGCGAGAAGCGCACCTGGCCCTGCTGCTCGCGGCGGGTCGCGCGCTCGCGGCGCAAGGCCTCCAGGCGCCGGACCCGGCCTTCGTTACGGGTCCGGCGCGCCTCGATTCCCTTGCGGATCCAGACTTCCTCCTGGCCCAGAAGTTTGTCGAAGCGGGCGTCGGCCAGGCGCTCGGACTCCAGCCATTGCGCCTTGCGCGCCTGCCAGGCGGTGAAGTTGCCCGGGAAGCTCAGCAACCGTCCCCGATCCAGCTCGATGATGCGCGTGGCGACGACATCGAGAAAGCGGCGGTCGTGGGTGATGATCACCACTGCGATCCGCGAGGCCAGCAACAGGCCCTCGAGCCAGGCGATGCCATCGAAGTCCAGATGGTTGGTGGGTTCGTCGAGCAATAGCAGATCGGGCTCCTCGACCAGCGCGCGCGCCAGGGCGACGCGCTTGCGCGTGCCACCCGACAGGCCGTCGATCCGCGCGTCCGGGCTCAGGCCCAGGGCATCGATCAGCGCGCTGGCGCGCGCGGAGCGCGTCCAGTCCTCGGCATCGAGCATGTCGCCGCACAGCGTCTCGAGCACCGTGAGGTCCTCGGGCAGCTCGGGCTCTTGTTCGACGGTGGCGACCCGCAGCCCGCCGGTGTGCCGGATGTCGCCATCGTCGAGTTGGGTGCGGCCGTCGAGGACGCGCAGCAGCGAGGACTTGCCCGCGCCGTTGCGGCCGATCAGACCGATGCGCTCGCCGGCCTGGATGGCCAGGTCGGCGTGATCGAGCAGGGGATGATGGCCGTAGGCGAGCTGGGCCTGGGCAAGGGAGATGATCGTATCGGACATGAAAGACAAATGCTGAAAAAATAGCCTCTAGGGGACATTGTCGCAGGTTAGGGCCTGTTCGCGCCAAATGAGCGCGAACAGGCGCTGGGATGGCGCTTGCCGTACAATCCGGGTTGCGGGGCAGATCGGGCAATCGCGGTGCTTTCGGGCATCGAGGAAGGTCCGGACTCCACAGGACGCGATAGCGGCTAACAGCCGTCCGGCGACCCCTTGCGGGCGAGCCGAGGACCAGGGCCACAGAGACGAGTCTGCCACGGGGGTGCGCTTCGACGCACACCGGTACGGCCATCTCCGTACCGTAATGGCGGCGCATGCCGCCATGCCGTGGCAGGGTGAAACGCGGCAACCTCTATCGGGAGCAACATCAAATAGGCATGCGCAGGCTTCGCGCCGGCAGGGCGGTCCGCCCAAGCATGCGGGTAGATGGCTAGAGCAGTCCAGCAATGGCCTGCCCAGAGGAATGATTGCCCGCCGGGGCGACCCGGTGTACAGAATCCGGCCTATAGATCTGTTCCGCTCCTTTTTTGAAGTACCCGTGGGCCGCGTGGGGGCTCAGGGAAGTTGCGCATTCGGTCGCTGCGAAGGCTGTGATACTCTGGGCCATCATTGCGAACCGACGGCCCGTTGCGCAGAGGCGCGAAGGGTACGCCGGCCGGATTCCCATGGTGGAAATCCTGCAGGAGGCATCGGTGACGGATTCGACAGCAACATCCCTGTCGGACGCGGATGTCGGTCAGCGGCATGCGCTGCTCGAGGTCCGTGATCTGACGAAAAGCTTTGGCGGCCTGCGGGCCGTGGATCATTGTTCATTCCAGGTGGGGCGCGGCACCATCACCGGTCTGATCGGCCCCAACGGCGCCGGCAAGACGACGGTGTTCAATCTCATGACCGGCTTCATTCCCCCCGATTCAGGGCGGATTTTGCTGGACGGCGAGGACATCGGCCATTTGCGCCCTGATCAGGTCTTTGCCCGTGGGCTGTGCCGCACTTTTCAGATTCCCCGCGAACACGGCACGATGAGCGTCCTGGAAAACCTCATGCTGGTGCCGGCCGGGCAATCGGGCGAACGCTGGTGGAATACCCTGCTGCGCCCGGGCTTGATCCGGGCCGAGGAATCCCGCCATCTGCACAAGGCGCGCGAGGTCCTGGAGTACCTGCAACTCACCCACGTGCAGCACGAATATGCGGCCAACCTGTCGGGCGGCCAGAAAAAGCTGTTAGAGATGGGCCGCATGCTGATGGCGGATCCCCAGCTCATTCTGTTGGACGAGCCCGCGGCCGGCGTCAACCGTACACTGCTGCAAAGTATTGTCCAGAACATCCAGACCTTGTCGCGTGAACGCGGAATCACCTTTCTGTTGATCGAGCACGACATGAACATGGTCATGAGTCTGTGCGACCCGGTCATTGTCATGAGCGAGGGCCGCAAGCTGGCCGAAGGGGCGCCCGAGGTCGTGCGCAATGACCGGGCCGTGCTGGAAGCCTACCTGGGGGGGCAATATGCCGCTGCTGCGGGTTGACGCCGTCACGGCGGGCTATGGCGACACCGAAATCCTGCGCACGGTGTCCATCCAAGTCGAGGCCGACGAGGTCGTCGCCATCATCGGGCCCAACGGGGCGGGTAAGTCCACCCTGATGAAGACGATTTTCGGCCTGCTGCATCCGCGCCAGGGCGCGGTCGCTTTCGACGGCCACGACATCACTCACGAGGCGCCGCACCGCATCGTGCGCCTGGGCATGTGCTACGTGCCGCAGGTGGCCAATGTCTTTACGTCGCTCACAGTCGAGGAAAACCTCGAAATGGGTGCTTTCCCCATGGGCGCGGTCGATCTGTCGGACAACAAGGAACGGGTGTACGCGATGTTTCCCAAGCTGCGCCAGCGCCGCCGGCAGTTGGCGGGAAAAATGTCCGGCGGCGAGCGGCAGATGGTCGCGATGGGGGGCGCCCTGATGATGAATCCCCGGCTGCTGCTGCTCGACGAGCCCACGGCCGCCTTGTCCCCGAAACTCGTGGACGAGATCTTCGAGCGCATCGCCCGGATCAACGAGAGCGGCGTCGGCATCCTGATGGTCGAGCAAAATGCGCGGCAGTCCCTGGGGATGGCCCATCGCGGCTATGTGCTGGCCAACGGCGAGAACCGTCATGAGGGCACGGGGCGGGATCTGCTCGATGACCCGAATGTCGGGCGGCTCTACTTGGGAGGGTGAGGCGATGGTCGATTCAGCACAGGCTGCGACGGATGATGGTGATGCGCTCGCGGCGTCCGCGGACGCCGAGGCGGTCGATGCGCGCGATTCCGGCGGCGCGCGCAGCAGCCGCTTTGTCGGTGGCGTGCTGCTGCTGGTGCTGGTCGGCATGTGGACCGCGGGCTGGCTCTCGGGCACCAGCGCCGAGGACATGCTGTCCCTCACCGCATGGGGTGTGATGCTGGGCGGCATCATCGCGCTGGGCGGCATCGGCCTCACCTTGTGCTATGGCGTCCTGAAGTTCCCGAATTTCGCCCATGGGGAATTTCTGACCCTGGGGGCGTACGTGACCTACGGCATGGTGCTCGTCCTGCCGCAGTCCAACCCCATCTGGCGGTTTTCCTTCGGCTGGGAACTCATCGTCGGCCTGCTGCTGGCGGCGGCGGTGACCGCCGTCGTGGCAATCGTGATTGACCGCCTTCTGTATCGGCCGCTGCGCAGGCACCAGTCGCCGCTCGTCCTGCTGGCCATGGCGTCGCTGGGCATGGAATTCCTGTTGCGGGCCGTCGTCTACCTCATCTGGGGGTCGGATTTTCATTTCTATTATTCGGGCCGCGCCAATCCGGCGCTGTACTTGCCCTTCGGCCTGCGCCTGCAGGCGGATCAGCTTTTTGTCTTCGCCCTGGCCATCATCCTGGTGGCGCTGCTGTATTGGATGCTGACCCGGACGCGCATCGGCAAGGCCATGCGCGCGACGGCCGACAATCCCGACCTGGCTCAGGTGCGCGGCATCGACACCGAACAGGTCATCGCCTGGACCTGGTCCATCGGCGCGGGCCTGGCGGCTATTGGTGGCGTCATGTACGGGCTGGCGTCGCAGATGCGACCGGACATGGGTTTCGTCCTGCTGCTGCCGCTGTTCGCGGCGGTGATCATGGGCGGGATCGGCAGCGCCTGGGGGGCACTGGCCGGATCCGTCATCATCGGGGTCGCCATGCAATTGACGTCCGCCTTCCTCAACCCGGCCTACGGGCCGGCGGTCGCCTTCGTCCTGATGGTGCTGGTGCTGCTGATGCGGCCCCAGGGCTTGTTCGCTCATTAGGGGCCTATGCCATGGACTCTTTGCATCTGCTCAAAGCCTGTTTCCTGCTGGTGCCAGCCTTTTTGCTGGGGTGCTTGTTGTTTTCGCGCTGGCGCTGGTGGACGCGCCTGCCGGCGGCCCTCGTGCTGGGCGGTATCCTGGCCTTCGGCGTGGCGGGCGGGCTGCCCGGCATCATGGATTACCTGGTGTCCTTCAGCATCATGGCGATCATCTATTCGATCCTGTCGCTGGGCCTGAATGCGCAATGGGGGTACAACGGCCACCTGAATTTCGGCGTGGCCGGCTTCTTTGCCGTCGGGGCCTTCACCATGGCGCTATTCGTCACATCGCCGCCCTCGGGCCTGATGGCGGCATATGCCCAGCAGTGGTTCGGCCTGGATGCGCCCTTTCTGATCGGCGTGGCGGCGGCGGGCCTTATGGCGGGCGTGGTGGCCTACCTGATCGCCCAGCCCATTCTGCACCTGCGTGCGGACTTCCTCGCGATCGCGACGTTGGGGATCGCCGAGATCATCCGGCTGATCTTCCAGAACGAGCGCTGGCTGGCCAACGGACCGCAGCCCATGTCCGGCATCCCCCAGCCTCTGTCCTGCGTTTTCGACCGCGGCGGCTGTGGCTGGCTGCCGGACGGCCTGCAATCCGCGCTCTCGGTCATGCAGCCCCGGGACTACGGCTATCTGTACCTGGTCATCGTCACGCTGGGCTTGGCCCTGGTGTATCTCGTGCTGGAGACCATGGTGCGCTCCCCGTGGGGGCGCGCGCTGCGCGCCGTCCGCGACGAAGAGGACTCCGCGGCGATGAGCGGCAAGCACGTCAAGTCCCTGCGCGTGCAGTCCTTTGTGCTGGGCGGTGTCATCATCGGCATGGCCGGTGCCCTGTATGCGCCGTACATGGTGACGATCGACTATAGCCACTTCAAGCCCCTGTTCGCCACGTTCCTGGTCTGGGTGATGCTGATGCTGGGGGGCAGCGGCAACAACAAGGGCGCCATCCTGGGGGCGTTCGTGATCTGGGCTGTCTGGAGCGGCACGGGCTTCGTCACGGACTCACTGCAGGTCGCGCTTCAGGGGGTCGCGCCCGACATCGCGGCGCGCATGTCCTTCCTGCGCTGGGCCTTTGTGGGGCTGCTGCTGGCGTTGATCGTGCTGTATCGTCCGCAGGGCATCCTACCCGAGAAAAAGCGCGTGTCGCGCTTTCTTGACTCGGAACCCGAGGACTGAGGCCCCCCGGGGCGTTCAAAGATTGAAACGTCCGCGGGCGCCGCGAGGATGGAACCGCTGGCCTGAGCCCGGTGTTGCGCCGGACTCGGGCCTTTTCCCTTTGGCTGGGCGGTGTGGCTCAACTGGTCGGGATGTCCTTGGCGGCGACCATCTTGACGGTTTCGATCTGGTCGTTCGAGTACTTCCAGATATTGACGGGGGTGATGACGTCGCCGTTCTGGTCGAAGTCGCACGGGCCGGCCACCCCGTTGTAGTTGATTTTCTTGCCGGCCTTCAGGGCCTTGAGCATGTCGGTGATGCGGCCCTGGTCGCCGCCGTCGATCATGTCGCCGGGCGGGTTGGAGACCTTGCGCAGCTCGTCGCGCAGCATCACGCCCGTGATCTTGGAGGCATCGGTGGCGCCCCCGGCCACGACGCCCGCCATGGCCAGCCCGGCGACCAGCCCGGCATCGTACGAGCAGGTGGTGAAGGGCGGGAAATGGTCGTACTTGTAGGTGGCCATGTAGGTCTTGGCGAAATCCTTGTAGGACTGCGTGGTGGTGTCCTCGCCGGGCGCCGTGCCGTAGCGTCCGCTCATGTCCTTGACGCCGACCTCCTTGATGATGTCGATGCTGGCGTTGCCGTCGGTGAACTGCCAATTGGTGAAATTGAAGGTGTCGCGGGATTCCTTGCAGATGGCGATGGTGTGCGCCGGATAGCTGACGATGAGCAGGAGATCGGGCTTGTCTTTCAGCGCCTGGGACAGCATGGACTTGTAGGTCGGCTGGACCTCCTCGGGGTGCGGGACCTCGGCCAGGACGGTGCCGCCGCGCTTTTTGAAGGCGTTGGCGAAGGCATTGGACAGGCCTTGCCCGTAGGGGTTGTTGATGTAGATGGTGGCGACGCGCTTGAACTTGTAGTTCGGGTCGATTTCGCCGTTGACGAACTGGGCGGCCACCACGCCCTGCATGGCGTCGGATGCGCTGGTGCGGAACAGCAGGTCGGCCTTGGCGTCGGCGGGCAGCACGCTGACCAGCGGGGACGTGGTGCCGTTGCCGATCTGCAGGACGCCCGACGGGATGGTCACCGATGTCGCCACGGCGACCGTGACGCCGCTGGACCAGCCGTTGATGATGACCGGCGTGTGCTGGGTATCGATCATCTGGCGGGCCGCCTGGACGCCGACCGTCGGCAGGGTGGCGCTGTCGGCCGTGACATGGTTGGCGATGATCGGGCCGCCGAAGACCTCTTTGGCGGCCGTGTTGATCTGATCCACGGCGAGTCGCACGGCGTCGCGGTAATAGGGGCCGAACTCGGCCGCCGAACCCGTCATGGGCAGGACCTGCCCCAGGTTGATGGCGGGCGGAGCGCCTGCGGCCAAGGCGCGATGCAAGGGCAGAAGGCCGCCGAGCATCAGGGCACCGCCAGCGGCCCCTGTGGATTGCAGGAAGCGGCGGCGGGATTGGGGGAAACGGGTCTGATCCGACATGTGGAGAACTCCTTTCTGGTGACTGACGAGAGGACAGGCAAACGCAAAAAAGGCTCGGATGCTTTCGAGTCTGGCACCCAGGCATGCCGGTGCTACAGCCCGGGAGGGTGGGGTCCATTACATCGGCTGTCTTCGGGTGTGTCAATCGGGGATTGGTGCAGGTGCGCTCCGGTCCGGTCGATGGGGGGCATGCCCCTCCCAATCTGATAAAAGACTTTCAGTTTGGTTTCCAATGCGTTGATTTTTCAGGTTTTATTTATCTATAAATTATTAAAAACAGTTGTAAGTGCTTGTTGTCATTGAATAAATTTCAATGTAGACCTTGACCGGGGGTATATCCATGCCTTAGAGTGGGGAAAAGTAGGCCAAAGTGCAAAAAAGTGGGAGGTTATCCTCATGTTTCAAGGGAGCAGTGCGCTCACGCTGGATGCCAAGGGACGGATGTCGATTCCGGCCCGGCATCGTGATGTGCTGCTGTCGACGGAACAGGGGCGCCTGACCATCACTCGCCACCCGGACGGCTGCCTGATGATCTATCCGCGCACCGCCTGGGAGGCGAAGCGCGAACAGATCGCCGCGCTGCCCATGAATGCGCGCGCCTTGCAGCGTTTGCTGCTGGGCAGCGCGCAGGACGTTGAACTCGACGGCGCCGGCCGCATTCTGATCGCGCCCGAGCTGCGCACCGCCGCACACATGACGCGCGACGTCATGCTCATGGGCATCGGCACGCATTTCGAATTGTGGGATAGCGCCGAGTGGGCGCGCCGCGATACCGAAGACATCGAAAATCTGGATCCAGCGGTTCTGGAAAAATTTACTTTCTGAGTCCGCCATGGTGTTTGCACATCGAACCGTTCTGCTTGAACCGGCCATCGACGCATTGCTGAATCCGACGTTCGGCGGCAAGGCGCGCGGCGCCGATCCGCAGGCGGGCGCCGAGGCGCAGGCCCGGGTGCGCCTGGGGGGGACGTATGTGGACGGCACCTTCGGCCGCGGCGGACACAGCCGGCTGCTGCTGCGCCGGCTGGCGCCCGAGGCGCGCCTGATCGTATTCGACAAGGATCCCCTGGCCATCGAGGCTGCCCGCGCTCTGGGCGAGACCGATGGCCGGGTGTGCGTGATTCATGACGGGTTTGCCTCGATGCCCGGGCGCCTGGCGGCGCTGGGCGTCGACGGCGTCGACGGCGTCCTGCTCGATCTCGGGGTGTCGTCGCCGCAAATCGACGATCCGGGCCGGGGATTTTCATTCATGCGCGACGGCCCCCTGGACATGCGCATGGATACGAGCCGCGGCCTCACCGCCGCGCAGTGGCTGGCGGAGGTCAGCCAGGAAGAATTGAAGGAGGTCATTGCTGATTATGGCGAAGAACGGTTTGCTTTCCAGATTGCAAAGGCGATTGTTGCGGGCCGCGCAACCCGGCCGCTGCGCACCACGCACGAGCTTGCCGAGCTCGTTGCCGGTGTCGTCCGCACGCGCGAAAAAGGTCAACATCCGGCCACAAGGACCTTTCAAGCTATACGGATTCACCTCAATCAAGAGCTCGAGGAGCTCGCGCACGCCCTCCCGGCAATTCTAGGGTTGCTGAAACCCGGCGGGCGCCTGGCGGTGATCAGCTTCCATTCCCTTGAGGACCGCATGGTCAAGCAGTGCCTGGCGGCCGCGGCGCGCCCCGGTCAGGAGCAGGCGCGGTTGCCGATCGCTGAGCGGGACATGCCCAAACCCTACGTCGTCCTCCTGGGCCGCATCCTGCCCGACGAGGCCGAGGTTCGCGAGAACGCGCGCGCGCGCTCGGCGGTGCTGCGCGTGGCGCAGCGCACCGGCGAGTGTCTGGCGCCGGCGGTGGCGCAGGCGTTCGTGCCGGGGCGGCGACACGGCGCGGATGCGCGCAAGCGAAGGGGGCGCTGACATGGTCCGGTTGGTCATCGTGTTCGCAGTCCTGCTGATGGTGTCCGCCCTGTCGCTGGTGACCGTGCGGTTCCAGTCGCGCGAGCTCTTCGTCGCCTCCGAGCGTCTGGCCTCGCGGACACACGAACTCGACACGGAGTGGCGGCGGTTGCAGCTCGAGCGCGCCGAGCTCGCACGCAATGTGCGCGTCGACCAGGTGGCACGCGATGAGCTGGGCCTCGTGCCGACCACGCCCGACCGGACCATCTACCTGAGGCCGGGCGAGTCCCGCGCCACGCAACCGGGCCCCGGCGCCGGAGGCCGGTCGTGAAGCGCTTCGGCTTTCACGAAAGCCCCGTGCTCGCGGGGCGTCGTAATTTCTGGCGCGCCCGCCTGGTGCTCATCATGCTGCTGCTGGGGTTTGTGGCGCTCGTCGGCAAGGCGCTGTACCTGCAGATTCTGTCCAACGAGTTCCTGCAGCGGCAGGGAGAGCGCCGTTACGAGCGCACGCTGGTGCTGCCGGCCACGCGTGGCAAGGTCTTTGACCGCAGCGGCTCGGTGGTGCTGGCCTCCAGCGTCCCGGTCAAGGCGATCTGGGCGATTCCCGAGGACTTCCACAAGGCCGATGATGGGCAGGTCCGCGAACTGGCCAAGCTGCTGGACATGGGTGCGGCCGATATCCGGCAGCGCACGCGCGACGAGGAAAAAAACTTCGTCTACATCAAGCGCCAGGTCCCCGTGGATGTGGCCGAGCGGATCCGCGCGCTCAAGATTCCGGGTGTCCAGCAGTTGACCGAGACGCGCCGCTATTACCCCGAGGGCGAGGTGATGGCGCACGTGGTCGGCTTCACCAATATCGAGGACCGAGGCATCGAGGGGATCGAGCTGGCGTTCGACGACCTGCTGTCCGGGCAGCCGGGTTCGCGCCGGGTGATCAAGGATCGCCTGGGGCGCGTGGTCGAGGATGTGCAGGCCGTGGTGCCGCCGGTCGATGGGCAGAACCTGCGCCTGTCGATCGATTCGGGCATCCAGTTCGACACCTACGCGGCCCTCAAGACCGCCCTGAAAGAACACCAGGCGCGCGCCGGGGCGGCGGTGGTGCTGGATGCCGCGACCGGCGAGATTCTGGCCATGGTCAACCTGCCGACCTACGATCCGAATGACACCGCGCAACGCAGCGGCCTGGCGCTGCGCAACCGGGTGATGACCGATACGTTTGAGCCGGGCTCGATCATGAAACCCTTCACGGCCGCGCTGGCGCTGGACGAGAACAAGATCGACCTCAAGACGCGCTTTGACACCGGCGACGGGCGCTATCGCTATCAGGGCGCGCTGATCTCCGACGTGGGGCACTACGGTGTGCTCGATGTGGCGGGCATCATCCAGCATTCCAGCAACGTCGGAATGACGATGATTTCCGAGAGGATGTCCTCGCAGGCGATGTGGGCCAAGTTCTCCGAGCTGGGTTTCGGGCGTGTGCCGCAGACGCATTTTCCCGGGATGGCCTCCGGCCGGCTGCGGCCCTGGCAGCGGTGGCGCCCGATCGAGCGGGCCACCATGGCGTACGGCTATGGCCTCTCGGTATCGCTGATCCAGGTCGCCCACGCGTACACGGCGTTCGCGCGTCAGGGCGACATGGTGTCCCTGTCGCTGTTGCGCCGCGAGGGCAAGCCGACCAGCATCCAGGTATATACCCCGCGCGTGGCTGCGCTGATGCGGTCGATGCTCGAGGCCGCGGCCGGGCCCGATGGCGCCAAGCGCGCGCAGGTCCAGGGCTATCGGGTCGCCGGCAAGAGCGGCACCGCGCGCAAGATCGTCAACGGCCAATACAGCAAGACCAAATATCGCAGCTCCTTCGTGGGTTTTGCGCCCGTCTCGAATCCGCGCGTCGTCGTGGCGGTCTCGATCGACGAGCCCGGCGCCGGGGGTTACTACGGCGGCCGCGTGGCGGCGCCGGTTTTCTCGGACATTGTTTCCAGCTCTCTGCGCCGCCTGGGCGTGCAGCCCGACGCGCCGGTGGACGCGCTGGTCGCCGTCGCCGGGCGGGAGGCGCCAACGCGATGAATATGATTGACATTCTCTCCTGGCTCGACGAACGGGTGGACCGCAAGGCGGATCTGTCCCTCGATTCGCGCCAGATCCGCCCGGGTGACGTATTTTTCGCCTGCCCCGGCATTTCGGCCGATGGCCGGCAGTACATCGCGCAGGCCGTCGCCGCCGGCGCGGCGGCGGTGGTCGCCACGGCGGGTGGCCCCGCCCTGGTGGAATCCCCGGTGCCGATTCTGCGGGTCGAGGGGTTGTCGGCCTTGTTGGGCGAGATTGCCCATCATTGGTACGGACGGCCCTCGGACGCCCTGACAGTGATCGCGGTGACGGGCACCAACGGCAAGACCTCCGCCGTGCAGTGGATCGCCGCCGCCATGAATTCGGAGGGCCGGCCTTGCGGGACGGTGGGCACCCTGGGAGTGACGCTGGCCGACGGCCGCAACCTGGGCGGGGTGCTGACCACGCCGGATGTCCTGACCATGCATCGCAGCCTGGCGGCCATCGTCGCGGCGGGCTGCGAGGCCGCGGCGATCGAAGCCTCGTCAATCGGCATCGAGCAGGGGCGGCTGGCCGGCGTGCGCATTCAGGTCGCCGGCTTCACCAACCTGACGCGCGACCACCTCGACTACCACGGCACGCTGGAGCGCTACAAGGCGGCGAAGTTCTCCTTGTTCAGCCAGGGCGGCCTGCGCAGCGCCGTGATCAACGCCGATGATCCCGCGGGCATGGAGCTGTTGTCGATGGCGGGCGGCATAGCCCGGATCGGCTATGCGATCGGACGCGGCGTCGAGGCGCCATTCCGCGCCGAGGACATCCAGAACGGCGCCGAGGGCCTGGTGTTCAATCTGATGTCGCCGCAAGGCAGCGCCCAGATCTTCACCCATCTCGTGGGCCAGCACAATATCTCCAATCTGCTGCTGGTGGCGGGCGTGCTGCGCGAGTTGGGCTGGGGCCTGGGGCGGATCGCGCGGGCGCTGGCCGTCCTGCGGCCGGTCAACGGCCGCCTGCAGGTGGTCGAGGCCCTGGGCGGCGCGAGCAACGCCCGGCCGCAGGCCCTGGTGGTTGTCGATTATGCGCATACGCCGGATGCACTGGAACGCGCCCTGCTCGCCCTGCGCCCGGCTGCGCAATCCCGCGGCGGCCGACTGGTCTGTGTGTTCGGCTGCGGAGGCGATCGCGACACCGGCAAGCGCCCGCTGATGGGCGAGGTGGCGAGTCGTCTCGCCGACCAGGTGCTGCTGACCACCGACAATCCGCGTTCCGAGGATCCGCGGGCCATCGTCGACCAGATCGCTGCCGGCATGCCAGGGCCGGCGCGCGTTGAACTGGATCGGGCCGAAGCCATCCTGGGGGCGATCTGGCGCGCGGATGAAAAGGATGTGGTGCTGCTCGCGGGCAAGGGGCACGAGACCTACCAGGAGGTGCATCACGAGCGCAGTCCCTTCGACGATCGGCAATGGGCCGGCGTTGCGCTGACCTGGCAACGCAGTCAGGGCCTGTCGACGGATACGCGCAGCATCCGGCCGGACGAGCTGTTCCTCGCACTCAGCGGCGAGCGCTACGATGGGCATGACTACCTCGAGGCGGCGCGCGCCGCGGGCGCGGCAGCGGCGCTGGTCGCGCATGCCGACGCGCGCGTGGACATCCCGCAGTTCGTACTGGGCGATACGCGCATGGCCCTGCGGCGCATTGCACGGGTCTGGCGCGGGCTGTTCGAGTATCCAGTGATCGCGGTCACTGGCAGCAACGGCAAGACCACCACCAAGGAAATGATTTCGTCGATCCTGGTGGCCTGGCTGGGCGAGGACGGCCGCCTGGCGACGCGTGGCAATTTCAATAACGACATCGGACTGCCGCTGACGGTGCTGCGCATGCGCGCCACGCATCGCGCGGCGGTGTTCGAACTGGGCATGAACCACCCGGGCGAGATCGCGGTGCTGGCGCGCATCGCGCAGCCGACCATCGCGCTAGTGAACAACGCCCAGCGCGAGCATCAAGAGTTCATGTGCAGCGTCGAGGCGGTGGCCCGCGAGAACGGCGCGGTCGTCGAGGCCCTGCCGGCCGATGGGGTGGCGGTGTTCCCGGGCGATGACGAGTATTCGGCATTGTGGGCCGGGATGGCCGGCGCGCGAAGCGTGCGGCGTTTCGGCTTCGATACGGCCTTCGACGTGCACGCCGCGCAGATCCGCGCGGGCCTGGAGCGTACTGAGTTCCGCCTGTGCGCGGGTGTCGAGGAGGTGCCGGTCGTCCTGCATGCGCCCGGGCGCCACAATTTGCGCAACGCCCTGGCGGCAGCCGCCTGCGCCCGCGCCGCCGGG
Organism: Castellaniella sp. GW247-6E4; assembly: GCF_040276065.1. Taxonomy (NCBI): domain Bacteria; kingdom Pseudomonadati; phylum Pseudomonadota; class Betaproteobacteria; order Burkholderiales; family Alcaligenaceae; genus Castellaniella; species Castellaniella sp. GW247-6E4. The sequence goes on along the minus strand of NZ_JBELOI010000013.1, from coordinate 84,803 downwards.
GCGCCATTGGCGGCGATTGCCGAGGGGCTGGCGGCATTCCGCCCCGTGGGCGGGCGCATGCAGCCGCAGGCCATGGCCGACGGCTTCCAATTGATCGATGATAGCTACAACGCCAATCCGGATTCGGTGCGGGCCGCGATCGAGGTGCTGTCCGGACTCGACGGCCGTCGCATCCTGGTGCTGGGGGACATGGGCGAGGTCGGTGACCAGGGGCCGAGCATGCATGCCGAGGTCGGTGCCTACGCGGCTCAGTGCGGGATTGATTTCCTCCTGACGCTGGGCGAGGCCTCGCGCCACGCGGCGGCCGCCTTTGGCTCCGGGGCCGAGGCGTTCGACGCGCTGGACGCGCTCTTGCGGCGTTTGCTGGCCTTGCGGCCTGGTCACGTGCTGGTCAAGGGTTCCCGGAGCATGCGCATGGAGCGCGTGGTGCAGGCCCTGCGCGGCGATGCCGCCGGCAAGGAGGATGGTCATGCTGCTTGAACTGGCTCGCTGGCTGTCGGATGAGCATTTCCGTGCGTTCGGGGTGGTGGAGTACATCACCTTCCGCGCGCTGCTCGCTTGCGCGACCGCTTTGGCGATCGGCTTGCTCGCCGGCCCTTGGCTGATCCGCCGGCTCACCGCCCTGAAGATCGGGCAGGCCGTGCGCAGCTACGGACCGCAGTCCCACCTGCAAAAGAACGGGACGCCGACCATGGGCGGCGCGCTCATCCTGATCGCCATCGGCGTGAGCACGCTGCTGTGGGCCGATTGGACGAACCGCTTCGTCTGGGTCGTGCTGCTGGTGACGTTCGGTTTCGGCTGGATCGGCTGGGCCGACGACTACCGCAAGGTCGTCAACCACGATCCCGAGGGCATGCCGGCGCGCCAGAAATTCTTCTGGCAGGCGCTGATCGGTCTGGTGGCGGCCGTCTACTTGAGCTTTGCCGTGTCGGCACCGGCCAATACCGCCCTGTGGCCGCTGTTCCAGGACTGGGTGCTGAGCGGCTTTACCATGCCGCTGCCCGCGCGCGCCGATCTGATCGTGCCGTTCTTCAAGACGATCAGCTATCCCCTGGGGGTGTTCGGCTTCGTGATTTTGACCTGGCTCGTGATTGTGGGATCCAGCAACGCCGTGAACCTTACCGATGGGCTCGATGGCCTGGCCATCATGCCCACGGTCATGATCGGCAGCGCACTCGGAATCTTTGCCTATGTGGTCGGCCGCGTCGATTATTCCAAGTACCTGCTGTTTCCCTATATTCCCGGCGCCTCCGAACTGATGGTGATCTGCGCGGCGATCGCCGGGGCCGGACTTGCATTTCTCTGGTTCAACACCTATCCCGCCCAGGTGTTCATGGGCGACGTCGGCGCGCTGGCCCTGGGCGGCGCGCTGGGCGTGATCGCCGTGGTGGTGCGCCAGGAAATCGTGCTGTTCATCATGGGCGGCGTGTTCGTGGTCGAGACCTTGTCGGTGATGCTGCAGGTGTCCTGGTTCAAGTACACCAAGAAGCGCTATGGCGAGGGCCGGCGGATATTCCGCATGGCGCCGCTGCACCATCATTTCGAGGTCGGCGGCTGGAAAGAGACTCAGGTGGTGGTGCGGTTCTGGATCATCACCATGATGCTGGTCCTGATCGGTCTTGCGAGCCTGAAGCTGCGATGAACGCTTACGCCTTTCCCTCCGTGCGGCGCGACGGCCTGACCCTCATCCTGGGCCTGGGCGAGACGGGCCTGGCCGCCGCGCTCTGGTGCGCCGCGCACGGTGCGCGTCTGCGCGTGCTGGACACCCGCGAGCAGCCGGGCGGCCTGGAGGGCCTGCGCGCGCGCGTCGCGGACGCGGACCTGCGATTGGGGGCCGATGCCCTGGTCCCCGAGGCGCTCGAGGATGTCCATACCTTGGTTCTCAGCCCGGGCCTGAACCCACGCCAGCAGCCTGTCGCCGCGCTGTTGGCGGCCGCGCGCGCGCGCGGCATCGAGGTGCTGGGCGAGATCGAGCTGTTCGCCCGCGCGTTCGCGGATCTGCGCGGACAGGGCTATGCCCCGGCCATGGTGGCGGTGACCGGCACCAACGGCAAGACCACGGTCACGGCGCTGGTCCGGTGCCTGGCCGAGGCCGCGGGCCGCAAGGTGCGGGCGGCGGGCAACATCAGCCCCTCGGCGCTCGCCAGCCTGCGGCAGGCGCTGGATGAGGACGACTTGCCGCAGGTCTGGGTGCTCGAGCTCTCGAGCTTCCAGCTCGAGGCCACCGAAACGCTGGCGCTGGACGCCGCGGTCGTGCTGAACGTGACCCAGGATCACCTGGACTGGCATGGCTCCATGGAGGCGTATACGCGGGCCAAGGCGCGCGTGCTCGCCATGGCCCGCGTCGCCATCGTCAATCGCGATGATCCCCTGGTGAGCACCATGGTGCCCGCCCTGGACGAGGCGCGGGTGCGCAGCTTCGGCGCGGACGCGCCGAAGCTCGCGGGCGACCTGGGCATCGAGGTGCGCGACGGCATGGCCTGGCTGGCCCATGCGCGGGATGTCGAGCCCGAAGAGCGCGCGGCGGCGCCGCGCCGCGCACGGGCGCCCGAGGCGGCGCCGCGCCGCCGCGCCGGACGCAGCGACGCGCTGATGCCGGTCGAGGCGTTGCGGATCCGAGGCATGCACAATGCCTTGAACGGCCTGGCGGCGCTGGCGTTGGGCCATGAGATCGGCCTGGGCTGGGCGCCGATGCTGCATGCGCTGCAGGCTTATCGCGGCGAGGCGCATCGCACCGAGTTCGTCCGGCGCATCGCGGACGTCGACTTCATCGATGACAGCAAGGGCACCAATGTGGGCGCCACCCTGGCCGCCTTGCGCGGCCTGGGCCAGCCCGTCGTACTGATCGCCGGAGGCCTGGGCAAGGGGCAGGATTTCGCGCCGCTGGTGCCCGTCGTGCGCGCCCATGCGCGCGCCGTCATGCTGATCGGCCGCGACGGCCCCGCGATCGGCGAGGCTCTGGCGTCCACCGGCGTGCCGCTGGTGCCTTGCGCCAGCCTCGAGCAGGCCGTGGCCCAGGGCTTGGCGCATGCCCTCCCAGGCGATGCAGTCCTGCTTTCCCCGGCTTGCGCCAGCATGGACATGTTTCGCAACTATGCCCATCGCAGCGCCTGCTTCGTCGAGGCGGTGCGCGAACTTGCGGCCGAAAGCGGGGAGGTCGCATGAGCGTATTCGGCGAACTCAGCGCAGGGGTCAATGCGGTGCGTCCTGGCCGCACCACGATGCCCAGCATCGATCTGGGGTTGATCATCGCGGCCGGCACGCTCGTGCTCTTTGGGCTGCTGATGGTGTACTCGGCCTCGATCGCCCTGGCCGACGGGCCCCGCTACGAGAGCTACGGCCGCTTCTACTTCGTCGGCCGGCATGCGGTGTTCATCGTCGTGGGCGTGCTGGTCGGCCTGTTCGCCGCCAGCATTCCCATGCGGGTCTGGCAGAAAATGGCCGTGCCGCTGTTCCTGTTCGCCCTGTTCATGTTGGTGGTGGTCCTGATCCCTGGCATCGGGCGCGAGGTCAACGGCGCGCGGCGCTGGCTGCCCCTGGGGCCGATCAACTTCCAGCCCTCGGAATGGATGAAGATGGCCGTGCTGCTGTATGCCGCGGACTATGTCGTGCGCAAGCAGGCGCACATGCAGAATTTCTGGCGTGGTTTCATGCCGATGGCGTTCGCGCTGGCGGTCGTGGGGATCGTGCTGCTGATGGAGCCCGATCTGGGTGCCTTCATCGTGATCGTGTCCATCGCGGTCGGCATCCTGTTCATCGGCGGCATCAATATCAAGCTGTTCTCTACGCTGCTGCTCATCATGGTCGGGAGCTTTTTCGCGCTGATCTGGGCCTCGCCCTGGCGCCGCGAACGCCTGTTCGTGTATCTGGATCCCTGGAATCCCGACAACGCCTACGGCAGCGCCTACCAGCTCTCGCATTCGCTGATCGCCCTGGGGCGGGGCGAATGGTTTGGCGTGGGCCTGGGCGCCAGCATCGAGAAGCTGCATTACCTGCCCGAGGCGCATACGGACTTCATCGTCGCCGTGGTGGGCGAGGAACTCGGCTTCGTCGGGGTGTGCTGCCTGATCGCCGTCTTCGTCTATATGGTGATGCGCGGTTTCGACATCGCGCGCCAGGCCAGCGCGATGGAACGCATGTTCGAGGGACTGGTCGCGCAGGGCGTGGCCCTGTGGTTCGGCGTGCAGGCCTTCATCAACATCGGCGTCTGCCTGGGGCTGTTGCCCACCAAGGGCCTGACGCTGCCGCTGGTGAGCTATGGCGGCTCGGGGATCGTGATGAACATCATGGCCGTGGCGGTGCTGCTGCGCGTGGACTACGAGACGCGCTGCATGATGCGAGGGCGCCGCACATGAGCGCCCACACGATCCTGATCATGGCCGGCGGCACCGGTGGGCACATCATGCCGGGGCTGGCAGTCGGCGCAGAGCTGCGCGCGCGCGGCTGGCGCGTGCTGTGGCTGGGCAATCCCGACCGGATGGAAGGCCGGCTCGTGCCGGCGCAGGGCTACGAGCTGCTGGCGCTGCGTTTCGGCGGCGTGCGCGGCAAGGGCCTCGGTGCGTGGCTCAAGTTGCCCTTCGGCCTGACGGCCGCCTGCTGGCGTGCACGCCGCCTGCTGCGGGAGCGTCGCCCGGACGTGGTGCTGGGCATGGGCGGATACGCCGCTTTCCCGGGCGGGCTCATGGCCCGCTTGTCGGGCATTCCGCTGGTGGTGCATGAACAGAACGCGGTGGCCGGGACGGCCAACCGTTGGCTGGCGCGCCTGGCGGCCCGGGTGTTGACCGGTTTTCCGGGGGCTCTGCCCGACGCCTTGATGGTCGGCAATCCGGTGCGCGAGGTCCTGCTCGGGGTCGCGCCCGCCGCGCGGCGCTATGCCGCGCGCGAGGGCGCGCTGCGGCTGCTGGTCCTGGGCGGCAGCCTGGGCGCCGCGCCACTCAACGAGTTGGTGCCCGAAGCCCTTGCCCGCCTGCCGGAGCCGCAGCGCCCGAGGGTGCGCCACCAGGCCGGCGAACGCCATGCCGAGGCGGTGCGCGCGCGCTACGAGGCCCTGGGCGTGAGCGCCGAGACCTCGGCCTTCATTGAGGATATGGCACCGGCCCTGGCCGAGGCGGACCTGGTGATCTGCCGGGCGGGGGCGATGACGGTGGCCGAGGTGGCCGCGGTGGGCGTGGCCGCCTTGTTCATCCCGCTGCCCCATGCCATCGATGATCACCAGACGGCCAATGCCCGCTACCTGTCGGAATGCGGAGGAGGCTGGATGATGCCGCAAGGTGCCCTCGAGGCGGGAACCCTGGCGGCGTGGCTGGGCGAGCGCAGTCGCGCCGAGCTTGCGGGCGTTGCCCAGCATGCCCACGAACACGCCAGCCTGAACGCCGCGCAACTGATTGCCGACGCCTGCGTGCACACGATCGAGGAGGCGGCATGAAGCACCGCATACAAAGCATCCATTTTGTGGGAATCGGCGGATCGGGGATGAGCGGCATTGCCGAGGTCCTGCTGAACCTGGGATACGCCATCAGCGGCTCGGACATCCAGGAAACGGCGGTGACGCGCCGTCTGGCGGGGCTGGGCGCGCACGTCATGATCGGCCACGCCACGGAAAATATCCAGGGCGCCGGCGCCATCGTGACCTCGACGGCGATTCGCGCCGACAACCCCGAGGTTCTGGCGGCGCGCGCCGCCCACGTGCCGGTCGTGCCGCGCGCGTTGATGCTTGCCGAGCTGATGCGGCTCAAGCGCGGCATCGCGGTTGCCGGCACCCATGGCAAAACCACGACCACCAGCCTGGTGGCCAGCGTCCTGGCGGCGGGCGGCCTGGATCCGACCTTCGTCATTGGCGGGCGTCTGAATGCCGCCGACGCCAATGCCCGCCTGGGGCAGGGAGAGTACATCGTGGTCGAGGCCGACGAGTCCGACGCCTCGTTCCTGAACCTGTTGCCGGTGATGGCGATCATCACCAACATCGACGTGGATCACATGGACACGTACGGGCATGACGTCGCGCGACTCAAGAGCGCCTTCGTCGAGTTCACCCAGCGGCTGCCGTTCTACGGCAGCGCGATCCTGTGCCTGGACGATGCGAATGTGCGCGAGATCATCCCGTTCGTCTCGCGGCCCATCACGACTTATGGCATCGAGTCCCCCGCTCAGGTGCGCGCCGAGCAGGTGCGTGCCGATGGAGTATCCATGTGCTTCGATGTGCGGCGCCAGGGCGCCGGCGGCGAGCTCGCGTCGATGTCGGTGCGGCTGAGCCTGCCGGGCCGGCACAATGTGCTCAACGCCCTGGCGACGATCGCCGTCGCCACCGAACTCGGGGTGCCCGATGCCGTCATCGTCGATGCGCTCGCCAATTTTCGCGGCGTGGGGCGGCGCTTCACCCAGGTCGGCGAATTTCCGGTGCCCGCAGCCCGTGGCGGCGGCGCCTATACGGTGATCGACGATTACGGGCACCATCCCGTCGAGATGGCCGCGACCCTGGCGGCGGCGCGCGGCGCGTGGCCCGAGCGCCGGGTGGTGCTGGCCTTCCAGCCCCACCGCTATACCCGCACGCGGGATTGCTTCGAGGATTTCGTCAAGGTCCTGAGCTCGGCCGATGCCTTGCTGCTGACCGAGGTGTACCCGGCCGGCGAACCGCCGCTGATCGCCGCCGATGGCCGGGCGCTAGCCCGCGCGGTGCGCGTCGCGGGCCGGATCGAGCCGGTGTTCGTCGAGCAGGTCGGCGAACTGGCCGGCGCCATCCGCGACTTTGCGCGGGACGGCGACGTGATCATCATCATGGGCGCGGGCTCGATCAGCCGCGTTCCGGCGCAATTGTTGGGGGTGGCCGCATGAATCATTCCTTCGGCCGGGTCGGTGTGTTGTATGGCGGTATCTCCGCCGAACGCGAGGTGTCTTTGTTGTCGGGGGCCGGGGTCTGCGAGGCTCTGCGTGCCGAGGGGGTCGATGCCCATCTGTTTGATACGGGCAAGCAGGACCTGACAGCGCTGGCGGCAGCCGGCTTCGACCGGGTGTTCATCGCCCTGCATGGCTGCTATGGCGAGGACGGCACGATGCAGGGCGCGCTGGAGCTGCTGGGCCTGCCGTACACCGGCAGCGGGCCGACGGCTTCGGGCGTCGCCATGGACAAGGTCATGACCAAGCGGCTGTGGCTGCATCACGGACTGCCGACGCCCGGGTTCGAGGCGCTGATGGCGGCGCCCGATCCCGAGGCTCTCGCGGCGTCGCTCGGGCTGCCGCTGATCGTGAAGCCGCCGCATGAGGGTTCGACGGTCGGGGTGACGCGGGTCGACGAGATCGGCATGGTCTTGCCGGCGTACGAGCAAGCGCGCCGATTCGACGACGTGGTGCTCGCCGAGCGCTACATCCAGGGCCGTGAGCTGACCGTGCCGATCCTGGGGTCGGGGGCTGGCGCGCACGCCCTGCCCATTATCGAGATCATCGCCCCGGGGGGGAATTACGACTACGAGCACAAGTACTTCTCGGACGAGACGCGCTACATCTGCCCGGCCGAACTGGACGAGGCGCTCGCGCGGCGCATCCAGCGCATTTCGGAGGAGGCCTATCGGGTCCTGGGGTGCGAGGGCTGGGGCCGCGCCGACCTGATGCTGGACGCTCGGGGCGAGCCCTGGCTGCTCGAGGTGAACACCTCGCCCGGGATGACCGGCCACTCGCTGGTGCCCATGGGCGCCAAGGCGGCCGGCATCAGCTATGGCCGCCTGTGCGTGGAAATCCTGGCGATGGCGCGCTGCAAGCTGCGCCGTCCCGCCGGCACCTGAGCGGAGGACCTGGACGTGTTCGCCGATGCCCGCCTGACCAATCTGATCGCCAATGCGCTTGCGCTGCTCGCCGTGCTGGCGATGCTGGCGGGTGCGCTGGCGTGGGCGGTGCGCCGGCCGTACTTCACGATCGCCCGCATCGAGATTGCGCCGGTGGCGGCCGCCGGCCTGCAATACGTCACCCCCTTGAGCCTGCGCACGGCGCTGGCCGGCCAGGTGCAGGGCAATTTCTTTCTGCTGAACCTGGACGAGGTGCGCCACAAGATCGAGTCGACCCCTTGGGTGCGGCATGCGAGCGTCCAGCGGGTCTGGCCCGACATCCTGCGCGTGCGCATCGAGGAGCAGCAGCCCCTGGCGCTCTGGAACGAAAACCAGATGATCAACACCTGGGGCGAGGCCTTCACGGCAAATCAGGGCGAATTGCCCGACGATTTGTGGCTGCCTCAGCTCAATGGCCCGGCGAGTTCCGAGCGGTTGGTGGTCCAGCGCTATGCCGAGATCGCCCGCTGGTTCGCGCCCCTGGACCTGCGGGTGCGCGAAGCCACCCTCAGTGCGCGCTATGCCTGGGAGGTCCAACTCTCGGACGGCGTGCGTCTGCGCCTGGGACGCGACCCGGCGGCCGATACCACCGATCCCCACGGACGCTCGGGCGCCCTGCCGTTTGCCATGCGCATGGAGCGCTTCGTCCAGGCCTGGCCGGCGCTGTCCAGGCGGCTGGGCGAGCGCGTGATCGCCAGCGCCGACCTGCGCTATTCCAATGGCTTTGCCATCACGCTGGCCCCTGAAACCCAAGCTACTCCAAAACCTCGAAAGCCATGACCCGTGACATCAAAGACCTGATCGTTGCACTCGATATCGGCACCAGCAAGGTGGCCGCCGTCGTCGCCGAAATCCTGCCAGATGGGGGGTTCGAGGTGCTTGGCCTGGGCCAGCACGAATCCGAAGGCATGCGCAAGGGCGTCGTGGTGAACATCGAGTCCACCGTCAACTCCATCCAGCGTGCGCTGGAGGAGGCCGAGCTGATGGCCGATTGCAAGATCCGCGAGGTATTCACCGGGATCGCGGGCAGTCACATCACGAGCTTCAATTCCAGCGGCATGGTCGCCGTCAAGGATAAGGAGGTGACGGCCACCGACGTGGCGCGCGTCATCGAAACCGCCAAGGCGGTGAACATCCCGACCGACCAGCAAGTGCTGCACGTGCTGACGCAGGAGTTCATCGTCGATGGGCAGGAGGACATCCGCGAACCCATCGGCATGAGCGGCATGCGCCTTGAGGTGCGCGTGCACATCGTCACCGGCGCGGTCAGCGCGGCGCAGAACATCGTCAAGTGCGTGCGCCGTTGCGGCCTCGAGGTGCAGGACCTGATTCTGCAGCCCCTGGCCTCCAGCCTGTCGTGCCTGACGATCGACGAGAAAGAGCTCGGCGTGGTGCTGGTGGACATCGGCGGCGGGACGACCGACATCGCCATCTACACCGGCGGCGCGATCCGCCACACCTCGGTGATCCCGATCGCGGGCGACCAGGTGACCAGCGATATCGCGGCCATGCTGCGCACGCCCACGCCGGATGCCGAGGAGATCAAGCTGCGCCACGGCATCGCCAAGCAGGTGCTGGCCCACGCCGACGAAATGATCGAGGTGCCGGGCCTGGGCGATCGTCCGAATCGCAGCGTCAAGCGCCAGGCCCTGGGCGCGGTGATCGAGCCGCGCATGGAGGAGCTGTTCGGTTTCGTGCAGCAGGTGGTGCGCGAATCCGGCTACGAAGAGCTGCTGTCCTCGGGTGTGGTGCTGACCGGAGGGACCGCCCTCATGCCCGGCATGGTGGAGCTGGCCGAGGACGTGTTCCTCAAGCCCGTGCGCGTGGCCGTGCCGATGTACGAGGGCAGTTTGTCCGACGTGATGCGCAATCCGCGCTTCTCGACGGTGATGGGATTGTTGACCGAGGCGCGCATGCAGCGCGCCCGTGGTCGCAAGGTTGCGCAGCAAAAGGGGGCGGTCAAGTCCATTTTTGCCCGCATGAAAGAGTGGTTCATGAATTAGGGGCCGGCGGCGGAACCTAAAGAAAGCCACACGGCAGTTCAGGGGAAGTTGTTTGTATTTTTCGATATGTGAGGGAGTCATCCATGATGAACTTTGAAATGCTGGATACCAGCAGCAATGGCACCGTGATCAAGGTCGTCGGTGTGGGCGGGGCGGGCGGCAATGCCGTGTCCCATATGATCCGTTCGGGTGTGCAGGGCGTGGACTTCATCTGCGCCAATACCGATGGCCAGGCGCTCGCGACCAGCGAGGCGCCTGTGCAGATCCGCCTGGGCCGCTCCGGACTGGGCGCTGGCGCCAAACCTGAGCAGGGGCGCGCCGCGGCCGAAACCGCGCGTGAGGAAATTCGCGCGGCGCTCACGGGTGCGCACATGGTCTTCATCACGGCCGGCATGGGCGGTGGCACGGGCACCGGCGCGGGCCCCGTGGTGGCCGAAGTGGCCAAGGAATTGGGCATCCTGACGGTGGGCGTGGTGACCAAGCCCTTCATGTTCGAAGGCGCCAAGCGGATGAAGATGGCCGAGGACGGCATCCGCGAACTGGGCAAGCATGTGCATTCGCTGGTGGTGGTCCTCAACGAGAACCTGTACGAGCTCATGGATGACGATGCCACCCAGGAGGACTGCTTCCAGGCCGCCGACGATGTGCTGCACAACGCCTGCGCCGGCATTGCCGAGATCATCAATGTCGAAGGCAATGTGAACGTCGACTTCGAAGACGTCAAGACCATCATGGGCGAGCAAGGCCAGGCCATGATGGGGACGTCGGTGTCGGCCGGCGCCGACCGTGCCCGCGTGGCCGCGGAGCACGCCATTGCCTGCCCGCTGCTCGAAGGCGTGGATCTGCACGGCGCGCGCGGCATCCTGGTCAACATCACGGCCAGCCGCACCCTCAAGATGCGCGAGACCCGCGAGATCATGGACACCATCCGCAGCTACGCGTCCGAGGATGCGACGGTGATCTTCGGCACCGCCTACGATGAGTCCATGGGCGAGAACCTGCGGGTGACAGTGGTGGCCACGGGCCTGGGTGCCGGCAATAGCCGTCCGCAGCTCGTCTCCAACAATGTCGAGGCCCAGCGCACCGGCACGGACAATCTGCCCCTGGCCGGCGGTTTCGCCAACACCGACGTGCCGTCGGTGATGCGCAATCCGCGCAGCAATGCCTCGGCCCAGGTGCGGGCGCTCGAGACCGCGGGAATGGACCACTTCGACATTCCGGCGTTCTTGCGCAAGCAGGCGGACTGAGCGGTTTCCCCGCTTCGTCCGCCTCTCACATATCGACCCGCCGTCCGCGGCGGATCGTAGCGGCTGGCGCGCGCGCCCCTTCCCCTGGGGGGGCGCGTGCCTTCGCCTCGATGCGGCAAGATCCGGATGCTTCAAGAATAAAAAACATAGTGGTAAACCCGGGTTTTGGTTACAATACGGGGGTCTATGCAGATGGACGGGATTTGCCGCGCCATCTCCTCGCAATTCACTGGTTGCCTTCATGCTTCTTCAGCGCACCATCAAACAAGCGATTTCCACCAAGGGCGTGGGCCTGCATTCTGGCCGCCGTGTGGATCTCACGCTGCGTCCGGCCCAGCCCAACACGGGCATCGTGTTCCATCGCGTCGACCTACCCCAGGTGGTGGACCTGCCCGCCCGCGCTGATGCGGTGGGCGACACGCGCATGGCCTCGGTGCTGCAGCAGGGCGATGTGCGGGTATCGACGGTCGAGCACCTCATGTCGGCCCTGGCCGGCCTCGGGGTGGACAATCTGCACGTGGACCTGAATGCCGAGGAAGTCCCCATCATGGACGGCAGCGCCGGCACATTCGTCTACCTGCTGCGGTCGGCCGGCCTGCAGGAACAGGCCGCGCCCAAGCGCTTTCTGCGGGTGCTCGAGCCCGTCGAGGTGCGTGAAGGCGAGGGCGACCAGCAAAAATGGGCACGCCTCGAGCCCTACGACGGTTTTGCGCTGTCGTTCTCCATTGATTTCAGGCATCCCGCCATCGATTCAACGGCCAATACGGCCGAGGTGGATTTTGCCCACGATTCCTACGTCAAAACCATTGCGCGCGCGCGCACCTTCGGGTTCGCCAGCGAGGTCGAGGCCCTGCGCTCGATGGGCCTGGCCCGCGGCGGCAGTCTCGACAATGCCATCGTGATGGACGAGTACCGGGTGCTCAACACCGACGGTCTGCGCTATGCCGACGAGTTCGTCAAACACAAGATCCTCGACGCCATCGGCGACCTGTACCTAGCCGGCAAGCCGCTGGTGGCGCGCTATGTCGCCTGCAAGTCCGGGCATGCCATGAACAACCAGCTCGTGCGCGCCCTGTTGGCGCGGCAGGATGCCTGGGAACTCGTCAGCTACGAGTCGCCGGCGGCGCCGGCCGCCTTTACCCGCGATTGGCAACTGGCCTGACGGTTCATTGGCGGTGGTGGCGTAGCAGCCGACCGATGGCGTCGGCCAGCGGCCCCGGCCGCAGTGAACGGCGCAGGGCTTCGAATGAATCCAGTGCGTGTTCACCCAGCCCCTCGGCTTGCCGAAGGGGCTGTTTTGTCGTCAGCCGGGCGAGCCCGGCGTCGATCCGTACGACAATGTCCTCGACCGGCCATCCGGCGGCACGCAGGTGGGCCGCAGCCGTGGGCGCCAACTGGCGCAGGCGGGCGGCATGCGCGGGGCTGGGAACCGAAATCGTCAGGCGCTGTCTGTCAATCAGGGCCGCCTTGCAATAGCGCGCCAGCCCCGGGGGCAGCACCTGCGCCAACAGCGCCTCGGCCGCCATCAGGTGGCGCGCGACATCCAGGATGCCCGCGCCGCGCTGGTCGGCCGCGATCCAGTCCAGCGGCAGGGCGCCGGACGCGGGTGTCCCGCCGTGGGCGGATCGAGGGCCGCGGCTCATGTCGGATCAATTCCTGAACGATGGTGATGAATGACTCATACTTTCCTGTCCCGTCTGGGGCATTCTAACGCCAAGGCGCTCAAGGTCCTGGCCGGCGGGTTCGCCCTGGCGGCGGCGGCCTGGGGCGGGGCGCAGTGGCAGGCGCGCACGGCTTCGGCGGCCAGCCTCGATCCCGGGAGCCTACATGCGCTGGATCAGCGCCTGAGCCGGGAATCCACGCTTATCGACGACAGCATCGCGGGCTTGGCGGCCAAACTCGGCGAGCTTCAGGCCCGTCTGATCGCCATGGACGCGGTGCGGCAGCGTGTGACCGATGCCGCGGGCCTTTCCCATAGCGCCCCCGAACTCGACCAGGCCGCCGGCGATGCCGACGCGGCGCCGGTGATGGACGACATCCCCTCCGATTGGCTCGAGGGCGGGGCGCCGGGGTCGGCCGAGGTGCTGGGCCGCAGGATCGACGCGCTGCGTGATCGGGTGTCAGTGCAGGAGGACTCCTACGCGTTGATCGATGCCGCGATGTCCAGTCGCGCCGGTCTCGAGGCCAGCCTGCCGACGCTGTCGCCGGTCGACTATCCGTACCTCAGTTCATCCTTTGGTTGGCGACGCAATCCGGTCAGCGGCCGCCACGGCATGCACGAGGGCCTGGACTTCGTCGCGCCCCGCGGAACGCCGATCCAAGCGGCATCGGGCGGCCTCGTCCTGCGCGCGGGCACCGTGCGTGGCTATGGCAAGATGGTCGAGATCGACCACGGCAACGGACTGAGCACCCGCTATGCGCACGCCTCCTCGCTCGCGGTCAAGCCCGGGGATATTGTCCGCCAGGGACAGTTGATCGCGCGCGTGGGCAATACCGGACGCTCGACGGGAGCGCACCTGCACTTTGAGGTGCGCATGGCCGGCTATCCCCTGGATCCGGCGCTCTTTATCGGGGCGCCGCAGGGCGCGCCGGACCTGCGCCTGGCGCGGTCCGGCGCGCTGGCCACAGAGGGGGCTTCCGATGCGACAGCCTCCGAGCTGCGTTAAACTGCATCGTTTACCTGCGGCAGCCGTCGGGCGGCCGCGTCCACGCAACCGGGCTCGGGGACCATCCCAGGGCTCGAACCGATGACACGACATGGTTTCTCTGCTCAAAAAGATTCTAGGCAGCCGCAACGACCGCCTGCTCAAGCAATATCGCAAGCAGGTCGTGCAAATCAACGCGCTCGAGCCGTCCATGGCGGGCCTGTCGGATGATGAGCTCAAAGCCAAGACCGACGAATTCCGCCAGCGCCTGGCCGACGGACAGTCGCTCAACTCCTTGTTGTCCGAGGCCTTCGCGGTCGTGCGCGAGGCCAGCAAGCGGGTCTTTGGCATGCGGCATTTCGATGTCCAGCTGATTGGTGCGATCGCCCTGCACAACGGCAAGATCGCCGAGATGCGCACCGGTGAGGGCAAGACCCTGATGGCCACCTTGGCCGTCTACCTCAATGCCCTGGGCGGCCGCGGGGTGCACGTCGTCACGGTCAACGACTACCTGGCGCGCCGCGATGCCGAATGGATGGGACGCCTGTACGGCTTTCTGGGCATGAGCGTGGGCGTGGTGGTGCCACAGCAGGAAAACGAGGAAAAGCGCGCCGCCTATCGCGCCGACATCACCTACGGCACGAACAACGAGTACGGCTTCGATTATCTGCGCGACAACATGGAGTTCCGCCCGGGCGATCGCCGCCAGCGCGGCCTGGTGTTCGCCATCGTCGACGAGGTCGATTCGATCTTGATCGACGAGGCGCGCACGCCGCTGATCATCTCGGGCCAGGCCGACTACAACACCGAGCTCTACGTGCGCATGAATGCGGTCCCGCCGCTGCTCACGCGCATGACCGAGGAGCCCAAGCCCCACGAGCCCGAGCCCGAGGGCGATTTCTGGGTCGACGAAAAGGCGCAGCAGGTGCATTTATCCGAGGCCGGCCAGCTCAAGGCCGAGGACATCATGGCCCGGCAGGGCATCCTGCCCGAGGGCGAATCCCTCTACGACCCGCGGCACATCTCGCTGATCCATCATCTGATTGTGGCTCTGCGGGCGCACAATTTGTTCTTCCGGGACCAGCAGTACGTCGTCCAGAACGGCGAGGTCGTGATCGTCGACGAGTTCACGGGCCGGCTGATGGCCGGCCGGCGCTGGTCCGAGGGCCTGCACCAGGCGGTCGAGGCCAAGGAAGGCGTGCAGATCCAGAACGAGAACCAGACGCTGGCCTCGATCACTTTCCAGAACTACTTCCGCATGTACGAAAAGCTCGCCGGCATGACGGGCACGGCCGATACCGAGGCCTACGAGTTCCAGGAGATCTACGGCCTCGAGACGGTCATCATCCCCACCAACCGTCCAATGGCGCGCGATGACCAGAACGACCAGGTGTTCAAGACCGATGCCGAGAAATACCAGGCGATCCTGGCCGACATCGTCGACTGCCACGAGCGCGGCCAGCCGGTGCTGGTGGGCACGACCAGCATCGAGAACTCCGAGCGGCTGTCCGCCGCCCTGCGCAAGGACGGGATGCCTCACGAGGTCCTCAATGCCAAGCAGCACGCCCGCGAGGCCGAGATCGTCGCCGAGGCGGGCAAGCCCGGCCACATCACGATCGCCACCAATATGGCGGGTCGAGGCACCGACATCGTGCTAGGCGGCAGCGTCGAAAAACAGGTCGATCTGGCGCGCGCCAACCCCGAGCTGACACCTGAGGAAAAAGAGGCCCGCATCGCCGCCATCCGCAGCGAATGGGCACCGGCCAACGAGGCGGTGAAAAAGGCGGGAGGGCTGCGCATCATCGGCACCGAGCGCCACGAGTCGCGCCGGATCGACAACCAGTTGCGCGGCCGCGCCGGCCGCCAGGGCGACCCGGGCTCGTCGCGTTTCTACCTTTCGCTGGACGACTCGCTGATGCGGATCTTCGCCGGCGACCGTGTGCGTGCCATCATGGAGCGCCTGAAGCTACCCGAGGGCGAGCCCATCGAGGCGCGCATGGTATCGCGTTCCATCGAGTCGGCCCAGCGCAAGGTCGAAGCCCGCAACTTCGACATCCGCAAGCAGCTCCTGGAATACGACGACGTGGCCAACGATCAGCGCAAGGTGCTCTATACCCAGCGCAACGAGGTCCTGGAGGCGAGCTCGGTGGCCGATACGATCGCGCACTTGCGCGACGCCGAGATCACGGCGGTGTTCCGGCGCAGTATCCCCGAGGACACCATGGAGGAGCAGTGGGACGTCCCCGCGCTGCAGTCCTCCCTCGAGTCGGACTGGGCGATTGCGCTGTCGCTCACCGAGATGCTCGAGAAAGAGCCGGACCTGACCGACGACGACCTGCTCGAGCGGGTCCTGGCCGAGGCGCGCCGCCTCTATGAGGCCAAGATCGCACAGGTCGGCCGCGAGGGCTGGGAGCCATTCGAGCGCTCGGTGCTGCTGCAGTCGCTGGATTCCAACTGGCGCGGGCACTTGGCCTCGCTGGACCATCTGCGCCAGGGCATCCATCTGCGCGGCTATGCCCAGCAGGATCCCAAGCAGGCCTACAAGCGCGAGGCGTTCGCCTTGTTTTCCGACATGCTCGACCGGATCCGCAACGAGACGATCCGCGTCCTCATGACGGTGCGCATCCAGTCGCCCGAGCAGGTCGAGGTCGAGGAGCCCGAGTCCCCGGCACTCGAGAATGTCCGCTATCACCATGCGGACTACGACGCGGCGTTGCGCGGCGAGGATCCCGGGCTGGATCAGCCGGCGAATCCGCGCGGCGGCGCAGCAGCGGCGGGCATGATGGGCGGCGTCCCCAAGGTCGGACGCAACGAACCTTGCCCGTGCGGTAGCGGCAAAAAATACAAGCATTGCCACGGGCGACTGGCCTGAGGTTCAGGCGTATTGCCTTGTGGGCGTGAGGGCGGTGAGTGGGGGCTGCGGCTCCCGCTGCTTTTGTGCGCTTGAGGCAGGAATCCCTCACAACAGGAAAATCGTCGCCAGCCCCAGGAACAGAAAGAAACCCAGCGAGTCCGTCGCGAAGGTCAACAGCACCGAGGACCCCACCGCCGGATCCTTGCCGAACCGGTCGCGCAGCAGCGGGATGAGCACGCCCAGCGCCGCGCCGATCAACATATTGCCGACCATCGCCGCCATCATCACGCCGGCCACCGCGTACGAGTCCGAGATCACCCAGGCGAAGGTCGCTGCCACCAGGCTGCCGCAGGCGCCCACCAGGAAAGTCACCTGCAGTTCACGCTTGACCAGTTGCCAGACATTGGCGCCGGTCACGCGGCCCATCGCCATGGCGCGGATGATCATGGTCATGGTCTGGTTGCCCGAGTTGCCGCCGATCCCGGCAACAATCGACATCAGGAACGCGAGTATCACGATGCGGCTGACCGTGTCCTCGAAGCGCGAGGCCACCAGCGAGGCGATCGAGGCCGTGCACAGGTTGATCAGGAGCCAGGGCGCGCGGTTGCGCAGCGCGCTGAGCACCGGTGCGAAGATGTCCTCTTCTTGCAGGCCGGCGCGCGACAGTTCCTGCTCGTGCGAGTCTTCTTGCAGCACGTCCACGACCTCGGCGATGGTCACCCGGCCGATCAGGCGGCCCTGGTCGTCGACCACCGGCGCGGACACCAGGTCGTAGCGCTCGAAGGCGCCGGCCGCGTCGGCGTCCGAGTCCAGCGGATTGAGGCTCAGGAAGTCGGCCTTCATCACGTCGGCCACCAGGGACTCTGGTTCGCTCACCAGCAGTTTGGACAAGTAGAGCGTGCCGCGCAGGCGGTCCAGCCGGTCGACTACGAACACCTGGTCGGTATGGTCTGGGAGCTCGTGCAGACGGCGCAGGTAGCGCAGCACCACCTCCAGCGTCACGTCCTCGCGTACGCGCACCATCTCGAAATCCATGATGGCGCCGACCGTGTCCTCGGGGTAGCCCATGGCCTCGATCAACTGCGCGCGCTCGGCCTCGGTCAGGCCTTTCTGCACCTCGGCGATGACGTCCGGCGGGAGGTCCGGCGCGATGTCCGCGATCTCGTCCGCGTCCATGGTCTCGGTCGCGGCGATCAAGTCCTCGTGGTCCATGGACTCGATCAGCGATTCGCGGACCCAATCCTCGACCTCCAGCAGCACGTCGGCGTCGTGTTCCTGGCCGACGAGTTGCCAGACCACCTGGCGTTGCAGCACAGGCAGCGATTCCAGGATGAAGGCAATGTCGGCCGGGTGCAGCGCGTTGATGATCTGGCGGATCTCGTCCTCGTGCTGGCGCTGCAACATGCCTTCGAGCAGGTTCGAGGCGTCCTCGTCCTCGTGCTGGCGTTGGGCGATCGCGTCCACGACCTCCTGGCGCTTCAGGATCGCCTGTAGTTCCTGCAGCGCCAGTTGCGCATCCTCCGGGTCGAGGCGACGGGGGATGATCAGCGGCATGCTTTCCGGGCTGTCCTGGATATCCGGCATGGTCGTCCCGGGGTCAGATCGGCGGCAGGGGGCGGCTGCGCCGCTGGTCGTCGGTGGCCACGTAGGTCAGTATCGCCTCGGTGACTTTGACGACCTCGGCGGACAGGCGCTGACGCTCGGCATAGACCTCGACCGCCACGGTGATCGAGGTGCGCCCGGTGCGGACGATGTCGGCATAGAAGCTGAGCAGGTCGCCGACGAACACCGGCTGCTTGAAGGTGAACGCGTTGACGGCGATGGTCGCCACCCGTCCGCCGGCGCGGCGCGCCGCCGGGATGGAGGCGGCGATGTCGACCTGGGACATGATCCAGCCGCCGAAGACGTCGCCATGGATGTTGGCGTCTGCGGGCATGGGCATGACGCGCAAGATCGCATGGCGCTCGGGGGCAGGCAGGGTGGTGGGCGTGTCTGGGGTCATGGGGAGGCCTTTCGCGTTGCGGTCGCCGGGCGGCGTGGGGTCGTCGGGGCAGGGCACCCGGAGGTCGCCGTATTTTACGGCAAGCTTTAAGGTGAAACGGTGTCAGCCCGGAGGCTCGGGCCGGCGGCGTTCGAGCCAGCGGCGCGCGAGCATCACCCAGTATGCGGCGCCCAGCGGAATCAGATCATCGTTGAAATCGTAGCTACCGTTGTGCAGAGTGCAGGGCCCCAGCCCGTGGCCAGCCTCGCGATGGTCGCCGGTGCCGTTGCCGATCCAGACGTAGCAGCCCGGGCGGGCTTGCAGCATGAATGCGAAATCCTCGGCGCCCATGGAGGGCCGGACGCCGGTCTGGACGTGCTCCGCGCCGACCAGCTCGCACAGCACCTCGGTACAGAACGCCGACTCGGCCGGGTGGTTGACGGTGGCGGGATAGCGTCGGTCGAAGCGGAATTCGGTGGTGCAGCGCAGGGCGTCCCCGAGTCCCCGGGTGATTTCGCCCATGCGTGCCTCGATCAGATCCAGCGCGTGCGCCGACAGGGTGCGCGTGGTGCCGCGCAGGACCGCCTGGTCGGGGATGACGTTGTCGGCTGAGCCGGTATGGATCTGGGTGACGCTGATGACGGCGGGCTCGAGCGGGTCCAGGTCGCGCGTAAGGATGTTCTGGTAGGCCAGGGTGAGCTGCGCGGCGGCGACGACCGGATCGGCGCCCAAGTGCGGCATGGCGGCGTGGGCGCCACGGCCGGTGATGATGGCCTCGAAGGTACTGCTAGAGGCCATGATGGGGCCTTCGGTCAGGGCGAACGAGCCGGCCGGAATGCCGGGCCAGTTGTGCATGCCAAACACGGCCTCGACCGGGAACAAGTCGAATAAGCCGTCCTCGATCATGCGTTGCGCGCCGCCCTGGCCTTCTTCGGCCGGCTGGAAGATCACCTGCACCGTGCCCTCGAAGTCGCGGTGGTGGGCCAGGTGGCGGGCGGCGGCCAGCAGCATGGCGGTGTGGCCGTCATGACCGCAGGCGTGCATGACGCCGGGGTTGCGGCTGGCGTGTGCAAAGGTGTTGGATTCGCTCATGGGCAGGGCGTCCATGTCGGCGCGCAGGCCGATCGACCCACCGGGCGCGCGGCCGGTGATGCGCCCGACCACGCCCGTCACGCCGAGGCCGCGATGCGTCTCGATGCCCCAGGATTCCAGCAGGCGCGCCACCGTGTCCGCCGTGCGCACCTCTTGGAAGGCCAGCTCGGGCCAGGCGTGAATGGCGCGGCGGACGGCGGTGAAATCCGCGTGCCAGGATCCGAGGGTGTCGAGGACGTCGTTTTTCATAGGTGTTTGGCGATCATGGCGTCGAGGGCTTCGGCGATGTGGGGGTTGGCGGCGTAGACGTCGCCGCCCTCAGGCCAGGGCTGGCGGTGGCGGAGGTCTTCGCAGATGCCGCCGGCGGCGCGCACCAGTGCGACGCCGGCCGCCACGTCCCAGGAGGACAGGCCCATTTCCCAGTAACCGTCGTAGCGCCCGCAAGCCGTCCAGGCCAGGTCCAGGGCCGCCGAGCCCATGCGCCGCACGCCGCGCGTGGAGGCGATGGCTTCGCGCAGGGCGGGCATGTATTGATGTTCGAACGAGAAATCCCGGAAGGGAAAGCCCGTGGCGATGACCGACTCGCGGAGGTCGTTCGCGCCGGAGCAATGGATGCGCCGCCCGTTGGACCAGGCACCGATGCCGTGCATAGCGGAAAAGAGCTCCTCGCGGTTGGGGTCGTAGATCACGCCGATCAGCGGGGTGTCTTGCGCGAGGCGCCCCGGCCCCTCGACGTGGGCGCCGGCATGTCCGATCAGGGCGATCGAGACCGCGTAGTGCGGGATGCCGCTGAGAAAATTGGTGGTGCCGTCCAGGGGGTCGACATGCCAGGTTGCCTGGGCGCCCCGCTGGCCGCCGCTTTCCTCGGCGATGATGCCGATATCCGGGGTGCGTGTGGACAGGATGTCGATGATGGCGCGTTCCGCCTCGCGATCGGCCTGCGATACGAGATCGTTGCGCATTTTGAAGTCGACGACCAGATCCGCGCGGTGCAGGGCGTGGGTCTGTAGAATGGCGGCTGCGGCGTGCGCCGCGGTCACGGCGGCGTCCATACAGTCGGCGGACAGGTAATGCGAAGCTTGCATGGCGTGGGAGCCCCCCTGCAGCGCCGTCGGGCCCGGGAAGGCACATGGCGTTCCCATGCATTGTACGTGAGCCCTCAAGAGTCTTGCATGTCAGGAAGTTATGAAGCCGTGCGGGCGGCGCGCCTGCATTTCAATGCGCAAGGCGTGCCGTGCAGCACGGAGTACGGCGATGTCTATCACAGCGCCTCGGGCGCGCTGGAGCAGGCCCGGCATGTCTTTCTGCGCGGCAACCGCCTGCCCGAGCGTTGGCGGGACCGGGCGGCCTTCACCGTGTGTGAGACCGGCTTCGGGCTGGGTCAGAATTTCCTGGCGGCTTGGCAGGCGTGGCGCGACGATCCTCGGCGCAGCCGCCGCCTGCACTATCTCGCCTTCGAGGCCCATCCCTTCGAGGCCGCGGATCTTCGGCGTGCCTTGTCGTCCCGTCTGCCGTCCGCGTTGGCGACATTGGCCGCCGTCCTGGCAGATCGCTGGCCACTCCTGACGCCGGGCCTGCATCGCCTCGAATTCGAGGGGGGCGCCGTGACCCTGACCCTGGCCTTTGGGTCGGTGCGCCGGATGGCGCCCCAGGCGCAAGCCCGCGTGGATGCCTTCTTCCTCGACGGTTTCGCCCCTGGAGTGAATCCCGAGATGTGGACGCCGGCGCTGTTTGGGCAGTTGCGCCGCCTGGCCGTGGCCGGCGCCACCGCCGCGACCTGGTGCAGCGCCGGACAGGTGCGCCGCGATCTGCGCGATGCGGGCTTCCTGGTCGAGAAGGCGCCCGGGTTCGGCGGCAAGCGGGACATGACGGTGGCGGTGCTGCGCCCGGGCCTGGGGACGCCGGCTGCCGCGCCGCGCGCCCGGCGGCTGGCCGTGGTCGGTGGCGGCATCGCGGGCGCGGGCATTGCCCAGTCGCTTGCCCTGCGTGGTCACGAGGTGTGTGTCTATGATCCGGTCTTCGCGCGAAGACCCGAGGAGGCGCTGCGGGTGCGTGGAGCAGCCGCCCTGGTGCCCGCGCTGACCCCGGATGATGACACTCGATCGCGTTTGAGTCGTTCGGGTTTGGCGTGCGCGCGCCGTCGCTGGCTGAGCTTGCCGGGTTTGGCACGCCCCGAGGTTTGCGGCGCACTGGTCTGCGCACGGACCCGGGACGAGGCGGCGGCACAGTGCGCCGCTCTGGACGCCCTGGCGTTTCCTCCCGAATGGGTCCGTTGGATGGATGCGGCCGAGGCCGGCGCGCGGGCCGGCGCGACCCTGCACGAGGGCGGCTTGTGGTTCGAACAGGCGTTGCTGCTGCGGCCCGGCGCCTTGCTGCCGGCCTTGCTGGGGATGCCCGGCGTCCAGACCCGCGCGGCGTGTGTCAATGCCCTGCGGGCGGCTGGGGGCGGCGCCTGGCGTCTGCTGGGTCCCGAGGGGGGCGTCCTCCAGGAGGCCGATGGGGTCGTCCTGGCCAATGCCGCCGAGGCGAGCGCCTTGCTGGCGACCGGCCATGCAGCGGCACGCCTGCCCAAACTCGCGGCCGTGCAGCGCCTGGCTGGCCAGATCAGCGTGTACCGGGTGCCGGCGGGCACCCCTGGCGCGGACGTGCCGCGCTGCATCCTGTCGGGCAAGGGCTATTGCCTGCCGCCGCGCATGGGCTGGGGCGTTGCCGGCAGCACCTATCGCCCCGACGCCGCCGAAAGCGTGGTCGACGCGGCCGGGCATCGGGAGATTCGGGCGCAACTGGCCGCCTGGCTGCCCGAGGGGGCGGTGCCCTGGCTGGATCGCGGTTCGCCCGAAGGCTGGGCCGGCTGGCGCGCCGCCACCGCCGATCACCTGCCCATCATCGGTGGCGTGCCGGATGCGCCCGGTCTGTGGCTGGCGTGCGCCTATGGCTCGCGGGGCCTGAGTTGGTCGGCTCTGGCGGGCGATATACTGGGCGCGGAACTGGACGCCGAGCCCGCGCCGATCGAGCGCGAATTGGCCTACCGTATCCGGCCGCGCTGAGCCGGAATTCGGCTGGCGGACGACGCAAAGAGGCCAAGGATTTTATTTTATGGCGTAAATCCGTCAGAATAAGGGTTTTTGTACGACTCACACGGGCGTCATGCCCAGGGGATCACGCTGTGTCGCCCAAATCGGAACTGGCTAGCCAATTGCTTGAAACAGGTCTGGAGTTTGTCCGCGCCAATTCATCCTGCGTGGACTTCGCGTTCAAAGGCGGCGATCTGCGCCTCAGGATAGAGGCGCATGCGCCGGGGGTCTTTCGTGTGCGCTGCGGCGAGCGGCGGACGCTGGACCCGGACAAACCGACGCCGCGGGCGCAGCGGCACGCCGAGTTGCTGCTGACGCGCCAGGAGGCGGTCGGCGAGCTCGACTGCGAGGCCCTCGAGGATGGCGCCGGCTGGCGGATTGCCCAGGGCGATGCGGTGTTGCGGCTCGATGCCGAGCCCTTCGCCTTGCGGGTCGAGCACGTCGATCGGTTCGTCGTGGAAAGCCTGCCCGGCGCCTTGGGCGTCGAGGACGATGAGGGCGGTCGCGTTTGGCAATTCGGCCTGGCCCTTGGCGAGGACGAGGGGCTTTTCGGCTTGGGCGAGACACAGGGCGATCTGGATCGGCGCGGCGTCCGGTTGGTGTCCGACGATCCGGCCGCCCGGGTGCTGCCGCTGGCCTGGAGCCCGCGCGGCTGGGGCCTCTATGTGAATACCCTGGGGCGTGTCGAACACGACGTGGCAGCCGACGCGGACGCCTATTGCGTCCGGGCGGCCGGCGCCCAGTTCGATGCCTTCCTGTTCGTGGGCGAGCCCGCCGAGATCCTCAACCAGTACACCGCGCTCACAGGCCGGGCGGGGCAGCCCGGCCTGTGGCCCATGGGCGTCTGGCTGGAGCAGGCGCCCGCGCAGGCCGCTGCGGCGTCCCTGCACCAGATCCACAGGCTGCGCGAGCAGGGCCTTGCCCTGGATGCCCTGAGCCTGGCGCCGCCGGCCGCACTGGGGTTCCAGGCGGACAAGCCCGTCTTCGAGTGGGCGCAGCGCCTGCCCGACTGGCGCGAGTTTTCCGCCGCCTGCGGCGCGCTCGATGTGCACGTGGCCGGCGCCTGTTTCCCGGGCGTGCTCCGTGATACGCCGCTGTTCGCCGAATGGGAGGATCGCGGTTGGCTGTTGTGCGGCGAGGACGGCGAGGCGCAGGTTTTTCCCGGCCAACCGGTCACGGATGGCCACGCGTTCGCCCTCCTGGATCTGACCCATAAGGATGTCTACCGGCTCTGGTCCGAGCGCCATGCACAGGCTTTCGAGGAAAACCTCGCCGCACCGGTGTGCCACGCGCAATTCGATATTCCGGATACGGTCGAAGCGCGCGGCGGAGAGTCCGGCTCGGTGTTGCGCACGCTGTACCCGCATCTCGCCCGCCGGGCGCTGTTCGACGCCGTGGCGGGACAAAAGACCCCCCAGGAGGGGGTGTTGCCCAGCCGCGACCTGTTCCCGGGCGCCCAGCGTTACGCCTGGCAGCTCGGTCCCGAGGTCGCCAACGATTGGGACGGGTACGCCCGCACCCTGCGCGCCGCACTGGCCGTGGGCAATAGCGGCATCGCGGTGCAGACCCACGGCCTGGGCTGCGCGGCGCGGCCGGCGCAGACCATGGACGGCGAGCTCTACCTGCGCTGGCTGGCGATGTGCGTGTTTTCGGCCAATTTCAGCCTCCAGGGGCATCCAGCCCTGATGCCCGACGCATTCGATGCGGCGACGCGCGCGCTGGTGGAGCATTGGTTGCAGTGGCGCTACCGGCTGGTGCCGTATGTGGCCGGTATCATCGAGGATGCGGTGCGCACCGGCCTGCCGGTACAGCGCTCGATGGCCCAGGCCTTTCCCGACGATGTGCAGGCCCATGTCTGGGATACTCAGTATCTCTTGGGGCCCGCGCTGCTGGTGGCCCCGGTGATGCAGCCCGGCGGACGGGCCGAGGTCTATCTGCCCGCGGGCGCAGCCTGGTGGGATCTGAACACGGGCTGGCGCTATGAGGGCGGATCGCGCCTGGCGATGACGCCCGGCCTGGATACGCTGCCGGTGTTCGGTCGGGAGGGCCACATGTTGTGCCTTGGGCCCATTGCCCAGCATACCGGAGAGATCAACTCGGCCCGTATCCTGGACGAGGTCTGGATGTTCGGGATGCCCGAGCATAGCCCCGTCGTCATGCGCAACAAGATCCGCGTCATGCAGATGCAGGGCTCGAGCTATATCAAGGGGCTCGAGGGCCTGCGCATCCTCCCTTCGGAGGGGCTGGAGGTCAAGCGCCGGGGTGCCGAGGTCCGGATCTCGCGGGCGCGTTAGGCGGCCGCCGCCTATTCGTGCGCTTGCGTTCCGCCGTACCCGGGGCGGCTTAAAAGGTTTTCTGCAACCCGTCCGGCGGTCCGGCCTGCCGCCGGACTCCCCGGACCTTCCTCGTCCACGCGGGCGGCGGGCAAACTCGTCGCGCTACGCGCTCCTCAAACAGTGCCCGCCGGATTCCCCCGCGTTCCCTTCAGAAGCTTCCGGCGCCGGCCAAAAGGTTGCGGAAAACCTTTTAAGCCGCCCCGTGCACTGTGAGAGGATGCTGCTTACGGTCGCAGCGGGATGTCGATCCGCAGCGCCGGATCGAAGGCCGGGTTTTCCGGGATGCCGTCGCGAAAATAGCCGCGCGGATTGCAGATCACGCGGGTGCCGCGCACCGAATAGTCGAAGCTGTCGTGCGTGTGCCCGTGGATCCATAGGGTCGCGCGCCCCATCAGCGAGGTGCAGTCCGAGGCGAATCCTGCGCTGATCAGCGAATCGGCAAAGCGTGGGTGCACGCTGCGCATGCTGGGAGCGTGGTGGGTGACGACGACCGTTGGGCCCTCGAATGGCTCGTCCAGTGCCCGATCGAGCCATTCGTACTGGGCAGCGAACAGCGCGCAGGCGTCGGCCGGGGTGTAGCGGCTGCCGTCGGTGTTGCGGATCACCTGGAAATCACGCATGAAGGCCTCGGTCTTTTCCTGGGCCGATGCGCGCAGCTCGGGGCCGAACAGTTCGAAATCCGTCCACAGGGTCGTGCCGAGGAATCGCACGCCGCCAAAGACCAGGCAGCCCTGGTCAAGCAGGTGCACGCCCTGCTCGTGGGCAAGGTCCGCCAGTCGCTGGCGCGTGCCGGCGATGTCGCCGCCGTAGAATTCGTGGTTGCCGGGCACGTAGAGTACCGGGCGCCCCAGCGCGCCTGCCCACTGCATGGCGGCCTGTGGCCGGGCGATGTCGCCGGCGAGGATGGTGAGGTCGGCATGGACCTCGGGCGGCGGCATGCCCTGGACGCCCAGATGCAGGTCCGACAGGATGTGCAGGCGCAGATTGGAATGGTTCATGGCGGTGCTGATTCCGTTAATTTGACAGGATTTCGAGCAAAAGCGATAATTTAAGGCTTATGTTGGGTCGTTAGCTCAGTCGGTAGAGCACCGGACTTTTAATCCGTTGGTCGCGCGTTCGAGCCGCGCACGACCCACCAGGATCCAGGCGCCAGTCCTTTTGGGGGCTGGCGCTTTTACGTTCGGGGTGGCGCGTTTGGCGCCCGGGGCGCTGGCATGCGGGCCCCGCATATCACTAGCCAGAATAAGCTAGTTGATTTTTCGTTGGATCGGTCATGTTAAATTGTGCCTCGCTGCCCGCCCGACCGGTGGGCGGCCTTCATGAGTGATTATGTATCTTGATCGACCTCGAGAACATCCGTAAAACCTATCATTCCGCGGGGCGCGCCGTGCACGCCCTGGCCGATGTGAACCTGGCGATCCGTCAGGGCGAGGTGTTCGGCATCATCGGCCGCTCGGGTGCGGGCAAGAGCACGCTGATACGCATGTTGAATCTGCTCGAGCGCCCCACCGAGGGCGCGGTGCGGGTCGACGGACGCGACATCACGGCGTTCAGCGACGCCCAGTTGCGCGAGTACCGCCGAGGCGTCGGCATGGTGTTCCAGCATTTCAATCTACTGCGCTCGCGCACTGTCCTGGACAACGTCTGTTTTCCGCTGCGGCTCGCGGGCATGGCCCGCGAGCCGCGCTTGGCGCGGGCGCGCGAGGTTCTGGCCCTGGTGGGTTTGTCGGATCACGCGCACAAGTATCCGGGGCAACTGTCGGGCGGCCAGCAGCAGCGTGTGGGCATCGCCCGCGCCCTCGCCAGCCGGCCACGGCTGCTGCTGTGCGACGAGGCGACCTCGGCGCTCGATCCCGAGACGACGCAGTCGATCCTGCGCCTCTTGGGCGACATCAACCGGCGCCTGGGCCTGACCATTGTCCTGATCACCCATAGCATGGACGTGATTCGCGCGGTCTGCGACCGGGTGGCGGTGATCGAGGCGGGCCGCATCGTAGAGTCCGGCGAGGTGCTGGAGGTGTTCCTGCACCCGCGGCACGGCGCCACGCAATCCCTGCTGTCCGAAAGCGGCGTCGATGCCGAGGGCTGGCGCGCCATGGCCGATGGCCTCGCCGGACGCCTGCTGCGCCTGAGCTTTCGCGGCGACAATACCGTCCAGCCCCTGCTCAGCCGGATCAGCCGCGAGCTGTCCCTGGATCTGAGCATCCTGCAGGGCTCCGTGGGACGGATCAAGGAAACGCCGTTCGGGCAGTTGGTGGTCGCGGTCCAGGGGCCGCACGAGGGCCTGGAGCGCCTGGCGGGCATGCTGGCGGCGGCCGGAGTCGATCACGAGGTGCTGAGGCCATGATGCTGGCGAATGTGGATTGGTGGTTGATCGGCCAGGCGACGATCGACACCTTGCTGATGACGGGTTTTTCTTTGTTGTTCACGGTGCTGATCGGCATGCCGGTGGGTATCCTGCTGTTCCTGACGGCACCGGGCCAGATGCTGTCCAGCCGCGCGGCCTACCAGAGCATGGCGTTCATCGTGAACGTGCTGCGTTCGGTGCCGTTCCTGATTCTGCTGATCGTGATGATTCCGCTCACGAGAATGCTCGCGGGGACGGCCCTGGGCGTGCAGGGTTCGATCCCGCCGCTGGTGGCGAGCGCGGCGCCGTTTTTCGCGCGTCTGGTCGAGAACGTGCTGCGCGAGCTCGACCCCGGGGTGAGCGAGGCCTGCCGCGCGATGGGGGCCGATTCCCGGCAGACCGTGCTGTGGGCCCTGATCCCCGAGGCGACCACCGGGATTCTGGCGGCCATCGTGGTCACCGCCATCACCCTCGTCGGCTACTCCGCCATGTCGGGCGTGATCGGCGGCGGCGGCCTGGGCGATCTGGCCCTGCGCTTCGGCTATCAGCGTTACCAGACCGACGTCATGGTCGTCACGGTGCTGATCCTGGTGGTGATGGTCCAACTTTTGCAGGTCTTTGGCGACCGTTGGGTCGCCAGGATGAACAGGAAGTAATTTTTTTCAGGAGGTTTCCCCATGCTGTTCAAGACGTTCGCGCTGGCGCTGGCGCTTCCCCTGGCCTTCGCCATTCCCGCGCAGGCCGCCAAACTCTCGGTCGCGGCGACGCCGGTCCCGCACGCCGAGCTGCTGGAGTTCGTCAAGCCCGACCTCGCCAAGGAAGGCATCGAGCTGGACATCAAGGTGTTCACGGATTACGTGCAGCCCAATCTGCAGGTCGCCGACAAGCAGATCGACGTGAACTTCTTTCAGCACCAGCCCTACCTGGATTCCTTCAACAAGGAACACGGCACCCGGCTCGTGACGGTCGGCCTGGTCCATGTCGAGCCCTTCGGCGCCTATTCCCAGAAGATCAAGGACATCAAGGACCTGAAGGACGGCGCCAAGGTGGCTATTCCCAACGACCCGTCCAATGGCGCGCGCGCGCTGTTGTTGCTGCAAAAGCAGGGCCTGATCACGCTCAAGGATCCGAGCAACATTCTCGCGACCGCGCGCGACGTGGTCGAAAATCCCAAGCGCCTTCAGTTCCATGAGCTCGAGGCCGCCACGCTGCCGCGCGTGCTGCCGGACGTGGACGTGGCGCTGATCAACACCAACTACGCCCTGGAAGCCGGTCTGAACCCGGTGAAGGACGCGCTCTTTATCGAGGGTTCGGATTCACCCTACGCCAATATCGTGGTGACCTCCGCCGATCGCAAGGACGATCCGGCGATCCGCACGCTCGTCGGCGCCCTGCACACCGACAAGGTGCGCCAATATATCCTCGAGCACTACAAAGGCGCCATCGTTCCGGCCTTCTGAGCGGCCGCCGTACACGGGAAACGGCCCTCGCGGGCCGTGGTTCTTTTCAGTTAACATGACACCTGAAGAACCCAGCTAGCAGAATTTATCCCACAAGGAGACCCCATGCTGCCCAAGACCCTCAAAGCAATGCTGCTTGGCCTGACCCTGGCCCTGGCGCTGCCCTCCACCCAGGCGGCGGACAAGGAACTGGTCGTGGCGACCGACACCGCCTTCGTTCCCTTCGAGTTCAAGCAGGACGGCAAATACACCGGATTCGACATCCAGCTCTGGGAGGCCATCGCCAAAGAAGCCGGCCTGAAGTACCGCCTGCAACCGATGGACTTCAACGGCATCATTCCCGGGCTGCAGACCCATAATCTCGACGTGGCGCTGGCTGGCATCACCATCCGCGAAGACCGCGCCAAGGTCATCGATTTCTCGGATCCCTACTACGAGAGCGGCCTGGCCATCCTGGTCGCGAACGACAGTCCGATCAAGACCGCCAAGGACCTTCAGGACAAGACCGTCGCCGTCAAGATCGGTACCGCGACCGTGGACTACCTCAAGGCCAATGTGCCCTCGGCCAAGCTGAAGCTCTTTCCCAACATCGACAATGCCTTTCTCGAGCTGGCCACGGGCCGGGTCGACGCCGTGGTGCATGACACGCCCAATGTGCAGTACTACGCCCAGACCGCCGGCAAGGGCAAGGTCAAGGTCGTGGGTTCCCTCAAGAGCGGTGACTTCTACGGTATCGCCTTCCCCAAGGGCAGCGAGCTCGTTCCGGTCGTGAACAAGGCGCTGGCGGCGCTGCACGCCAACGGCAGCTACGACAAACTCTACGAGACCTGGTTCGGCAACAAGGCCGACGCGGTCAAGTAGGGCGCGGCTTTTCATTTCGCGTTGACAGGCGCGAGCCTCATGTGAACGGCGATCGGGTGGCACCACTCGATCGCCGTTCACCTTTGCCGCTGGGCCAATTCCTCACTCGGGGTGACGAACGTGACTTTTGAATGGTCCGCCATCTGGGCCGCAATGCCCGATCTGCTCGATGGCACTCTCATGACGATCCAGATCACACTGCTCGGCCTCATCGGCGGCGTCCTCATCGGCGCCCTGGCGGGCGTGGTCACCACCTACGTCCGGGTCCCGGTCACCTGGCGCTCGGCGCTGCTGTCGGTGATGGGCGTGGTGGTGGTCTACGGGGCGCTGCGGCTGGCGTTCTGGCTGGGTGCCGGGGTGTTGGGCGAGGTGCCCGATTGGGCCTGGTGGGCCGTCCAACTGGCCATCGTGATCCTGCTGGTCTGGCGCTTCCATGCCTGGATCCCGCTGGGGCTGTCCTTTGTCGCCCAGGTGTACATCCTGGTGATCCGGGGGACACCCATCGTGGTGCAGGTGATGTTCATCTATTTCGCGCTGCCGCTGATCGTGGGCCTGCGCATCGACGGATTCTCGGCGGCGGTCTTTACGCTGATGATCAATTCGGGCGCCTATATCGCCGAGATTGTCCGCGGCGGGCTGCAGTCCGTGCCCAAGGGGCTGCACGAGGCGGGCCAGGCCATGGGGCTGCCGTTTTACAAAATCTTGCTGCACGTCGTCGGCCCGGTGGCGCTGCGCCGCATGATTCCCACCATGGGTAATCAGTGCATCATCAGCCTGAAGGATTCGTCGCTGTTCATCGTCATTGGCGTGGCCGAGCTCACCCGCCGGGGGCAGGAAATCATCGCCAGCAACTTCCGCGCGGTCGAAATCTGGGGTGCGGTGGCCGTGATCTACCTGATCTTGACAGGCTGCATCGCGCTGGCCCTCAAGTTTATCGAGCACAGGACGAGGATCGTATGAGCATCGTCGAATTCAAGAACGTCACCAAACGCTTTGGCGACAATGTGGTCCTCGACGGAATCGACCTGGCGATCGAGCCGGGCGAGGTCGTGGTGGTGGTGGGGCCCTCGGGATCCGGCAAGTCCACCTTCCTGCGCTGCATCAACGTGCTCGAGACCATCCAGGGCGGCGACATCGTCGTCAACGGACACAGCGTGCTCGGCAGCCCGGCGCAGGTGCGCGAACTGCGCCGCGAGGCAGGGATGGTGTTTCAGCAATTCAATCTGTTTCCCCAGCTCACGGCGCTCGAGAATGTGATGTTCGGCCCCATCCATGCGCGCGGCACGCCGCGCGTCCAGGCGGGCGAGCAGGCCCACGCCCTGCTTGCGAAAGTCGGCCTGGCCGAACGGGCCGGACATTATCCCGGGCAATTGTCCGGCGGCCAGCAGCAGCGCGTCGCCATTGCGCGCGCGTTGGCGATCAAGCCGCGGCTGATGTTGTTCGACGAGCCCACCTCGGCCCTGGACCCCGAATTGCGCCATGAGGTGCTGCGGGTGATGCAGGACGTGGCCGAGGAAGGCATGAGCATGATCGTGGTCACCCACGAGATGGAGTTCGCGCGCAAGGTCGGCAGCCGCCTGATCTTCATGGACCAGGGCCGGATCGCGGAGGATGGCGATCCTCAGGCCCTGCTCAGCAATCCGCCCAGTCAGCGCCTAAAGGATTTTCTGCAGCACGTGGCTTGAGCCGGCGTCCCGCTATTTGCCCTGCGTGACGCGGATGGTGCGCGTCGCGGTGATCTTGTCGGAACCGGCCGCGGTGATCTGGACGGTCACCTGGCGGGCGCGAAAGCCCTTGGGCAACTCGGACTCGCCCTTGATCTGGGTATAGCGCCCCATGTGCAGCGGCAGAGTGGCGATGTCCACGTAGACCGTCTGTCCGTTGCTGTAGTGGCCAGCGGCGATGAGCTTTATTGCGCCGTCGAAGGCTGGCGCCTCGGTTGCGCCCTCGGGCAGTTCCTGGATCAGCAGGGTGTTGTATGCCAGCCGATCGTTGCGCGTGACCATGTCGGCCGCGCGGATGCCGGGTGAGGTGCCGCGCGGATCAGGGGGGATCGCCGCGATCAGCTCGGCCACGCCGGCTTCCATGCTGGCGTGGTCGGCGCGTAATTGCTCGAGCTTGCCGGTCTGGTCGGCCAGCGACTGGCGGGCCTGCTCGAGATCGGTCCTGAGCTGTTTGGCCTGCGTTTGCAACTGCTGCTTTTCGAGATTGGCGGAATTGAGGTCCATGCGTAATTGCTCGGACTGCTCGGCCGTGAGCCGTGGCGGGCCGTAGCTGCGCTGCAGGAACACGACGCCGCCGGCACCGAGGACAATGCCGCTGATCAGCAGCACCAGCCAGCGCGGAATACCCCGGCGCTGGCGCGTATAGCCATAGGGAGTGGGTTTGAAGGCGGGGCGTTTCGAAGAGCCGAAAGACATGGGTGCGTTCCTGTACTGCGGTGTGCCCGAGGCCCGCGGGCCTGCGAAATCCTGAAGCTTAGACGGTTGTGCGGGCCGGCTGGCGCCGTTCACATACACCGTTTCGATTTGCCAGACACGGAAAAGAATCGGATCCGGCGCGCAAAGCGCCAAAATCGGAAGTTTAGCAGCGTGCGGGCGGACCGTCGCCCGGCCCTTGGCCGCTGGCGCGGGTGCGCAGCCACTGATCCAGTGCGCGCAGGCGCTCGGGCGTGCCGACGTCCACCCAGTGCCCGCGATGGTGTTCGCCCGCGACCCGGCCTCGTGCGATGGCCGCGCGCAGCACCGGGGCGAGCGGCGCCGGGTGGTCGGTCGGTACACCGGCAAACAGGGCGGGGTGATAGAGGCCGATACCCGAAAAAGTCAGGGCATCCCGGCCTTCGGAAGCGATGCGCCCGTCGGGCCCGAGAAAGAAGTCGCCCGCGGGGTGGTGCGCCGGGTTGTCCACCAGTACCAGCCGGGCCAGCGTCCCGTCGCCCAGGGTTGCGGCGAATCGCGGCGCCTGGCCGACATCCCAATCGCACCAGATGTCGCCGTTGATGGCGAGAAAGGGTTCGTCCCCGAAAAACGGCAGCGCGCGGGCGATTCCGGCCGCGGTTTCGAGCGCGGTGGACTCGGGCGAGTAGTCGATGCGGGCGCCATAGCCCCGCCCGTCGCCCAGTTCAGCCTCGATCCGCGCGCCGAGCCAGGCGTGGTTGATGATGATGTCGGGGATGCCGGCCGCGACCAGGCGACGGATGTGCCAGACGATGAGAGGCTGGCCGCCCGCGGGCAGTAGGGGTTTGGGGCAGGTGTCGGTCAGCGGCCGCATCCGTTCGCCGCGCCCGGCCGCCAGAATCATGGCGCGCATCAGAATGAATAGCCGTCGGTGGTCTGGATCTGCTCGGCCTGGTCGAGCACGCGCAGCAAGGGGTGGAAGGCGTCGTAACGGCCGGCGACCTGGCGCACGTAGGCGCGCACCCGTGGGATGTGGCCGAGGTAGTGATGCTTGCCATCGCGGTGCGACAGGCGCGCGAATACGCCCAGGATGCGCAGGTTGCGCTGCAGGCCCATCCATTCATACTGTTGGTGGAACTCGGCGAAGTCGGCGGGCACGGGCAGGCCGGCGGCGCGCGCGGCCTCCCAGTAGCGGATGCCCCAGTCCAGTTGCTGGGGCTCGTCCCAGGTCGTGCGGGCGTCCATGACCAACGAGGCGATGTCGTAGCTGAGCGGCCCATGCACGGCATCCTGGAAATCGATGATGCCGGGCGCCGCGTCGGGCCCGGCCTCGTTGATCATCAGGTTGGGGGAATGAAAGTCGCGGTGGACGAACACCCGGGGCTGGCGGGCCGCGTCTCGCGCGAGACGCTCGAAGGTGCTTTGCAGCACGGCCTGCCGATCCGCATCGGGCCCCAGGCCCAGGTGGGTCTCGAGATACCATTGCGGGAACAGGGCAAGTTCGTCGAGCAGGCGTGTTTCATCATAGAGCGGCAACCCCTCGCAGGACACCTGCTGTATCCGTGGCAGGTCGCGCAGCACGGCGCGGTAGCGCCGCTGCAGGGCCTGTGGATCCAGGCCCGCCTGGATGGCCTCGTAATAGGTTTGCCGTCCGAGGTCCGACAGCAGCAGGAATCCCCGGGCCGTCTCGTGTGCGAAAATGGCCGGTACGGTCAACCCGGCCCCGGCCAGCCGCTGGGCGATGCGCACAAAGGGGCCGCAGTCCTCGTGCGGCGGCGGCGCGTCCATGACGATGCGGGTGCCGCCCGACGTTGCGACCCTGAAGTACCGCCGAAAGCTCGCGTCGCCCGAAACGGGTGTCAGGCTGTCGGGTTCGACGCCCAGTGCGGCGGGCAGAGTGCGCAGCCATTGCTTCAGGCTGTCGAGACGGGGATCGGGGGCGGGCGGAGTCTTCATCGGGATGCGGCAGGGTGGTCGGAGGTCGCACGCACGGCTGCGGCGGCTTCTCTATAATACTGGGTCGCTGGTCGTTGTGGGCGCGCGGATCAGTCGCGGTACAAACATCATCCTTGGGGGACTGGGTCTTCGTGCATCGGATCTGGCGCATCATTGTTTCGGGGGCATGCCTGGCGGCATTTGCGCAGGCATGGGCGCAAGCGCCCGCGGCCGAGTCCTCCGGGATGCGGATGGTGGGCAGCTTGGGCGCGCACCGGGTGGCGGGTGGCAATGACCAGCCGGCCTTTCTGATCGGCGACGAGGTGCGCCGGGGCGCCGATGATCGCATCATCCTCGAGGGCGCGGCGCAGGTCCGCCGCGTCGATGGCGTCGTCAAAGGGGACCGGATCGAGTACGACCGCGCCACCGGCGATCTGGACGTGCACGGCAACGGGCTCCTGATGCGCGACGGCAGCATCGTCACCGGGCCGCGATTGCGCTACAACGTCGACTCGTCCAAGGGCCGCATCGAGCAGCCCGCGTTTCGCCTGGGCGCCCGCGCCGGCGCCGGGACGGCCAGCGCCGCCGACATCCTCGGGCGTGACATGATGCGCCTGTATGACGTGAGCTACAGCGGCTGCCCGTGTCCCAATCCGGCCTGGACCATCGAGTCCAGCCGCGTCGACCTGTACCTGGATCGCAACGAGGGCGTGGCGCGCAACGGCGTCCTGTACTTCAAGGATGTGCCCATCCTGTATTCCCCGTACTTGACCTTTCCCCTCAGCGACGAGCGCAAGTCCGGATTCCTGGTGCCCACGTACGGCACTTCATCGAACAGCGGCTTCGAGCTCACCACGCCGTATTACCTGAACCTTGCGCCTAATTACGACGCCACGCTGTTTCCGCGCTACATGAGCAAGCGTGGCCTGCAGCTGGGCCTCGAGACGCGCTATCTGGGCGAATCCTACAACGGGCAGGCGTTTGGCACCTACCTCATGCGCGACCAGCAGACTAGCGAAAAGCGCTGGATGTATTCCTGGCAGCACACGCAACAGCTCCGCTATGGGCTGACGGCCTATCTGGATGCGCGCAAGGTGTCCGATGATGATTATTTCCGCGACTTCTCGACCTTTGGCCTGAACGACGCGGCCGTGACCTACATGCCCAGTCAGGCCCTGCTTTCGTGGACGGGCAATCGCTACCTCAGCGGCTCGCTGCAGTTCTACCGCTATCAGACCCTGCAGGACAGCACCGGCGCGTTCATCACGCCGCCCTACGATAAGCTGCCCGAGCTGTATCTGCGGGCGCAGCGCTACAACTGGAATGGCCTGGACATCGTGTCCGAAAACTATGCGACGCGTTTCGTGTCGCCCATCTATCACGGCGATGCCTTTCCCGAGCAGTCCGGCCAACGCCTCGTGCCCAACGGGACCCGCGCCACCTCCTACACCACGATTTCCCGGCCCTTCCTCCTGCCGGGCGCCTACCTGACCCCCAAGATCGGCCTGCACATGAGCCAGTACGAGACCGAATGGTTTTCGGCCGACTTGCCGGCCTATGCGGGATGGCCGCACAGCCAGTCGCGGGTGCTGCCAATCGCCTCGGTGGACGGCGGGCTCACGTTCGAGCGGCCGACGACGCTGTTCGGCAACGATGCCGTTCAGACCATCGAGCCGCGCGCCTATTATCTGTACGTTCCCTATCGCGACCAGTCGCAACTGCCGGTCTTCGACACCGGGGTCGCCACCTTCAACTATATCCAGGCCTTTGACGAGAATATCTTCAGCGGTGGCTGGGACCGCATCGCCAACGCCAATCAGCTCACGCTGGGGGTGACGACGCGATGGCTGGACGCGAACACCGGATTCGAGCGCCTGTCCCTCTCGGCCGCCCAGCGCTATTACTTCACCGACTTGCGCGTCACGCTGCCGGGCCAGGCTCCCCGGTCGGACAAAAAATCCGACTATTTGCTGGGGGCGAACGCGGCGCTCACCGACAAATTCTCGGTGTATTTCGATGGCCAGTTCAAGGCCGAGACCCGTCAGCGCGAGCGCCTGAGCACGGGTGTGCGCTGGAACCCCAAGCGCCTGGCGACCGTGTCGCTGGCCTACCGCTACGAGCGCGACCCCAATGCCTATTCCGACCCCTACCGGGTTTATAGCGACGACACCACGATCGAGTCACGCGAACAGATCAGCCTGAGCGGCCAATGGCCGATCGCCCGCCGCTGGTACGGGGTGGGCCGTTATGATTATTCCCTGCAGGAAAAGCGCAGCACCCAGTCGATCCTGGGCCTGGAATATCGCGGCGACTGCTGCTGGACGGCCCGCGTGGTCATGCAGCGCTATGCGGTATCGGCCGAAAAGGCCAACACGGCCGTGTTCCTGCAACTGGAGCTCTCCGGACTGGGGTCGTTGGGCACCGATCCCATGCGGCTGCTGTCCGAGCGGGTCGTGGGCTATGAGTCGGTGGCCGCGCCCATACCTGAAAAAACCGCCTTCGAGAGGTATGAATGATGTCTCGTCCGCACCATCTGGCCCGCGTTGCCCTGATTCTCGGGACGCTCGCGGGCCTCGCCGCCGGCAGCACGGCCCTGGCGGCGACCCGGGCCGCCAAGCCCCAACCGACCCAAGCCCCGAGCGAGCAGTTCGTCGACGGCATCGCCGCGGTGGTCAACAAGCAGGTGATCACCCTGCGCCAGCTCGAGATCAAGGCCGCGCAGATCCGCCAGCAGATGCGGCTGCAGAACGTGCCGGTGCCCGACGAGGCCACCATGCGCCGCCAAGTCCTCCAGCAGATGATCAACGAAGAATTGCAGCGCCAGGAGGCTGAGCGGGTCGGCCTGAGGGTCAGCGACGGGCAGGTGGATCATGCCATCCAGTCCGTCGCCCAGCGCAACCGACTGACGGTCGAACAGCTGCGTCGCGAGATCGAGCGCGGCGGCCTGACCTGGGATGCCTACCGGCGCGAGTTGCGCCAGCAGATTCTGGACGACATGCTGCGCCAGCGCCTCGTCGCCGATCACATCACCATCAGCGATAGCGATATCGATGCCTTTCTGAGCACGGAAGGGGGCGCCGGCCAGGCGGTCGTGCCGCCGTCGAGGGTCGAGACGCCCGAACCGCAGCCCGAGGCACCGCCCGCCGCGCGCGGCCCCGAGCTCCTCGAGCTGGCGCAAATCCTGATCGAGGTGCCCGACCGCGCGCCCAGCGGCGTCGTCGAGGAGAAACGCCGCGAGGCCGAGGCCATCCTGCGCAAGCTGCGCAGCGGGGCGGATTTCGCCGGCGCGGCCGCGGCGTCCTCGGATGGTCCGCAGGCCCTCGATGGCGGCAATATGGGCGTACGCCCGTTGTCGGACTGGCCCGATCTGTTCGCACAGGCGGTCAGGAATCTCGGGCCAGGCCAGGTTTCGGGGATTCTGCAAAGCGGGCGCGGCTTCCATATCCTGAAGGTGCTGCGCCGCGGCTATGCCCAGGCGCCGTCGTCGGCGCGCCGCCAGGCCGCCCCGCAGCCCGCCCCGGCGCCGGCTCAGCAGACAGCCCAGCGCCAGGCCCCCTCTGGGCCGATGATGGTTACCCAGACCCATGTGCGGCATATCCTGATCAAGACCACCAAGGTCATGACCGACGACAAGGCGCGCGCGCTGCTCGAGAAGCTGCGCGCGCGCATCGAGCGCGGCGAGTCTTTTGCGGAGCTGGCCAAGCGATACTCCGAGGACGCCACGGCGCCGCAGGGCGGCGACCTGGGATGGGTGTCGCCCGGCGACACCGTGCCGGCCTTCGAGGAAGCCATGGACGCGCTGGGCGATGGGCAGGTGAGCCAGCCCGTGCAGTCGCCCTTCGGCTGGCATCTGATCGAGGTCGAGGAGCGCCGCAGCAAGAATATGGAAAACGAGTTCCGCCGCATGCAGGCGCGCCGCGAGCTGATGCAGCGCCGGATCGGGCCCGCGTACGAGGAATGGCTGGATCAATTGCGCGCCCAGGCCTACATCGACAATCGCCTCGAGAAGAGCGCACCCGAGGCGCGCTGAGCATGGCCCATCAGGCGCGCAAGCGGTTTGGCCAGCATTTCCTGCGCGACGAGGCGGTGATCGACTCGATCGTGCGGGCCATCGACCCGCAGCCCGCGGATCGCATGGTCGAGATCGGGCCAGGCCTCTCGGCCTTGACCCGCCCTCTACTCGAGCGGCTCGACCGCCTGGTGGTCATCGAACTGGATCGCGACCTTGCGGCGCGGCTGCGTGATCAATGGCCGGCCGAACGCCTTGAGGTCCGCGAGGCCGACGCCCTGGGGATGGATTTCGGCGCGCTGGGCGCCGAATTGCGAATTGTCGGCAATCTGCCCTACAACATCTCGACGCCGCTGCTGTTTCACTTGATGCAGTGGGCCGATCAGGTGACGGACCAGCATTTCATGTTGCAGCGCGAGGTGATCGAGCGAATGGTGGCCCGTCCCGGGGACACCCAGTATGGGCGCCTTTCGGTCATGCTGCAGGCCCGCTATCGCATGTCCAGCTTGTTCGATGTGCCTCCCGAGGCCTTTGATCCGCCGCCGCGCGTGGTGTCGTCGGTGGTCCGCATGCGGCCGCTGGCCGGAGACATGCTGCGCCGCCCGCGCAGCGCGCGCGCCTTCGAGCGCGTCGTGGCGCGCGCCTTCGAGCAGCGCCGCAAGATGGTGCGCGCCAGCCTCGGCGTCTGGGCCGAGGCCCTGGACTGGGATGCCCTGGGGATCGCCCCCACGGCGCGCCCCCAGGAGCTGTCGGCCGACCGTTTCATGGACATGGCCGACGCCCTGGCGGCCAGCGGGGTCGAGCCGACCGCCTGACCCTAGGGCCTGTTCACACTAATCAAGGAGTCGCGAAGCCATGAAAAATTTGGCTGAACAAGGCATCTGGCGCAGCGCGTATGTCCATACGCGCAAGACGGGCAACGCAGGGCAGACGGATTTTTCATAGCTTCCCGAAGGGTTGGGTCCGTGCGCCGCCGCCCGCTGCGTTGTCCATCCTCGCAAGGCATTAAGCCTTGCTGCGGTAGACGCCTTGCGTTCGACAGCGCACAGACCCAACGCGATCTCCTTGATTAGTATGAACAGGCCCTAGTCCACGCGGCCCTCGCGCTGGATGAGTTCGACCTTGTAGCCGTCGGGATCCTCGATGAAGGCGATCACGGTGCTGCTGTGTTTCATCGGCCCCGCGTCGCGGACCACGTGGCCGCCCTTGGCCTTGATGCGCGCGCACGCATCGTATGCGTCCTCGACCTCTATGGCGATGTGGCCGTAGCCGTCGCCCAGCGCGTAGGTTTCGGTGTCCCAGTTGTGGGTCAGTTCGAGCACTGCCCCGTCGTCCTCGTCCTGGAAGCCGACGAAGGCCAGCGTGAATCGCCCGTCGGGGTAGTCTTTCTGGCGCAGCAGCCGCATGCCCAGGATGTCGGTGTAGAACATCAGGGAGCGGTCGAGGTTGCCCACGCGCAGCATGGTGTGTAGCAGACGCATGATGAGGGGATCTCCTGCCTGGTGATGGTGAGTTCCCCCATCATACGCAAATGTGGGTTCTCACGGGGGGCCTCAGATCAGCGGGAGGCTGTCGGGATGATGCTGGGCGAGGGTATCGCGGGCCTCTTTGAATCCGGGGTAGAGGCGTCCCAGCTCGCGCCAGAACGCCGGGCCGTGGTTCATGACGCGCAGGTGCGCGACCTCATGCGCGACGACGTAGTCGATCAGGTGCGGTTCGAAATGGATCAGGCGCCAGTTCAGCAGGATGCGCCGGTCGCTGTTGCACGAACCCCAGCGCCCCGCGGCCGAGGACAGGCGCCAGTCCTTGAGCGAAAGCCCCGCCGCGCCGAGGAAACGGTCGAGGCGGCGCCCGAAGTCGATTCGCGCCCGCTGCTGCAGCCAGGCGCCCGCGCTGTCCCGCACCCGGTCGGGGGCGGCATCCTCGGGCAGCGGCAGGCTGAGTGCGTCCCCGGCCCGGGGTGCGTCGGCGTCGCCCGCATAGCCGGCGGGACGGGTGCTGTCGAGGACGAGTTCGATGCGCACGCCCAGGTAGGGGATGGCACCGCCCGCGCGCCATTGTGTCGCCTGCAGGGCCAGCAGGTGCAGGCGCTGATCGCGTTCCTCGAGTTTGCGCAGGATCCAGCCGGCCTTTTCGCGCACCACGTGGTCGATCTGCGACAGCGTGCTCCAGGTGGGCGCCTGGACCAGCAGGCCATCGTCGCGGATCACCAGGCCGATGGATTTGCGGCGCGAGCGCCGCAGCAGGAATCCCAGCATCCGGGCGTCCAGCGCGATTTCGCGCCAGCGGGTGCCCGCCGGCAGGATGGCCGGACGTGCCGGCAGGGTGATCGGCGCCGGTTCGGGGACGGCGATGGTCGCCGGCGCGCGCGGGCGCTGCCGGGCGTCCGCCGCCGGGGCGGGGTCGAACAACTCAAGCTGTTGTCCCGGCATAGCGTTCCGGATTCAGGCGACGCATTTCGGTCTCGATCCAGTCCTTGACCTCGGCGTTGAGGGCGGCCGGTGTCTTGCCCTCAGGTGAGATGATCGGCCCGAACGACACCGTGACCAGGCCCGGAGTCTTGATGAACGCGTTGCGCGGCCATCGCTCGCCCGCATTGTGGGCGACGGGCACGACCGGGGTGCCGGTGCGGCAGGCCAGCAGGGTGCCCCCTTGCTTGTAGCGGCCGGTTTCGCCCGGCGCGACCCGGGTGCCTTCGGGGAACAGGACCGGCCAGCGGCCCTCGCGCAGGCGGCGCCCGCCGATGCTCACGACCTGATCGAAGGATTCCCGGCCCTTGCGCCGGTCGATGGGAATCATGCTGAGCAGGGCCAGCCCCCAGCCGAAGAACGGCACCCGGTGCAGCTCTTTCTTGTAGACGAAGACCACGTCGCGCGGCATGCGTGTGGCGAAGAACAGCGTTTCCCAGGCCGATTGGTGCTTCGAGAGGATGATCAGCGGGCCGTCGGGCAGCTTTTCCATGCCAGTGATCTCGTAGCGGATGCCGAGGATCCAGCGGGCCGCCCAGAGGCACATGCGGGGCCAGCCCGTGGTCAGCACGTAGCGCCAGTGCAGGGGCAGCGGCGCCCACAGCACGCAGGCGAGCGCATACGGGATCACCGTGACGACCATGAAGGCCATGTAGAGGCTGGATCGCAGGGTGTTCATGTCAGGTCTTCAGCAAGGCGTCGGCCACGGCCGCGAGGTCCTCGCGGACCTCGGTTCCGGCAGGCAGGAGGCCTTGTTGGCCCGCGTCCGCCCAGGTCTTGCGGCCCTTGCCGCTTAGCACCAGCCACGGCGCGCATCCGCACTGGACGGCGGCCTGCAGGTCGCGCAGGCTGTCGCCCACGACCGGGACACCCTCGAGCGGCACGTCCAGGCGCCGCGCAATGTCGTGCAGCATGCCGGGCGCCGGCTTGCGGCAGGCGCAGCCCTCGTGCGGCCCGTGCGGACAGATGAAGACCGCGTCTATCTGTCCGCCCGCGTCGGCCACGGCCTGGTGCATCCGGATGTGGATCGCGGTCAGCGTGTCCATGGTGAACAGCCCGCGGGCGATGCCCGACTGATTGCTCGCGACCACGATGCGCCAGCCGGCGCGCGACAGGCGGGCGATCGCGTCCAGGCTGCCGTCCACCGGAATCCACTCGGCGGGCGACTTGATGAAATCGTCGCTGTCGTGATTGATGACGCCGTCGCGATCGAGGATGATGAGTTTCACCGCGCCAGCCTCGAGAGATCCGCGACCTGGTTCATCAGCTCGTGCAGCGAGCGCAGCAGGGCGAGCCGGTTGGCGCGCACGCGCGCGTCCTCAGCCATCACCATGACGTCGTTGAAGAACGCGTCGACCGCATCGCGCGCGCCGGCCAGCACCGCCAGGCCCGCCGTGAAGTTGCCGGCCCGGATGTGGCCGCTGGCTTCGGGGGCGAGCCCGGCGATGATCTCGGCCAGGCGACGCTCGGCGGGTTCGGCGACCAGGCCGGGATCGAACGCGGGCAGGCCGCCCTCGGCCTTTTTCAGCAGGTTGGCGATGCGCTTGTTGGCGGCGGCGAGGTCGGTGGCCTCGGGCCGCGCGGCGAAATCGACGCAGGCCTGGATGCGCGCGTGCACTTGGTGCAGCGGTGGCTGCAGTGCGAGCACGGCATCGACGGCCGCGCGGTCGAAGGCCTGCGCGAGCTGGTTGCGGTAGCGTTCGTAGACGAAGTCGCGGACCTCGGCCACGGTGCCCGCCGCCAGGCGGCCCGGCTCGAAGCCCGCGTGGGCTTGTTCGAGCAGGGCCGACAGCCGCGCCGGCGAGTCCTCGCTGGCCGAGAGCCATCCGCCCGCGGTCAGTTGCTCGTAGGCGCTGATCAGGCCCAGCGCCGCGCGCCGCAGGCCGTAGGGATCGCGCTCGCCCGTGGGCGCGAGCCCGATCCCCCAGATGCCGACCAGCGTCTCGGCGCGCTCGGCCATGAACAGGATGGCCGCGCTCAGCGTGCCGGCGGTCACCGGGGTGTCGAGACGGATGCGGTACTGTTCGCGCAACGCCTGGATCACGTCGGCGGGCTCGCCGTCCGCCGTCGCGTAGTAGGCGCCCATGATGCCTTGCAGCTCGGGGAATTCGCCCACCATGCTGGTGTTCAGGTCGGCGCGCGCCAGCAGGGCGGCGCGGTCGGCGTGCTCGGCGTCCGCCCCCAGCAGGGGCGCCAGCCAGCGGGCGATGGCGCGCACGCGCTCGGTGCGCTCGAGCAGCGAGCCGAGCTTGTTGTGATAGACGCTATGCGCCAGCTCGCCCACGCGGTCCGCCAGGCGGACCTTGAGGTCGGTCTGGTAGAAGAACTGTGCGTCGGCCAGGCGCGGGCGCACGACCCGTTCGTTGCCCTCGATGATGTGATGCGGGTCGTCGGGGCGCATATTGCTGACGATCAGGAAGCGGTGCGTCAGGCGACCGTCGGCGGGATCGAACAGTGGAAAGTATTTCTGGTTGAGCCGCATGGTGAGGATCAGGCATTCCGGCGGGACCGCCAGGAACGCCGGATCGAAGGCGCCGACGTAGACCGTCGGGTACTCGACCAGCGCGGTGACCTCGTCGAGCAGCTCGGCGACCTCGGGGCTGCCCCCCGGGGCGGGGTCTATCGTGGCGCCCAGCGCCGCGGATTCGCGGGCGAGCTGGCGGGCGATCTCGTCGCGCCGCTCCTCGAAGGCGGGCAGGACCATCCCGTCGTCGCGCACCTGTCGCGACCACTGGGCAGCCTCGGTGATTTCGAGCTCGGGGCGGCCCATGAAGCGGTGGCCCATGCTCAGGCGCCCGGCCTCGAGTCCGAGCGCGCGCAGCGGGACCACATCGGCGCCCCACAGGGCGAGGAGGCGGTGCGCGGGCCGCACGAACTTGACCGAGCGATGGCCGTCGGCCAGTTGGTACTGCATGACCTTGGGGATGGGCAGGTGCGTCAGGGCGTAGTCCAGCGCCTGCTGCAGGCCATCGGCGAGGGTGGCGCCGGGGGCCATGCCCTCGGCGTACAGGACGTCTTGCTTGCCGTCGCTGCGCCGCGCCAGTGCCGCGGGGTCGATCCCCTCGAGGCCCTTGGCCGCGAGTTTCTTGAGCAGTGCCGGCGTGGCCGCGCCCGAGGCGTCCAGGCCGATGGCGGCCGGCATCAATTTCTCGGAATAGGCGCGATCGGGTGCCTGGCCCAGGACGTGGCTGAACCGCGCCGCCAGGCGGCGCGGCGTGGCGTAGTCGACACAGTCGCAGTCCGGGGCGAGCAGGCCCTGCTCGCGCAGGATGTCGCGCAGGCCGTGGGCGAAGGCCTGGCCCAGCGCATGCAGCGCCTTGGGCGGGAGCTCTTCGGTGATGAGTTCCAGGACGAGTTCGCGCGGGGTGGCGGTCGTGCTCATGCTGCGACCTCCTTGCGCAGCATGGGAAATCCCAGGCGCTCGCGCGAGTCGTGGTAGGCCTGTGCCACGGCGCGCGACAGATTGCGGATGCGGCCGATGTAGGCGGCGCGTTCGGTGACGCTGATGGCGCCGCGCGCATCCAGCAGGTTGAAGGTGTGTGCGGCCTTCAGGGTTGCCTCGTAGGCGGGCAGCGCCAGCGGCACCTCGATGAGGCGTCTGGCTTCGGCCTCATAGTCGTTGAAATGGGCAAACAGCATCTGGGTGGAGGCGTGCTCGAAGTTATAGGTGGATTGCTCGACCTCGTTCTGGTGGAAAACGTCGCGGTACAGGACTTGGCCGCCCCGGCCGTCCTCGGTCCAGACCAGGTCGTAGACCGATTCGACGCCCTGCAGGTACATCGCCAGACGCTCGAGGCCGTAGGTGATCTCGCCGGTCGCCGGGT
Source organism: Castellaniella sp. GW247-6E4 (assembly GCF_040276065.1). NCBI lineage: Bacteria > Pseudomonadati > Pseudomonadota > Betaproteobacteria > Burkholderiales > Alcaligenaceae > Castellaniella > Castellaniella sp. GW247-6E4. The sequence goes on along the minus strand of NZ_JBELOI010000013.1, from coordinate 40,457 downwards.
TGCAGTCCAGGCCGCCGACCTGCTGGAAGTAGGTGAATTGCGTGACTTCCATGCCGTTGAGCCAGACCTCCCAGCCCAGGCCCCAGGCGCCCAGCGTCGGGTTTTCCCAGTCGTCCTCGACAAAGCGGATGTCGTGCTGCAGCGGGTCGATGCCCAGGGCGCGCAGGGAGTCGATGTACAGGTCGAGGATCTCGGGCGGCGCGGGCTTGAGCACCACCTGGAATTGGTAGTAGTGCTGCAGACGGTTGGGATTCTCGCCGTAGCGGCCGTCCTTCGGGCGGCGCGAGGGCTGAACGTAGGCGGCGCGCCAGGGCTCGGGGCCGATCGCGCGCAGGAACGTGGCGGTGTGCGAAGTCCCGGCGCCGACCTCCATGTCGTAGGGCTGCAGCAGGGTGCAGCCCTGCCGGTCCCAGTATTGCTGGAGCGATAAAATCAGTTGTTGGAATGTGAGCATGGAATGGGGCGTAGCGCGGGCGTCGCAGTCAGTGGGGTCGGGTTTGGTTCGAAGGCCGGTTCGCGGGCCTGGCGCCCGGGGCCGTCCTGAGAGTGGACCGGTGCGCCGCGCCCCATTTTATCTGTTTCACCGCGCCTTATGGGCGGGCGGGCCGGACGGCCGCGTCGGCAGGGACGCAATACAATCGGGGGAACAGCCATCACTCGCCGGGCGAGGACAAGGGGGGAATCATGAGCGAAATCCTGGAACTGCGGATCGTGGACCGCATTCAGGTGATGACCATCAACCGGCCGCAGGCCCGCAACGCCGTCGATTTAGAGGTTGCCGAGGCGATCGCGGCGGCCATGGACGCACTGGACGGCAATCCGGATGTGGCCCTGGGCATCCTCACCGGCGCGGGTGGCCATTTCTGCTCGGGCATGGACCTGAAGGCCTTTGCCCGGACCGGCCAGCGCCCCTATGTGGGCGACCGCGGATTCGCGGGCCTGTGCGAGCGTCCCCCGGCCAAGCCGCTGATCGCCGCCATCGAGGGCTATGCCCTGGCGGGGGGCTGCGAGCTGGCGCTGGCCTGCGACCTGATCGTGGCGTCGCGCGAGGCCCGCTTCGGCCTGCCCGAGACCAAGCGCGGCCTAGTGCCGGGATCGGGCGGCATGCTGCGCCTGCCGGCCCGCATTCCGTACCATGTGGCGATGGAGGCGGTGCTCACGGGCGACATGATGGGCGCCGAGCGCCTGCATCAGCTTGGCCTGGTGAATCGCCTGGCCGAGCCCGGTGCGGCGCTGGACGAGGCGCTGGTGCTGGGTCGCGGCATCGCGGCCAACGGGCCGCTGGCGGTGCGCACCGCCAAGCAGGTGATCGCGCAGTCGCGCAATTGGCGACAGGACGAGATGTTCGACCTGCAGCGCCCGCGCATTGCCCATATTTTTGTCTCGGAGGACGCGCGCGAGGGCGCCACGGCCTTTGCCGAGAAGCGCCCGCCGGTCTGGCGGGGCAAGTAATCGATTCGCCGTCGAAGGAGTGAGCGACATGCATGACAAACTGCTGCGCACCGCGCTGTTCGTCCCGGCCATCCGCCCCGACCGTCTCCCCAAGGCGCTGGCCAGCGGGGCGGACGCGGTGATCGTCGACCTCGAGGACTCGGTCCCTCGGGATGAAAAAATTACCGCGCGACGCCACTTGTCCGAGTTTGCGCTGGCACATCCCGACGAGCGCTTCATGGTGCGCATCAACGACGGCACCACCGTGTGGTTCGATCAGGATCTGGCCTTGTGCCGCGAGCTGCCCAATGTCGTGGCGATCGTGCTGCCCAAGGCCGAGGCGGCGCGCCACGTCCATATCGTGTCCGGAGCCGGCAAGCCCTTGATGCCGGTCATCGAGAGTGCGCGCGGATTGCGCAACCTGGACGGCATCGCCGGCGCGGCCGGGGTCTGGCGCCTGTCCTTCGGCATCCTCGATCTGATGCTCGAGTTCGGGACGCGGCCCGGCACCGAGGGAGCGGCGCGCATCCTCGATCAGATCCGCTACCAGATCCTCCTGCATAGCGGCATGAACGGCCTGCCGCCGCCGCTGGACACGGTCTACGCCGATTTCTCGGATCTCGAGGGCCTGGCGCGGCGGATCGCGGTGGCGCGCGACATGGGGTTCGGCGGGATGCTGTGCATCCATCCGACCCAGGTTCCCGTCGTGCATGAGGCGTTCCGGCCGTCGGCCGACGAACTCGACTGGGCGCGGCGCGTGGTCGACGAGGCCGGTCGCAGCGGCGCGCAGGCCTTCCGGGTGGACGGGCGCATGGTGGACCTGCCCCTGATCGAACGGGCGCGTCGCCTGCTCGCGCGAGGCGTCCAATGAGAGCCTATCTCGACCTCGTCCAGAGCATTTTCGACCAGGGTTCCTGGCAGGCCAATCGCACAGGCGTGCGCACGCTCAGCCTGCCGGGCGCGTCGCTGCGCTTCGACCTGCGCGAGGGTTTCCCCGCGGTCACGACCAAGCGGCTCGCCTTCAAGTCCGCGATCGGCGAACTCGTCGGTTTCCTGCGGGGGGCGGACAGCGCCGCGCAGTTCCGCGCGCTGGGTTGCAAGGTCTGGGACCAGAACGCCAACGAGAACGCCCATTGGCTGGCCAACCCCCATCGGTCGGGGCCGGATGACCTGGGGCCGGTCTATGGGGTGCAGTGGCGCCGCTGGCCCGCCTACAAGCTGCTGCCCGCGCGCGACGAAGCCCGCATCGCCCACGCCGGCGGCCTGGGCTATCGCCGCGTGGCCGCGTTCGACGATGAGGGCGTGCCCAGTGTGCTCATGTACAAGGCGGTCGACCAGTTGCGCGTCTGCCTGGATGCCCTGATTCACGATCCCGGCAGCCGGCGCATCCTGTTTCATGGCTGGAATTGGGCGCAACTCGACGAGATGGCCCTGCCGCCGTGTCACCTGCTCTACCAATTTCTCGCCAATCCCGGCACGCGCGAACTCTCGCTGTGCTTGTATATCCGCAGCAATGATGTGGGGCTGGGGACGCCGTTCAACCTGGCCGAGGGCGCCGCGTTGCTGCATCTGATGGCCCGCCTGACGGGCTACGAGCCGCGCTGGTTCAGCTACTTCATCGGCGATGCCCACATCTACGAAACGCACGTCGAGATGCTGCGCGAGCAGTTGCGCCGCGAGCCCCATCCGCTGCCACGCCTGGTCTTGTCCCCGCGCATCCCGGACTATGCCCGGACTGGGCGCGTCGAGCCCGAATGGCTCGAGCGCGTCGAGCCTGCGGACTTTACTCTGGTGGGCTACCGGCATCATGCGCCCTTGACGGCGCCGATGGCGGTGTAGGGGCGCTCAGGCCGCCAGGATTTCGACCGAGTGCGTGATCTTGGCGGTCTTTTCCAGCATCGCGATCGCCGAGCAGTACTTGGTGTGCGAGAGCTCGACCGCGCGCTCGACGGCGGCCGTCGGCAAGTCGCGCCCGCCCACCGTGAAGGCGTAGTGGATGGCGGTGAAGACTTTAGGGTCGGTGTCGGCGCGCTCGGCGGTGAGCGTGACCTGGCAGCCTGTGATCGCGTGCCGGCCGCGTTTGAGGATCAGCACGACGTCGTAGGCGGCGCAGCCGCCCGCGCCCGTCAGCACGGTTTCCATCGGGCGCGCGGCGAGATTCTGGCCGCCGCCCTCGGGGGCTCCGTCCATGGCGATGACGTGGCCGCTGCCCGTCCGTGAAATGAACAGCATGCCCTCGGGGCCGCGCCAGTCGATCGTGCATTCCATGATGGTGGATCCTGTGGAGAGCCCGCAGGAAAGCCCGCGGACAATATAGGGAAATTAAGGATTGATTAAGGCAATAGATTTATCATAAATCAATATTACAAGACCATTGGCAGCCCGTCGAAGGCCGATTTCAGGCCGCTCCCATGCCTCTTAGCCATCAATCGGGAACCTCGTGGATACCGTCACCATACTCCTGCTCACGTTCATTTTATCCGTCACCGGCCTGAGTATTTTCATCTGGTCGTTGCGACGCAATATGTTCGACGAGAATCCCGAGGCGGCGGGCGTGATTTTCTCGACGGGCGAGATCGGCCACATCGAGGATCCCTCGGCGACCGCCGAGCAAAAGGCCGGCTTGCAAAAGACGGTATCCGACAGTGGTGTGGTGGCCGTCGATCACTCGCTCGCCGAGCAGCTCAAGGCCGAGCTCGCCGAACGCCTGGAGGCCGACCATTCGACGGCCTTCGTGGTGTTCACCTTTCTGTGCTGCGCGGTCGTCTGGCTGGTCCTGGCCTCGACCTTCGGCCTGATCAGCTCGATCAAGCTGCATGATCCGGAGTTCCTCACTCAATATGCCTGGCTGACCTTCGGGCGCACCCGCACGCTGCACCTGAACATGGTGGCCTACGGCTGGGCGCCGATGGCGGCCTTCGGCGTGGCCATCTGGACCTTGCCGCGTCTGCTCAAGACCCATCTGTACGGCGGGCGCTTTGCCATCCTGGGCTGCATGTTGTGGAATGCGGGCCTGATTGCCGGCCTGGGCAGCATCGCCGCCGGCATCAACGACGGCCTGGAGTGGCTCGAAATTCCCTGGCAAGTCAGCATCCTGATCGTGCTGGGCGGAGCGCTGATCGCGCTGCCCCTGGTGTTCACCTTGCAGAACCGCAAGGTCGAGCACCTGTACGTGTCGATCTGGTACATGGGCGCCGCCCTGTTCTGGTTTCCGGTGCTGTACCTGGTGGGCAAGATTCCCGGCGTGCACTTCGGAGTCGAGCAGGCGACCATGAACTGGTGGTTCGGGCACAATGTGCTCGGGCTGTACTACACGCCGATCGCGCTGGCCTCGGTCTACTATTTCCTGCCCAAGATCATCGGTCGCCCGATCCAGTCCTACAACCTGTCGCTGATCGGCTTCTGGGCGCTGGCGTTCTTTTACGGCCAGGTCGGCGGCCACCACTTGGTCGGCGGGCCGGTGCCGCACTGGCTGATCACGCTGTCCATCGTGCAAAGCATGATGATGATCGTGCCGGTCCTGGCGTTCTCGGTGAACCAGCACCTCACCATGCGCGGCAACTTCCGCACCATGTACTATTCGCCGACGCTGCGCTTCATCGTGCTGGGCGCCATGATGTATACCCTGAGCTCGGTGCAGGGGTCTTTCGAGGCCCTGCGCAGCATCAGCACCGTCGCGCACTTCACCCATTTCACCGTGGCCCACGCCCACCTTGGGCTGTATGCGTTCTTTTCGCTCGTCATGTTCGGCGCCATGTACTTCGTCATGCCGCGCGTCATGTCCTGGGAGTGGCCACATCCGAAACTCATCATTCTGCATTTCTGGCTGGTGGTGGTCGGCTTCGCCATCTATTTCGTGACGCTGTCGATCGGCGGCTGGCTGCAGGGCCTGGCGATGCTCGACGCCAGCCGGCCGTTCATGGATTCCGTGCTTGTCACGATTCCGTACCTCGAAGGGCGCACGCTGGGCGGCGCGATCATGACGCTGGGCCATCTGGTCTTTGCCGTGCATTTCGCTCTCATGGCGCTGCGCTACGGCCCGCGTCGCGTGGGTCCGGCCCTATTGCACAAGAAGCGTAAGCCTGGGACTCGGGCGATGGTGGGTGCCTGATCATGGAAAGTGAATACAAACTCCTCAGCGGCGCGATGGTGACCCTCGCGCTGGCGACCGCCACCCTCGTCGTGGTGCCCTATATGCAGTTGTCCGACGTGCAGCCGCCCGAGGGGCTCAAACCCTACACCGAGGCTCAGTTGCGGGGGCGCCAGGTCTATATCGCGAACGGCTGCGTCTATTGCCATTCGCAGCAGCCCCGCAGCCAGTCCCAGGCGCCCGACTTCCAGCGCGGCTGGGGCCGCGCGCCGGTGGCTGGAGACTACTACTACGACCACCCGCATCTGCTGGGGACGATGCGCACAGGCCCGGACCTATTCAATATCGGCGCGCGCCAGCCCAGCGTGGACTGGAATCTCGGCCACCTCTACGAACCGCGCGCCTACGTGCCGGGCAGCACCATGCCCGCGTTCCCGTTCCTGTTCAAACTCAAGGACAAGGCCGATCCAGGCGACAAGGTGGTCAATGTCCCGCCCAGCTATGCGCCGTCCGGCCAGGTCATCGTGGCCTCGCAGGAGGCGCTCGACTTGGTCGAGTACCTCATCGGGCTGGATCATACGTATCCGATCAAGCCCAACGCCGTCCTGCGCTGAACGCGGGCCGCGGGTACGAAGGAGAACATGAATGACGGAACGAAAGACGACGAACAGCCAGCAGCGACGCGAGCAGCCCGAGCCCTACGAGGGCAGCCGCCCGGTGCCCAAGGTGGTGCTCACCATCATCGGCGTCCTGTTCGTCTGGGCGGCGTACTATATCTGGTCGACCTACAATCCCATGCCGCCGAGCCTGGGCGATAACCGGGTGGCCGCCGACTTCGCCGTACCGGTCTCGGCGGATGGCGGCCAGCTCTACACCGCCAATTGCGTTGCTTGCCATCAGGCCTCCGGCGCGGGTGTGCCGGGCGTTTTTCCGCCGCTGGCCGGGTCCGAGTGGGTCATCGGTGATCCCGCGGTGGCGGTGCGCATCGTGCTGCATGGCATCAAGGGGCCGCTGACGGTCCAGGGCGCCAAATACGACGGCGAGATGCCGCACTTCAAGGAAAAATTCTCGGATGCCGAGCTGGCCGCGGTGGTCAGCCACATACGCACGAGTTTCGGCAATACCGCCGGCGAGATCGACGCCAAGCTGGTCCAGCAGGAGCGTGAGGCCACCAAGGATCATCCGGATCATTGGAACGGCGACGAGGAGCTCCTGCCGATGCTCAAGAAATAGCCGGCGTAGCGCATGCGTTGGGCTCTGGCCTTGCTGCTGGCCCTGGCCACCGGGGTAGGGGCGCTGTACTGGGTCACGGCGGGCTTTACCGCCCTGACCGCCGAGGATGCCCGCCGCGAGGCCGTGGCGCTCGAACCGCGGCCCCTGCCCGATGCGCGGGTGCTCGCAGCCGACGGGCGGACGCTGTCCCTGCTGGATGTGCTGTCGGCCGACGGCCGGGTGGCGATCATCAATTTCTTCTATTCCCGCTGCGTGTCCCTGTGCCTGGCCCAGGGTGCGCAGACCGAACGCCTGCAGCGGGCCATCGACGAGCAGGGGCTGGCCGGGCGCGTGCGCTTGATCAGTCTCAGCTTCGATTCGCGCGACCGCGCGCCCGAGCTTGCCGATTACGCGCGCCGCATGCACGCGCGCCCGGAAATTTGGCAGTTCCTGTCCTTTGCCGATCCGGCCGCGCGCGACCGGCTGCTGAGCCTGTTCGGGATCGTCGTGGTGCCCGCGCCCCTGGGTCAGTTCGAGCACAATGCCGCATTTCACGTCGTCACGCCCGGCGGGCGCCTGGCGCGCATCGTCGATCTGGATGATCCGGGCGAGGCGCTGCAAGCCGCCGAGGCTCTGGCCGCCGGGGCGGCGCGATGAGCGCGCGCGGCATCCTGGCCAATGCGGTCGCCGCGCTGGGGCTGTGCGCCCTCGCACTGATCTGGCGCGCGCCGCTGACTGCGTTGATGAGTACGCACATGCTGGTGCAGATTCCCTTGCTGGTGCTGACCGGGGTGTGTGCCGAGCAGGCCTGGCGCGCGTGGCGCGACCGTGCGCCGCGCGGGGTCTCCGACGGACCACGCCCGGCCTGGTCCTATAATGAATACGGCATGCCGGGGCTGTTGCTCGTCAGCCTGGTGGGTGCGTGCTGGATGGTGCCCAAGGCCTTGGACGATGCGCTGGTCGATTGGCGGGTGGCCGCTTTCAAGGTCCTGGGCCTGCCGCTGGCGGGGTGGATCCTGAGGGCGTCGCTGCGGCGCTCCAATACGGTGGTCAAGCTCTTTTTCCTGGGGAATTTCTGCTGGATGAGCGCGATCGTCGGCTTGATCTACCAGGACCAGCCGGTGCGCCTATGCAATGCGTACCTGCAGGACGACCAGGCCTGGACCGGCATGGGCCTGATCGCCTTGTCGATCATATTGCCCACGGCGTGGCTTTTGGCCCGGATCGGCCCGATCTGGCGTTATTTGAATCGTTGAGGAGTCCCGTCATCGTGACGCAGGTTGTAGGGGATACAGGATGGAAGCGGCGCCAAGGCCCGTTGGACGCCGTGCTGGCAGAGGTGGGCCGGGCGTTGCAGGTGCTCGATGGCTCGGTGACGGCGGGGCGGCCCAACCCTGCCGGGCCGCGACCGGCGGATGCCGTCGACCTCGAGGGTGAGCAGGCGCGTCACGCGGCGGGCTTGATGCGCGTGAACCACGTTGGCGAGATTTGCGCACAGGCTCTGTACCGGGGTCAGGCGCTGTTTTGCCGCAATGCATCAATTCGCAAGGTTCTGTATCAGGCGGCTTCCGAGGAGGTCGATCACCTGGTGTGGTGCCGCCAGCGTCTCGACGAGTTGCGCAGCCGTCCGAGCCTGTTCAACCCCTTGTGGTACCTGGGCGCCTTTTCCCTCGGTGTCGCCGCCAGTCGCGCCGGCATTCCCTACAACCTGGGGTTCATGGCCGAAACCGAGCGCCAGGTCGAGGAACACCTCGAGGGCCATCTCGAGGCGCTGCCCCCGCAGGACGAGCGTTCACGCCGCATCGTGGCACAGATGCGCGATGACGAGATCGGCCATCGCGCCACCGCCGAGGACCACGGGGCGCATCCTTTGCCGGCGCCTGTGCGGATGGCCATGCGCGGGATGTCGCGCATCATGACGACCACCGCCTATCGTTTCTAGGGCGGCGGCCGGTGTCGGCGCGTCTGCGGGTTGATGATGTAAAGAATTGTGAGCCTAGGGTTTGTCCTGAATGACAAATTACGGATTTCAGCGATGGTTTTGTTAAAAAAATACCACGCTCAGCCACTGCTCACTAAAAAACACAAATCTTTCTTGCGTTGCACCATTCACATCTATATAATTTGCTTATCGGATGTCGAAACGTGATTGCAGCGGGAAAACCCTAGATCACGCCAGGCTCGGGCCCAGGCCCTCGTAGCCACGACTTGCCCAGGTTGTCTCCTCCACCCTCCTCCTTTGGTGGATTTAGCCCAGGATCTTCGGATCTTGGGCTTTTTTTTCGCCATGGGGCGTGGCCCGGCCTCATTCGGGCCACGGCGGGGGTCTCGAGCCGCGAATACGGCTGGGTGGGCTTGTCGTCGCCTTGGCGCGGCGCGAGTTGAGTTATTCGCGGTGCAGCGTAAGATAGCGGCTCGAGCAAGGGTGTCGCCGCTCGTTTTGTTACATTTTTATCGCTTGACCGGGGACGAGGCCGGCCTTCGCGCCCGATAATTCCCCCTGTAGCCTTTTTTGCTGGTTTTGCCGTGAATGTTCCCAACTTGTCGGAAACACTGACGTGGCCGGTCATCGGTATCGTGGCCTTCGTGGTCGGCGGGCTGATCGTGGCCTCGGAACGCTGGCACGTGCGGCTGACCGGCGACACCGACATGCACAAGCCGCAGGCGGTGCATACGCGCCCCGCACCCCGCGTGGGCGGGCTGGCGGTGGTGGCCGGCAGCCTGGCCGGTCTTCTGGTCCTGGGGCCCAGCAACATGACGCTGACCTGGCTGTGGCCGGTGCTGTTCATCGCCGCCATGCCGGTCTTCGTCGCAGGTCTGCTGGAGGATATCACCAAGGACGTCGGCTCCGGAAAACGTCTCGTCGCCGCCTTCCTGTCGGCCGCCATTGCCTGGTGGCTGTTGGGCGGGGTGTCGCGTGTGGGGTGGTCCTGGGCGGATGCGGCGCTCGCGTTCTGGCCCCTATCCCTGGTCTTCACCATGGTGGCGGTGGGCGGCTGCACTCACGCGCTCAATATCGTCGACGGCATGAACGGCCTGGCCGGGATGATCGCGACCCTGATGTCGGTCTCCCTCGCCCTGGTGGCTTTGCAGGTCCAGGACGTCCCGATCTTCTTGATCGCCACCGCCCTGGCGTCGGCCACCTTGGGCTTTCTAGTGTGGAATTTCCCCTTTGGGCGGGTCTTCCTCGGGGACGGCGGCGCCTATTTCCTGGGCTTCATGCTGGCTGAACTGGCGGTGCAGCTCGTGGTGCGCAACCCGGGCGTGTCTCCCTTCTATGCGCTGGCCGTGCTGTTTTATCCAGTGTTCGAGACCCTGTTCTCGATTTGGCGCCGGCGCTTCAAGCGCGGCGTCCCCGTCGATCAGCCTGACGCCCTGCACCTGCACCAATTGGTCTTTCGACGGCTGGTGCGCGTCACCTTCAGCCGGGACCGCCGCCATGCGGTGCCGGCGCTATGCAACGCCCTGGCCTCGCCTTATCTATGGGTCCTGGCCCTGATCGGGCTGGTGCCGGCCACGATCTGGTGGGACGATCCCTGGATGCTGTGCATCAGCATGGCGGCCTTTGCCGGGGTCTACATCTGGCTGTATTCGCGCCTGGTGTCCTGGAGGCGCCCGCGTTGGCTGCTGCTGCCGTCGCTGGGCCGCGGCGGCCGTCATAAGTAAACTGGGGCCTAAAGCAAATCATCTCGGTAACGGAGAAAATCTTGGAAATTCAGGACGTAAAGCTGGCCGTCGTGGGCCTGGGCTACGTGGGCCTGCCCCTGGCGGTCGAGTTCGGCAAGCAGTGCAAGGTGCTTGGCTTCGACATCAATGCGCGCCGCATCGAGGAATTGCGCGCGGGGACCGATCATACCCTCGAGGTGTCCGGCGATGAGCTGGCCGAGGCGCGGCATTTGCGCTTCAGCCACGATCCCGCCGAGCTCGCCGAGGCCAACGTCTTCATCGTCACGGTGCCCACGCCCATCGACCAGTTCAAGCAGCCGGACCTGACGCCGCTGGAGCGTGCGAGCGAGACCATCGGCCGGGTGCTCAAGCGCGGCGACATCGTGATCTACGAATCGACTGTCTATCCGGGCGCGACCGAGGAGGTCTGCGTGCCGGTGCTCGAGCGCATCTCGGGCCTGACGTTCAACCAGGATTTCTACGCCGGCTACAGTCCCGAGCGCATCAATCCGGGCGACAAGGCGCATCGGGTGTCGACCATCCGCAAAGTCACCTCGGGCTCGACCCCCGAGGTCGCGGACCTGGTCGATACGCTCTATCGGCAAATCATCGTCGCCGGCACCCACAGGGCCTCGTCCATCAAGGTGGCTGAGGCGGCCAAGGTGATCGAGAACACGCAGCGCGACGTGAACATCGCGCTGATCAACGAGCTGGCGCTGATCTTCAACCGCCTGGGGATCGACACCCTGGACGTGCTCGAGGCGGCCGGCACGAAATGGAACTTCCTGCCTTTCCGCCCGGGGCTGGTCGGCGGGCATTGCATCGGGGTCGATCCGTATTACCTCACGCACAAGGCCCAGTCCATCGGCTATCACCCGGAAATCATTCTGGCCGGGCGCCGGCTCAACGATTCCATGGGCGGTTACGTGGTCGCGCAACTGGTCAAGGCCATGACCAAGCGGCGCATCCAGGTGCAGGGCTCGCGGGTGCTGGTGATGGGGCTGACCTTCAAGGAAAACTGTCCCGATCTGCGCAATACGCGGGTGGTGGACATCGTGCGCGAGCTCTCCGAATACAGCATCGACGTGGATGTCCACGATCCCTGGGTGAATGCCGAGGAGGCTATGCACGAATACGGAATCCGGCCCGTCGCTCAGCCGGCGGTGGGCGCCTACGACGGCATCATCCTCGCGGTGTCCCATCGCGAGTTCGGCGAGATGGGCGCCACCGCCCTGCGCGCCCTGGGCAAACCCGAGCATGTGCTCTACGACCTGAAGTACGTCCTGCGGGCCAACGAATCCGATCTGCGTCTGTAAGGAGCCCTCTATGAATCCCCATTACCAGGAGGTGTGCGCGGCGCTGCGGTCCCGGCCCGGCACGTGGCTGGTGACCGGCTGCGCCGGCTTCATCGGCTCGAATCTGCTGGAAACGCTGCTGAACCTGGATCAGACGGTCGTGGGGCTTGATAATTTCGCCACTGGCCACCAGCACAACCTCGACGAGATCCAGCGCTTGGTGACGCCCGAGCGCTGGGCGCGCTTTCGCTTCATCGAGGGTGACATCCGCGACCTGGACACCTGCCGCGAGGCGGTGCGCGGGGCCGAGCACGTGCTGCACCAGGCGGCGCTCGGCTCGGTGCCGCGGTCGCTCAAGGACCCGATCACCAGCAACGCGGTCAATGTGGGCGGACAGCTGAACATGCTGGTCGCCGCGCGCGACGAGGGGGTGAAATCCTTTGTCTACGCCGCCTCAAGCTCGACCTATGGCGATCACCCCGACCTGCCCAAGGTCGAGGATCGCATCGGCAAGCCGCTATCGCCCTACGCGGTCACCAAGTACGTCAACGAGCTGTATGCGGATGTATTTGCGCGGGCCTACGGCTTCGGCACCATCGGCCTGCGCTACTTCAACGTCTTTGGCCGTCGCCAGGATCCGGACGGCGCCTATGCGGCGGTGATCCCGAAATGGGTGTCGGCCATGATCCGCCAGCAAGAGGTGGTGATCAATGGGGACGGCGAGACCAGCCGTGATTTCTGCTACATCGACAATGTCGTGCAGGCCAATTTACTGGCCTCGTTCGCGCCGCCCGAGGGCGTGAACCAGGTCTACAACGTGGCCTACGACGCGCGCACCACGCTCAACCAGCTCTTCGAACATCTGCGCGACACGCTGGGGCGCAACGGTGTGAGCTATGCGCGCGCGCCGCGGCATGGCGATTTCCGGGCCGGTGACGTCCGTCACTCGCAGGCGGACATCGGCAAGGCCCGCAAGCTGCTGGGCTATGTGCCCAGCCACGACATCCTCCAGGGGCTCGAGGTCGCCATGCCCTGGTATACCCAGTTCCTGCGTTGAGCGGGACACGCATCGCGGCGATGCGGGCCTGGACGAGGCGCGCGTGGCGCTCGGCGTGAGACGCAGGCTCGCAAGCCTGCATGCGGATCACCGCCGCATCGCCCTCGGGGCGGCGCGCGTGGCGTTCTTTCTGTTGCTGGGCAAGGTAGTGGGGGCGTTCAAGGAAATGGCGGTGGCCTACCGCTACGGCGTGAGCGACATCGTCGACGCCTATCAGTTCACGCTGACCCTGGCCAATTGGCTGCCGGTCACGCTGGTGGGCGCCTGTTCGGTCGTGCTGATCCCCGCGCTGGTGCACAGCCGCCGCCTGCCCGAGCACGGTCGTTTCCTGCGCGAGCTGCAGGGCGCCGCGCTGCTGCTGGGTGCGGCGACCGGCCTCGCGCTGCTGGCGCTCTGGCCGCTGGTCGTGCCCTGGGTCGGGCAGGGCCTGGCCGCGCCCGTGCGCGAGATGAGCACACTGCTGATTCTCGGCTTTGCCCCCGCGGCCCTGTTCACGGTCTGGACCGGCCTGAGCGCCGCGCGCCTGCGCGCGCACGAACGCCATGTCAACACCCTGCTCGACAGCATGCCGGCCCTGGTGATCCTGGCATGGGTCCTGGCCTCGCCCTCGGGGGGCCTGTGGCCCCTGCTGTGGGGGACCTTGGTGGGCTATGCTTTGCAGGCGACCTTGCTGGCCGCCTTCGCGGCCCGCGCGGACGGCCATCCTGGCGGGGCAGTGCTGGGCCGCCGTGCGCCGCAGTGGTCGACGCTGGCCGCGGCGGCGGGCATCATGCTGGTGGGCCAACTGGCGATGAGCCTGGTGGGGCCCATAGACCAGTACACCGCGGCCCGGCTGGGCGACAACGCCAACGCGGTGCTGGGCTACGCCACGCGCCTGCTGTCCCTGGTGCTGGGGATCGGGGCGGCCTCGGTGGGGCGCGCCGCGCTGCCGGTCCTGGCGGATATCCAGGGGCGGGGCGATCCGGCGCATGCGCGCCGCATGGCTTTGAAATGGTCGGCGGGGATGCTGGTCGTGGGCGCGCTGGTGGTGTTGGCGGGCTGGTGGCTGGCGCCCTGGGGCGTGAGCCTGTTGTTCGAGCGCGGCGCCTTCACCGCGCGTGACACGCTGGTGGTGTCCGAGGTGCTGCGCTGGGGCCTGTTGCAATTGCCCTTCTATTTTGGCGTGCTGATCCTTGTGCAACTGCTCGCGAGCCAGAACCGCTACGGACTGATGGCACTGATCGCGGTGCTGAACTTTTTGGTGAAGGCGGTCATGAATCATGTACTGGCGCCGGTCATGGGGCCTGCGGGCATCATGCTGGCCACAGCCCTCATGTACGCCTCGTCCTATGTATGCTATCTGTGCCTGGCGCTGCGGCGCCCGGCCGTACCCTCCGATGGAAATGTTTGAATGACTGGCAGGCAGGCCCACCTGATGATCGTGATCCACTCGCTGCGTGGCGGCGGCGCCGAGCGCGTCGCCGTCGACTTGGCGGCCTATTGGCTCGACCAGGGGTGCCGGGTCACGGTCGTGACGCAGACGACGGACGCCGAGGACGCTTATGCGCTGCCCAACGGGGTGCGGCGCCATGCGCTCGGCCTGGATGCGCATGGCGGTGGCGGCCTGCGGGCCGCATGGGGCAACTGGCGCCGGGTGCGGGCCCTGCGGCGATTGATCCGCAACGAGCGGCCGGGTGTCGTGCTGGGCATGATGACCAAGGCCTCGATCCTGTCCGTATTGGCCGCCCGCCGCCTGCCGTGCCGCGTGATCGCCACCGAACACACCCATCCGCCGATCCAGCGCCTGCCCGAGGTCTGGCAGCGCCTGCGGCGCTGGGCCTACCCCCGCGCCGACGCGGTCATCGCCCTGACGCGGGACACCGCCTGTTGGCTGGACGAGGCGCTGCCCGGGGTCAGGGCCCAGGTGATTCCCAACGCCGTGCGTTGGCCCCTGGGTGCCGGCGAGCCGGTGATCGAACCGCCGGCGCAGCCCGGCCGGCATCGCCTGTTGGCCGCCGGCCGCCTGCATCCAGTCAAGGGGTTCGACCTCTTGCTGGCCGCCTTTGCGCGCATCGCGCCGCTGTTCCCGGACTGGGACCTGGTGATCCTGGGCGAGGGGGGCCAGCGCGGCGAGCTGCAGCGCACCGTGGACGAGGCGGGCCTGGCCGCGCGCGTGTCCCTGCCGGGGCGGGTCGGCAATATGACTCAATGGTATGAGTCCTCCGACCTGTATGTCCTCAGTTCGCGCGCCGAGGGCCTGTCCAACACCCTGCTCGAGGCCATGGCCTGCGGCCTGCCGTGCGTGGCCTTCGATTGCGACACCGGCCCGCGCGAGATCATCCGGGACGGGATCGACGGGGTGCTGGTGCGTCCCGAGGGCGACCCCGAGGCCCTGGCCGCCTGGCTGTCAAACCTGATGGCCCATCCCGAGGAGCGCCGGCGTTATGCGAGCCGTGCGGTGGACGTGCGCGACCGCTTTGGCGTGCCGCGTGTGATGGCGATGTGGGAACTGGTCTTTCAGGGCCGTTCGGTGGGTGTCTCGAGAGCCGCCGGCGAGACCCGGCGGGTCGAGGCCGAGTAGACCGGCGAGGCATGGGGCGATGCACATCCTGTTCCTGGTCAGCTCGATGCACGGCGGCGGCGCCGAACGTGTGGCGGCGACGCTGGCCAATGCCTGGGCGCGCCGCGGGGATACGGTCACGCTGGTGTGCTGCTATTCGGGGCGGGGGGCCTGCGCCTATGCGCTGGATGCCCGTGTGCGCCTGCTCTGGCTCGCCGACCGGATCCAGGGGCCGCGCTGGCGGCGGCCGCTGGACAAGCTGCGCGCCCTGCGCGCCTTGGCGCGTGAGACGGCGCCCGACCGGGTGCTATCGTTTCTCACCAATGTAAACGTCACTGTGCTGCTCGCCACGCGGGGGTTGGGCCTGCCGGTGGTGGTGTCCGAGCGCACTGATCCCGCCCACAGCGTCAACCTCGAGCCCGCCCTGCGCATGCTGCGGCGCTGGACCTATCCCTGGGCCCGCCGCGTGGTGGTCCAAACCCGCCAGAGCCTGCCGCGACTGATGGCGGTGGCGCCCGGCACGCGCCGTTTATCCGTCATCCCCAATCCCTTGCCCGATGGTCTGCCCGCGCCGCGCGCTCGGGAGCCCGGCGCGCCGGCGCGCCGGCGCCTGGCGGCCCTGGGCCGCTTCAATCCGGTCAAGCGCTTCGAGGCCTTGATCGAGGTCTTCGCGGACCTGGCGCCGCGCCATCCTGACTGGGATCTGGTGATTTGGGGCGACGGGCCGCGGCGCGTGGCCTGCCTGGGGCGCGTGGCCGAGCTGGGCCTCGAGGACCGCATTCTGCTGCCGGGCCGCACCGAGGCGCCGTGGCGCGAACTCGCCGGCGCCCATGCCTTTGTATTGTCCTCGGCGGTCGAGGGTTTCCCCAACGCCCTGCTCGAGGCCATGGCGCTGGGGCTGCCGTGCGTCGCCACCGATTGCCCGAGCGGTCCGCGCGAGCTCAGCCGCGGGGGGCGCGATGCGCAGTTGGTGCCGGCGGGCGATGACGCGGCCCTTGCGGCGGCGCTGGACCAGCTCATGTCGGCCACGCCGCAATGGCGCGAGGATCTGGGCCACCGCGCCGCCGCCTCAGTGCGCGCGCGCTACGGCCTGGATGGCATTTTGCGACAATGGGACGCCGCGTGGTCGGACGAGGCCGGCAGCCCGGAGATCCATGAATATGAACACGATTGATTCAGAGGTGGCCGTGCCGCTGCACGTGATGCACATCATTTCGGGACTGCTGCACGGCGGCGCCGAGACCGTCCTGCATCGCCTCGCGACGGCCCCCGAACCTGGTGTCCGGCATTCCGTGGTCTCGATGCGCGGCGAGGGCGTGTTCGGTCCGCGCCTGCGCGAGGCGGGGATCGAGGTGGTCACGCTGGACATGCAAGGCATTGCGGGCACCGCGCGGGGCCTGCTGCGCCTGTACCGCATTCTGCGGGCGCGGCGGCCCGATGTGGTGCAGACTTGGATGTATCACGCCGATCTCATCGGCGGCCTGGTGGCGCGCCTGGCCGGAATCCGCGCGGTGGCCTGGGGTATTCGAAATTCGGGCGTCGACCTGGGCCGCAGCAGCCGTTCCTCGCGGGCGACGGCCTGGCTGTGCGCGCGCGTATCCGGCTGGGTGCCCGCAGTGATCGTCGCCTGCGCCCGGAAGGCGGCCGAGGTGCATGCGGACTGGGGCTATCGCGCCGATCGCCTGCTGCTCGCCCCCAACGGCTACGATCTCGACGTTTGGCATCCCGACGCCGAAGATCGCGTCCGCCTGCGGGCCGAGTGGGGGCTGAGAGAGGACGTCCCGCTGCTGGGCAGCATGGCCCGCTGGAATCCCCTGAAGGACCACGCCAATCTCTTTGCGGCGCTCGCCTTGTGCGTGCGGCGCCATCCGGACTTGCGCTGTGTGCTGGCTGGGTCCGGCATGTCGCGCGACAATGCCCCGATGATGGCCCTGGCGCGGCACTACGGCCTGCTCGATCACTTGATTTTCCTGGGGCGGCGCGATGATGTTCCGACCCTGATGCGTGCCCTGGACGTGCATGTGCTTTCGAGCCGCGCCGAGGGCTTCCCCAATGTAGTCTCCGAGGCCATGGCCAGCGGCGTCGCCTGCGTGGCGACGGACGTGGGGGATGCGGCGCTGATCGTGGGCGATCATGGCTGGATCGTGCCGCCGCAGGATCCGGTCGCCCTGGCCGAGGCCATCGAGCGCGCCATCGCGGCCGTGCGCGCGCCCGACGCGGCGCAGCGCCTGCGGGCGGCGCGCGAGTCGGTGGCCGCGCGCTACAGCCTGCGGGCCATGACGCGGCGTTATGCGACGATCTGGCGCCGCCTGGCAGAGGACTTTCCGACGCCCGGGGCGGCTGCGATAGCCGGCGACACGGGGCGCCGGCGCATGTTGTTTTTTGTGAACAATCCGGGCTTCCTGGTCTCGCACCGGCTGCCGCTCGCCCTGGCCGCGCGCGATGCGGGCATGGAGGTTCACGTGGCGACCCCGGACGGCCCGGCGGTGGCCGAGATCCTGGCCCATGGCCTGCATCATCACGTGGTGCCGCTCTCGCGCAGCGGCACCAATCCGTGGGTCGAAGCGCGCACCCTGCTGGCGTTCCGGCGCTTGTTGCGGCGCGTGCGGCCGGATCTGGTGCATGCCGTGACCATTAAGGCGGTCCTCTACGGCGGCATCGCGTGCCGCCTGGCCCGGGTACCCGCCTATGTGGCCGCCGTCTCGGGGCTGGGCTACGTGTTCATGCGTGGGCGCGGCGGCGTCGACCCCCTGCGCCAGGGTGCCCTGTGGCTCTATCGCCTCGCCCTGGGCCATCGCAACAGCCGCGTGGTTTTCCAGAACGCCAGCGACCGCGACGTGCTGGTCGCGGCCGGTGCCGTGCGCCCCGAGCGGGCTGTCATGATCCGTGGCTCGGGCGTCGATCTGGATCGATACGCGCCGCAGCCCCTGCCTCCAGGGCCCGTCACGGTCGTCATGGCTTCGCGCCTGTTGCGCGACAAGGGCGTGGCGGAGTTCGTCGAGGCGGCCGGCCTGGCCGCCGCGCGCGGCGCGGGTTTGCGCTGGGTGCTGGCGGGCAGCCCCGATCCCGGCAATCCGGCCTCCATCACCCGGGACGAGCTGGATGCCTGGGTGCGCGCGGGAACGATCGAATACGTGGGTGAATGCGCCGACGTCGCCGCGCTGTACGCGGCGGCGCACCTGGTGGCGCTGCCGTCCTACCGCGAGGGCCTGCCCAAGTCTCTGGTCGAGGCCGCCGCCTGCGGCCGGCCGGTGGTCACCACGGATGTGCCGGGTTGCCGCGATGCCGTCGACCCGGGCGTGAGCGGCGTGCTCGTGCCGCCGCGCGATGCGCGGGCGCTGGCCGATGCGGTGATCGCGCTGGCCGCCGACGAGGCCGCACGCGTCGCCATGGGGGCCGCGGGGCGCGCGCTGGCCGAGCGCGATTTCGGCATCCGGCCGGTCGTCCAGGCGCACCTGGATCTCTATCGCACCCTGCTGCGCGGTTCAGAAGGGTAGGGCGAGGCCGGGCTGCAGCGCGCCCAAGGCGGCGCGAAACTCGTCCTGGATGCGGGCGAGCGCCTCGGGCGTGTCGCCCTCGAAGCGCAGCACCACGACCGGCGTGGTGTTCGAGGCCCGCGCCAGGCCGAAGCCATCGGCGTACTCGGCACGAACGCCGTCGATGGTCACCAGGCGCCCGGCCCCCGGAAAGCGCCCCTCGGCGCGTAGGCGCTCGATGAGCCGGTGCGGCTCGCCTTCGCGCATCGGCAGCTTCAGCTCGGGGGTCGAGATCCCCTGCGGCAGGGCCTCGAGCACCCGGCTGGGGTCCGGGTCGCGCGACAGGATCTCGAGCAGGCGCGCGCCCGCGTACAAGCCGTCGTCGAAGCCGAACCAGCGTTCCTTGAAGAAAATGTGGCCGCTCATCTCGCCGGCGAGTGGCGCCCCGGTTTCCGCGAGCTTTGCCTTGATCAGGGAGTGCCCGGTCTGCGCCATGACGGGCTGGCCGCCCGCCTCGGCGATGGCCTGGCCCAGGTGGCGACTGCACTTGACGTCGAACAGGATGGGCGCGCCCGGGACGCGGCGCAGCACGTCGCGGGCGAACAGGATCATCTGGCGGTCGGGCCAGATGATCTGGCCGGACTTGGTGACCACGCCCAGGCGGTCGGCGTCGCCGTCGAAGGCCAGGCCCAGTTCGCAGTCCGAGGCCTGGACGTGCGCGATGAGGTCCTGGAGGTTGGCGGGGTCGGCGGGATCGGGGTGGTGGTTCGGGAACCGTCCGTCGACGCTGCAGTAGAGCTCGTCGACCTCGCAGCCCAGGGCGCGGTACAGGCGCGCCGCGGCCACCGCGCCCACGCCGTTGCCGCAATCGATGGCCACGCGCATGCCGCGCGCCAGGTGGACGTGATCGGCGATGTGGCGAACGTAGGTGTCGACGAGGTCCTGGCGCTCGTCCGCGCCGCGTGCGGACGTCTCGTGCTGCGGCGCGCGCATGGCCGCGGCCAGTGCCTGGATGTCCTCGCCGTGCAGGGTGCGGCCCGCCATCATCAGCTTGAAGCCGTTGTAGTCCGGCGGGTTGTGGCTGCCGGTGATCGCCACCCCTGAGCCGGTGCCCTGCAGATGGGCGGCGAAATAAACCAGGGGCGTGTGCACCAGGCCCAGGTCCAGGGTGTCGATGCCGCCGGCGCGCAGGCCGTCGCGCAAGGCCGCGGCCAGGGCGGGGCTGCTGAGGCGCCCGTCGTAGCCGATCACCAGGGCCGAGACGCCCTCGGTGCGTGCCTGGGCCGCCAGGGCCAGCCCCAGACGCCGGGCGAATCCCTCGTCGAT
The DNA here is from genome assembly GCF_040276065.1 of Castellaniella sp. GW247-6E4. Classification (NCBI taxonomy): domain Bacteria; kingdom Pseudomonadati; phylum Pseudomonadota; class Betaproteobacteria; order Burkholderiales; family Alcaligenaceae; genus Castellaniella; species Castellaniella sp. GW247-6E4. Next base: position 20,365 of record NZ_JBELOI010000013.1, on the reverse strand, counting down.
CTGGTTGGGCACGGTGCCCCGGATGTCGTAGGCCTTGAAGACGGCATCGGGCAAGTCGGGCTGTTGGGACACGGTTCGGGCTCCGTCGGGGATTATCACGGGGGGATTATCGCCCATGCCGCCACGGTCCGCCCGGTGGCCGCCAAAGGCCCGCGCCGCAGGCCCCGTTTGAAGAATGATTCATCGAACGGGGCCTCGGGATGCCAGCCTCGAGCGCGGTGTTTACAATGACTGGGTTCCCCTTCGCGGGGAGGGATATTGGAATCATAGGATCATGAGTCTTCTGGATGCCTTGCGCGCTGCCGTGGGCGGGCAGCATGTGTTGACTGACGCCGATGCGGCGCCCTATTTGTCGGACTGGCGCGACCGCTACAGCGGCCAGGCCCTGGCGGTGGTGCGTCCGGGATCGACCGACGAGGTGGCCGCTGTGCTGCGCCTGTGTGCCGCGCACGGCGCGCCGATCGTGCCGCAGGGCGGCAATACCGGCCTGTGCGGCGGCGCGACCCCCGATGCCTCGGGGCAGGCCGTGGTGTTGTCCCTGCTGCGCCTGAACCGCATCCGCGCCATGGACCTGGACAATGACACGATGGAGGTCGAGGCCGGCTGCGTCCTGCAGTCAGTGCAAGAGGCCGCGCGCGCGGCCGATCGCCTGTTTCCCCTCAGCCTGGCGGCCGAGGGCAGTTGCACGATCGGCGGGAATCTCGCGACGAACGCGGGCGGCACCCAGGTGCTGCGCTACGGCAATATGCGCGAGTTGACGCTCGGCCTCGAGGTCGTGACCGCCGAGGGCGAGATCTGGCACGGCCTGCGCGGGCTGCGCAAGGACAACACCGGCTACGATCTGCGCGACTTGTACATCGGCAGCGAGGGGACGCTGGGCATCATCACCGCGGCGACACTCAAGCTCTATCCCCAGCCCGTGGCGCATTGCACGGCCCTGCTCGCCCTGGACTCCATCGAGGACGGCGTCGCCATGCTGGCGCTGGCGCGGCGCGGCCTGGGCGCCTCGTTGACCGGCTTCGAGTTGATGGCGGGCGATTGCCTGCAGGATGTCGTGCGCTGCTTTCCACAACAGCGCCTGCCCTTCGAGGGCGCCTCGGCGGACCTGCCGTGGTATGCGCTGCTCGAACTCTCCGACAGCGAGAGCGAGGCCCACGCGCGCGAGCGCTTCGAGGCCGTCGTGGGCGAGGCGATCGAGTCCGGCCATGTGCGCGATGCGGTGATCGCCGAGTCCATGGCGCAGAGCAAGGCGCTGTGGCACCTGCGCGAGAGCATCCCGCTCGCCGAAAAGGAATCCGGCAAGAGCATCAAGCACGATGTCTCGATCCCGGTGTCGCGCATGGCGGCCTTTGTGCGGGACACCAATCTCGCTTTGCAGCGGGCCTTCCCCGGAATCCGCCACGTGATCTTCGGCCATCTGGGCGACGGCAATCTGCATTACAACGTCGCCCGCGGCGAGGGGTGGGCCGAGGGCGAGCTGTTGTCGCGCCAGGCGGCAGTCTATGAACTGGTGCACGACAGCGTCCATGCCGTGGGCGGCTCGATCAGCGCCGAGCACGGCGTCGGGCAGCTCAAGCGCGATGTCCTGCCGCGCTACAAGGATCCGGTCGAAATCGCCCTGATGCGCCGCATCAAGCACGCCCTGGACCCCACGGGCATCATGAACCCCGGCAAGGTCCTGGGCTGAGGCCGGCGCGCCGGCCGGCACGGTCAGCGGCGCGTCGGATCGAAGTGCTTGCGCAGGCCCATCCAGGCCCGGTCGTAATCGGCCTGCAGGGTGGGGCTGTCCATGGCCGCCGAGGATGGTTGAATGACCCGGCGCGTCTCGAACATGAAGGCCATGGTGTCGCGGATGTAGTGCGCCTTGCCCGTGTCCTCCGCACTGGCCTTGGCAAAGGTGTCCGCATCCGGGCCGTGGGGGCTCATGGTGTTGTGCAGGCTGGCGCTGCCGGGCGCGAAGCCCTCGGCCTTGGCATCGTAGGCGCCCTGGATCAGGCCCATGAACTCGCCGGCAATGTTGCGGTGGAACCAAGGCGGGCGGAAGGTGTCCTCCATCGCCAGGATGCGTGGCGGAAAGATCGCCAGGTCCAGGTTTGCCGTGCCCGGGGTGTCGGATGGCGAGGTCAGCACGGTGAAAATGCACGGATCGGGGTGGTCGAAACTGATCGAGCCGATCACATTGAAGCGGCGCAGGTCGTACTTATAGGGCGCATGGGTCCCATGCCAGGCCACGACGTCCAGCGGCGAATGATCCAGCGTCGTGCGCCAGAACCCGCCGCCGAACCGCGCGATCAGCTCCATCTCGCCGTCCACGTCCTCGTAGGCGGCAACGGGATACAGGAAGTCGCGGGCCTGGGCCAGGCCGTTCGATCCGATCGGGCCCAGTTCCGGCAGACGCAGCGGCGCGCCGAAATTCTCGAGCGCGTAGCCGCGCGCCGAGCCATCGGGCAGTTCGACCAGGAAGCGCACGCCGCGCGGGATCACGGCGATCTCGCAAGGCGCGACCTCCAACGTGCCCAGCTCCGTGCGCAGGCGCAGCGCACCCGCCTGCGGAACCAGCAGCAGTTCCGCGTCGGCATTGTAGAAATAACGGCCTTGCATCGAGCGATTGGCGCCGTACAGGTGGATCGCGATGCCGGCCTGCTGGTCCCAGCCGCCATTGCCCGCCCAGGTCCGCATGCCTTCCAGGAAGTCGGTCGGCGCCTCGGGCAGGGCTTGCGGATCCCAGCGCAGCCGGTTGGGCGTCACCGGTCCGCGCAGATAGTCCTGGTTCCAGCCCGGGAAGGCGTCGCAGGCGGAGAACGCCGGCTGGGCGGCGGCCGGACGGATCCGGTACAACCATGAGCGGCGGTTCTCGGCTCGTGGCGCCGTGAATGCGGTGCCCGAGAGCTGCTCGGCGTACAGGCCGTAGGGGCAGCGTTGGGGTGAATTGCGACCTTCGGGCAGGGCGCCCGGCAGGGCTTCGGTGGTGTGGTGGTTGCCAAAACCGCTGAGGTGGTTATTCATGTCGTAACGCCGTCCTATTTTAAGATACGACTGAAGTTTAAACCTTTAATGGTCAATATGTGAAGCACCTGGGTGCCGCCGGCGCGATTCGCCGGGAGTGCCTTGGTCCGTGGCGGAGTCATCAGCGCTTTTGGCAGCCAGGGCAGAAATAGGTGGTGCGCTGGCCCTGGACGATGCGCCGGATCGGGGTGCCGCAGCGTGGGCAGGCCTGGCCGGCGCGCTCGTAGACTGCCGCGTGCAGCGTGAAATAGGCGCCCGGGGCCCCCTGGGCGTTCACGTAGTCGCGCAGTGTGCTGCCGCCTGATTCCAGGGCCTGAGAGAGCGTTTGCAGGATCGCGTCGTGCAGGCGGACGCTGCGCGGCCGCGAGATCCGGCGCCCGGGCGTGCGCGGATCGATGCCGGCGAGGAACAGGGACTCCGAGGCGTAGATATTGCCTACGCCCACGACGATGCGCCCGCCCAGCAGCAGCGCCTTGACCGCCTGCGCGCGCGACTGCAGGGCCGCATACAGGAGCTCGGGGGTGAAGCCCGGATCGAAGGGCTCGATGCCCAGGTTCGCGAGCAGCGGGTGTGCGAGCAGCGGGCCGGCCTCGGCCGGGTGCCAGAGCACCGCCCCGAAGCGGCGCGGGTCGTGCAACAGAAAGCGCGCGTCATCGAAGCGCCACTCGACATGGTCGTGCTTGCGCAGATCCTCGTCCAGCGGCGCGCGGCGCAGCGACCCCGACATGCCCAGGTGGACGATCTGGGTCCCGTGTTCAAAACGGATCAGCAGGTACTTGCCGCGGCGCTCGCAGGCGAGCACGCGCCGGCCCTCCAGGGTCGCCGGCAAGCCGACGGGCACGGGCCAACGCAGGCGTCCGTCGTGCACCAGCAGGCGACGTAATACGCGGCCCGGCATGATCGTGGCAATTCCACGACGAGTGGTTTCAACTTCTGGCAGTTCGGGCATGGTAGGGTGATAACATCCTCATTCGATTGTGCAATTTTGCCACCTGACGCATTTTCCCTGCGTATCGGCTATGGTTACCGCAAATGAGATTTCCTGCATCCGCGTTCCCCGTGTTGCTGGCGCTGGTCGCCGCACACGGGGCGGCCTTGGCTGCCCCGTCGGCCGCCACGCCAGCCGAGCCGGTCGAAACCATTCATTTGCGTAGCGGCGAGCCGCCCGCCGTCAACCTCACACCGGATATCCTGTACCGCATCCTCGTGGCCGAGATCGCCGCGCAGCGGGACCTGTTCGACGATGCCGGCCAGACCTTGTTGGGCGTCGCGCGGGACACCCTCGATCCCCGGCTCGCCCGGCGCGCCTTCCAGATGGCGATGGCGGCGCGCAATATTCCGCTCGCGCTGCGCGCCGCGCGCCAATGGGTCCTGCTCGATCCCGAGAATCCCGAGGCGGTCGCCGCCTCGCTGGCGCTCGCGGCCTCCAACGGCCAGACGCAGGGCCTGGCCCAGACCCTGGCGCGGCGCATCCAAAAGGCCGAGGACCAGGATCAGGCCATCGTGCAAGCCGCCGGCATCGTGTCCAAGATGGCCGACAAGCACTTGGCGCTGGACGTCCTGGAAAAAGCGCTGGCGGGCGTCGTCAACACCTCCGCTTTTGCGCGCCTGGCCTTGGCCGACGCGGCCTGGGCCGCCGGCGACGCGAGCCGGGCCCTGGATGAGGCGCGGCGCGCCCAGGCGCTCGATCCCGATTCGCACGACGCGGCGCAGCGCGTGCTGGAATACGGCCTGAGGGTCGATCCGGACGCCGCCATTGCCCAGACCCAGCGCTATCTCGGGGCGCATCCCGACCAGCGCGCGCTGCACCTCCTGCTGGTCAGCCGCCTGACCTCCGCCGGCAAATTCGAGCAGGCGCTGCAGATGCTCGAGGACATGCGGCGGCGCACCCCCGAGGACTTCGACCTGCTCTACACCGAGGCCGAGGTCAATGCGCGCGCCGGCCGCTATGACGTGGCCGTCGGCCTGCTCAACGACTACATCTCGGTGCAGAACCAGCGGCGCCAGTCCATCGAGGATGGCGCGACCAACGCCCAGTCCGATGCCTCGGACGCGCGTCTGCTGCTGGTGCAGATCGCCGAACGGCGCGAGGACTACAAAGAGGCCATCCGCCAGTTGCGGATGATCGACGAGCCCTCTCTGCGTTTCCAGGCGCGCATCCACGAGGCGGTGCTCGAGGGCAAGCTGGGCGATCTCGCCCAGGCGCGCGCGACCATCGACGCCATCCGTCCGGCCGACCGCCGCGAGCGGATCGTGCGTCAGCTCACCCTGGCTTCCATCTACCGGGACGCGGGCCGCAGCGACGAGGCCGTCCAGATCCTGCGCGCCGCCGATCGCGACATGCCCGATGCCGCAGAGATCAAATACGACCTCGCCATGCTGCTCGAGCGCCAGGGCCAAACCGCCGAGTTCGAGACCCTGATGCGGCGCGTGATCGAGCTGGATCCCGACAACGCCAATGCCTACAACTCGCTCGGCTACACCTATGCCGACCAGGCGCGCAACCTGGACGAGGCCCAGGGCCTGCTCGAGCGCGCGCTGGACCTCGAGCCCGACAATCCCTACATCCTGGACAGCGTGGGCTGGTATCTCTTTCGCATCAAGGACTACGAGGCGGCGCTCGAGTATCTGCGGCGCTCCTATGACAAGCTGCCCGCGGCCGACGTGGCGGCCCACCTGGGCGAGGTCCTGTGGGTCCTGAACCGCCCGCAAGAGGCGCGCGGCATCTGGGTCGAGGGCCGGCGCCAGGACCCGGACAATGAAACCCTGCTCGAGACCCTGAGGCGCCTCAAGGTGGAGCTGCCCAAATGAAGTGGGTGCGGATTCTGGCGCTGGCGCTCGTCGCCGTGCTGTTGGCGTCCTGTGCAACACCTGAGCGCATCGGCGGCGCCGGCCCGGCATTCGAGCGCACCGGCCGCTTCGCGGTCTCCGCCCGCCCGGCCGAGGGCCCGGCTCAGGCCGCGCAGGGGAATTTTGCCTGGCGGGACACCGGTGCCGCCCTGCGACTGGATCTGCTCAGTCCCATGGGCGGTGTGTTGGCCCGGATTTTCGTCGAACCCGGCCAGGCTGTTCTCGAACGGGCCAACGGCGAGCGCGAGCGCGCCGCCAACGCCGACGCCTTGCTCGCCGAGCTCTGGGGCGAGGCCGTGCCGGTCGCGGGTCTGCGCGCCTGGATCCAGGGACGGCCGTGGGCGGGCGGCGCGGTCGACGCCGTCCGGCGCGACGACCAGGGCCGCATCATCCAATTGGTCCAGGATGGCTGGACCGTGCGCCTGTGGGACTACGACGGCCTGGGGCCCGGGCGGCTGCGACTGGCGCGCGATCAGGCGGGGCGCCGGATCAGCGTGCAATTGATCGTCGACTAGAGGCCGATCATGCCGTCCCTGTACGACGTGCCGGCTCCGGCCAAGCTCAATCTGTTCCTGCACGTGGTGGGGCGCAGGGCCGATGGCTATCACTTGCTGCAGACGGTTTTTCGCTTCATCGATCTGGCCGATGCCTTCGATTTCGAGCGGGTCGAGGGCGGCGGGCTCTCGCGCGAGGGCGACGTGCCGCCCGGCCTGCCGGCGTCCGAGGACCTCGTGCTGCGGGCGGCGCGCGCCTTGCAGCAGGCGGCGGGCGTCTCCTACGGTGCCCGGATCCGCTATCGAAAGCGCATTCCCGTCGGCGGCGGCCTGGGCGGGGGTTCGAGCGATGCGGCGACGGCGCTGATCGCCCTCAACCGCCTCTGGGGCGCGGGCCTGGATCGCGCGGCCCTGATGCGCCTGGCCGAGCCGCTGGGCGCCGATGTGCCGGTGTTCGTCTTTGGCCAGCCGGCCTTCGCGCAGGGCATCGGCGAAGACCTGACGGCGGTGGCGCTGCCCGACCGCGCGTATCTGGTGGTCCGCCCGCCCGTGCAGGTGTCCACCGCCGAGATTTTCTCGGCCGAGGATTTGACAAGAAACACGCCTTCGGTCAAAATTTCGGTCTTTGCTGATTGGCAGTCCAGGCATTGGGGCCTTTATGGTCGCAACGACTTGGAGGCGGTCGTCCTTCGGCGCCACCCGCGGATTTCAAGAGTCCTGCGGACGCTGCGGGATGTGGGGCTCGATGCCCGCATGACGGGGTCGGGTTCGTGCGTCTTTGCACCGCTTGACGATCTCGCCCAGGCGCGGATGCACCAAGACCGGATTATCAGTAAAATAGCGTCCTTTGGGGATGGTTCGATCGAGCAGTCATGGGCTTGCACCGGCCTGCACGATCATCCCTTGAGGCATTGGATCAATGGTTAGTGTTGGGGAATAGCCAAGTTGGTTAAGGCACCGGATTTTGATTCCGGCATGCGAAGGTTCGAATCCTTCTTCCCCAGCCAGACGCCTGTACGCATCAGGCACATCAAAGGCTGTTGAGGCGGCCCCCGGGGGGCGCTGGTCAACAGCCTTGTCGTTTGACAACCCGGCTGGGACACCATGGCACAAGATCGATTCATGATTTTCACTGGCACGGCCAATCCCCGGCTGGCCGTCGACGTCGTGAATCACCTCGACATGTCGCTGGGCAAGATGACCGTGGGCCGTTTCTCCGACGGCGAGGTCATGGTCGAGATCAACCAGAACGTGCGCGGCAAGGACGTCTTCGTGCTGCAGCCCACCTGTGCCCCGACCAACGACAATCTCATGGAAATCATGGTCATGGTCGATGCCCTGCGCCGGGCGTCGGCCGGCCGGATCACCGCCGCCATTCCGTATTTCGGCTATGCCCGCCAGGATCGCCGCCCACGTTCGGCGCGGGTATCGATTTCGGCCAAGGTCGTCGCCAACATGCTGCAGGTCGTCGGCGTCGACCGCGTCATGACGATGGACCTGCATGCCGACCAGATCCAGGGGTTCTTCGACATCCCCGTGGACAACATCTACGCCGGCCCCATCCTGCTGGGGGACATCTGGCGCCGCAATTTCCAGAACCTCGTGGTCGTGTCCCCGGACATCGGCGGCGTGGTGCGTGCCCGCGCCCTGGCCAAGCAGCTCGAATCCGACCTGGCCATCATCGACAAGCGCCGGCCGCGCGCCAATGTGTCCGAGGTCATGAACATCATCGGCGAGGTCGATGGGCGCACCTGCCTGATCATGGATGACATGGTCGATACGGCCGGCACGCTGTGCAAGGCCGCCCAGGCCCTCAAGGACCGGGGCGCCGGGTCGGTCTATGCGTATTGCACGCATCCCGTGCTCTCGGGCGAGGCGGTCAAGCGCATCCTCGAGTCGGCCCTCGACGAGGTGGTGGTGACGGACACCATCCCGCTGTCCGAGGAGGCGCGCCAATGCCCCAAGATTCGCCAGCTCTCGTGCGCGGCCTTGCTGGGCGAGACGATCCTGCGCATTTCGAATGCCGAGTCCGTCAGCTCGCTGTTCGCCGACTGAATGGTTTTTTCCCTCCCCGGCTGGTCGCGGCCGGGGGGTTTCGTAGCTCCGGCTACTTTTTGCATCGCGGGGCCCGACGACGGTCCCGTTTTTGGAGTCTTCAATGAAATTTACCGCCACTTCGCGTAGCGTCCAGGGTTCGAGTGCGAGCCGCCGCCTGCGCCGCGCAGGTCGGGTGCCCGCCATCGTCTACGGTGGCAAGTCCGCGCCCGCCAACATCGAGCTCGACCACAACGAGATCTACCATGCCCTGAACAAAGAGGAATTCCACGCCTCCATCCTCGATATGGTGCTCGACGGCAAGGCCGAGCCGGTGCTGGTGCGTGCCGTGCAATGGCACCCTTATCGTCCGCTGGTCCTGCACGTGGACTTTCAGCGCGTCGATGCTTCGCAGGCCGTCACCACCAAGGTGCCGGTGCACTACCTGAACGCCGACATCAGCCCGGCCGTCAAGCTCGCCGGCCAGATCGTCACCCATGGTCCCGCCGAACTGGACATCACCTGCCTGCCGGCCAATCTGCCGCCCTTCATCGAAGTCGACCTGGGCAACCTGATCGGCGGCGGCCGCCTGCACCTGTCGGACGTCACCCTGCCGATCGGCGTCAAGTTCGTGCCGCATGGTGATGACGTCAATCCGCTACTGGGCCAGGCCAATATGCCCAAGGGCACCGGCTCGGACGACGAGGACACGCCGCCGGCCGCCGCGGAACCCGCCGCCGAATAAACCCGACGCGGTTTTTTGCAAGACCCGGCACGGCGCAGCTCCCCGCGGACTGCGCCGTGTGCCTTATCATGTCACATGTTTCCGGATTTCCCATGACCGAGTCCATACGCCTGATCGTGGGGCTGGGCAATCCCGGCCCCGAGTACGAAGCCACGCGCCATAATGCCGGCTTCTGGCTGGCCGATCATTTCGCCGACGACCTGCACGCGCCCTTCACGCTGGAAAAAGCCTTCTTTGCCTGGGTGGCGCGTGCCCGGCACGCGGGCGAGCCCCTCCTGCTCGCCAAGCCCGCGACCTTCATGAATAAATCGGGCCAGGCGGTGGGCGCGCTGGCGCGCTTCTACAAGCTGCGGCCCGAACAAATCCTGGTCCTGCACGACGAGCTCGACTTGCTTCCGGGCGCGGTCAAGCTCAAGCAGGGCGGCGGCCATGCGGGCCATAACGGCCTGCGCGACATCCAGTCCGCCCTGGGCTCGCCCGCCTTTTGGCGGCTGCGCATCGGCATCGGCCATCCGCGCAGCCTGGGGTTGGCACAGGAGGTCGTGAACTTTGTCCTGCACCCTCCGCGCCGGGCAGAGCTGACGGGTATCGAGGCCGTCATCGATCGCTGCCGCGTGGCCTTGCCCCTGCTGCTGGACGGCGAGTTCGACCGAGCGGTCGAGCGTCTCCATCAGGCCAACCATCAGGCCAATGCCTGAATCGGGGAGGGGCGGCATGTCCGGCAAGCGAGACGGGCACCCGGTGGGGCTGCGTGCCGAACTCATGGATTTTCTACGCTTCGTGCGCCGTCCGCGGCCCGGCCGGCGCCTCCCGGGCCGGGCCGTGGGCCATGGCGTCCAGGTGGATTTCCTGCCGAACATTCGCGGCGTCAGGCTCATCCAATGGGCCTTGCTGCTGTGGCTGGCCAATCTGTTCGTGTTCGGGCCGCTGGCGGTGGGCGCGGCCGAGATGGGCGGCGCGCAGCACCGCTTGAGCCTCGCGAACCTGCCGTGGATGCAGGCACTGATCTGGGCGCCCATCGTCGAGGAGTTGACCTTCCGCCACGTCTTGCGGCGACCCGCCATGGTATGGTGGTTCGTTCCGCTGATGGTGTCCATCGTCGTCCAAGGGGCGGGCTTTGCCTCGGGGCTGATGGCGGCCGTGGCGTTGCTGTTGTGCCTCGCGCCACTCTGGTGTCCGGCGAGTGCGCGTCTGCGCGGAGGCTGGAGCCTGTCCTGGGCGCGGCGCCGCGGGATGTTGCGCGCATATCCCTGGCTCTATCACCTGTCCGCGGTCGCTTTCGGCGCCGTGCACCTGTACAACTTCCAACTGTACGAGATGCCGATCGCCCTGATGCCCCTGCTGGTGCTGCCGCAGTGGTTCACGGGACTGGTGCTCGGCTGGATGCGCGTGCGCCGGGGCATCGGCGCCTCGATGCTGCTGCATGCGCTGTTCAATGCGGGGCCGTTGCTGATAGTGCTGTTGATCCTGCGCTTCGCCCCCGGGCTCGCCTGAGCGCGGTTCAGGCGAGCCGGTCGGCTCCAGGCGATTGGGTCAGCGCACGCCCAGTATGCCTTCGATCGCCAGACCCGTGTCGAGGATCCGCGCATCGGCATGCGCGGGGCCGGCGACCATCAGGCCCACCGGTGCCTCGCCTGGCGCGTGGCACGGCAGGCTCAGGGCGCAGCCGTCGAGGAAGTTGATCAGGGTGGGGTTGCGCAGGATCAGGCCGTTGGCGGCGAAGTACGCCTCGTCCGACGCCTGCAGGGACGCGATGGTCGGGGCGATCACGGGCACGGTCGGCATCAACAGGGCATCATGGTTGCGCAGGCGGGCCTCGATCGCGGCGATCCATTGCGCGCGCAGGGCGCGCAGCTCGATGTAGTCGGCGGCGTCGATGTCGCGGCCGCGCAGGATGCGCGAGGCGACCCGTGGGTCGTACTGGTCGAACTGGGTTTCCAGCGCCTCGCGATGGACGGCGTAGGCATCGGCGCAGACGAGCCCGCCTTTCCGGTTGATGTGCGCCAGCTCGCTGAACTCGGGGATCTCGAGTGTGTCGATGATCACGCCGGCGGCGCGCAGGCGCTCGATGGCGACATTGAAGGTGCCGCGCACGACGTCGTCGGCCCCGTCCAGGACCAGGCTGTTCGTGATGGCCAGTCGCAGCCGGGAGGGCGGCGGCGCAACCGGCGCGCGGCGCGCATCATCCGACAGAATGCCATCCAGGATTGCGCAGCAGCTCACCGACGCCGCCAGCGGACCGATGGAGTCCAGGCTTGCCGACAGGGGAAACATGCCGCCCGAGGGAATCCGCGCCGCCGTGGGCTTGAAACCCGTCAGCCCGCAGAATGCCGAGGGAATGCGCACCGAGCCGCCGGTGTCCGTGCCCAAGGCGGCCGCCGCCATGCCGTCGGCGACCGAGACACCGGCCCCGGACGAGGATCCGCCGGGGATGCGCCGGCGCGCGCGGTCCCAGGGACTGCTGGGCGTGCCGTAATGCGGATTGAGGCCCAGCCCGGAGAAGGCGAACTCCGTCATGTTCGTATGCCCGATCAGCACGGCGCCCGCCTGCGCCAGGCGCCGCACCGGGTCGGCGTGGCGCTTGGCGGGCTCGGCGTCCCGTCGCACCGCGGAGCCCGCGCGCGTGACGTGTCCGGCGACATCGAACAGGTCCTTGATCGAGACCGGCAGGCCGTCGATCGGCGAGCGTGCCAGGCCCGCCGCGCGCAGGATGTCGGAGGCACGAGCGGCGGCCAGCGCCTGTTCCTCCCAGACCGTGGTGAACACGCTCGCGCCTTCGCCGTCCGGATCGGCGATGCGCGCCAGGGCGGCCTGCGTCAGTGCGACGGACGTGGTCCGGCCGTCTTCGAGGGCGTTTTGCAGTTCGATGAGGGAGGGAAGCATGGCGTATGTTTGCGGTGTGGCGGGAAATGAAAGCGGGGTCAGGCGACTTCGGGCAATGTGTCGGTACGATACGCGTGGCGGATGCTGCGGTCCAGTATGGGATCGAAGAGTTCCATCTCGAATGACGCGGAGGGGCGAATGCCGCCGATAGCCGCCATGGTGCCGCAGGTCATGCCGGCTCCGGCCGGCATGTCCGCCGGGCCAAAGCAACCATCGATCAGTTCGAGGGGGTGGCGCAGCGAGGACAGGGCGCCTTCCTGGTAGAGCACGCGCCGGCCGCCCTCTTCGATCCACGAGCGCAGGATCAGCGAGTCCCAGTGTGTGGCGATCTCGTCGAACAGCCAGGCCTCGCGGGCGACGGGCTTGACGCAGATCTGCTTGGACAGGGCCACGCTGACCGATTCGAGCTTGCGGTCGGTGTGGTCGGAGGCGAGGCTCACCAGAAGCCGGCCATCGACCGGAAATACAAAGACCTCGGCTTCGCCCGAGGAATGCGGCCCTACCACCTGCGGCGCATCGTCCTGGCTGAGCTGGTTGGCGGCGATACGGTAGTACAGGGGCACGGCGCTGGGGCGCGGCACGCCCAGGGCGGCCAGCTCCTCGATATGATGCTCGATGGCCGCCTGGTCGCGGCCGGCCCAGCCGGCCACGATGCATTGGCGGAACTCGACGGCCACGCGGTTCGCGGGTGCCTGGGTGGACAAGAGATCGAAAGACAGTTTCATGCGATGTTCCGGTAAAGAGGAGGGACGGGGGGCGCTAGCCGAAGACCCGGGGGACCCAGAGCGCGATGTCGGGCGCGATGACCAGCAGGGCGATCATGACCAGCATCATGATTACGAAGGGGAACGCGCCGACGATGACGTCGTTCATGCTGCCCGATGAGCGCAGGCTCTGCACCACGAACAGGTTCAGCCCGACCGGCGGCGTGATCAGCGCGCATTCGACCAGGATGATGATGACGATGCCCAGCCAGACGGGGTCGAAGCCCAGCGCGAACATGATGGGCGCCACGATGGGGATAGTGGTGATCATCATGGCCAGGGTTTCCATGAAGCAGCCCAACACCAGGTAAAAGAGCGTCAGGATCAGCAGCATGACCGTGGGCGAGACCCCCAGGCCGCTGATGGTCGAGATCAGCGCATCGGTCAGGCCCGTGGCCGACATGATGAAGTTCAGGAAGGCCGCGCCGATCACGATGAGCATGATCATGGCCGAGGATTTCATGGTGCCTTCGAGGGCATCGCGCAGCATGGCCCAACCCAGGCGCCTCTGGAACAGTGCGAGGATCAGCGCGCCGACGACGCCCAGCGCCGCGGCCTCGGTCGGTGTGGCGATGCCGGCGTAGATCGACCCCACGACCAGCAGAAAGATGCCGATGGGCGGCACGAGCTGGACCAGGCTGCGGATCCGGGCGCCCCAGGGCGCGTGGACCCGCTGGCCGCCCCAATGCGGGCGCGCGATGCAGGCGATTGCGATGGCCACCATGAAGAGTCCGGCCAGGGCCAGCCCCGGGACGATGCCCGCCAGATAGAGCTTCGGCACCGAGGTGTTGGTGAGCACGCCGTAGATGACCAGGTTGATGGACGGCGGGATCAGGATGCCCAGCGTGCCCCCGGCCGCGATGCTGCCGAGAAACAGGGACGGGTTGTAGCCCTGCTTCTTGATTTGCGGAATGGCGACGGTGCCGACGGTGGCCGCCGTCGCCACGCTGGATCCTGAGGTGGCGGCGAACAAGGCGCTGGCGCCGATATTGGCGTGCATCAGCCCGCCCGGCAGCCATGACAGCCACAGGCTCATGGCGGTGTACATGCTCTCGGCCATGCCCGAGCGCAGCAGAATCTCGCCCAGGAGGATGAACAAGGGGATGGCGACCATCAGGAATTCGTTGCTGGTGCCCCATGACACCTCGCCCATGGCCTGGGTGAGCGGCAGCATCGAATACAAGGGGTCCAGGATCAGGCCGAGCACGCCGAGCGCGGCGCCGACCGGGATGCTCAGCCCCAGCAGGGCGAGCAGCAGGATGAGGGCGGTACCGATCATCGCGCGTCTCCTTCGACCAGGCGCTTGCCGGCTTCGGCTTCGGACTCGGCTTCCTCTTTGGTGCTGCGCACGCCGCAGATCTCACGCACCGTGGGCAGGTCGCCGGTGACCAGGGCGATGGTCGAGCGCAGGAGCATGAGAACCAGCACCACGCACAGCCACAGCAGGCCCGCGACCCAGAGGAACTGCGGGATCCACAAAGGCGTGGCGAAGGTCGTGTTGGCCGTCGCCTGGTGGTCCCAGGACAAGCCCGCGACCGTGGCGGCGTAGCGGGTCCAGTAGATGATGAAGACACCCAGGACGACCAGGGCGATCCAGTCGAGCGCGGCGCTGATTCGCGGGGGCAGGTATTGGTAAATGGCGTCGATGCGGATGTTGGCGCGCTGCAGTGTCGCGAACGACAGCGCCCACGAAATGCTGATGGCAAAGGCGTACCCCGAGAGCTCGTCGGCGCCGCCGAGCGGTTTGCCCAGGAAGTAGCGGGCGAGGACGTCGCCGGTGATGTAGAGGGCGCTCGCCAGGGTCAGGCCGCCGGCCACCCAGATGGCGCCGCGCGAGAGCGTGTTGGCTCGGCGCAGCAAGCCGTCGAGCATGCGGTATCGGTCGGGAGAGTTCATGTTGGGTCCGGGATCGGAATGGCCGGCGGGGGAGCCGCCGGCCGTGGGTTTGCAGCCGAAGCGAGGACCGTGTCCGCCTACTTGGACGCGGTGATGCCCACGATCTTGCCGACGGTGTCGTTAAAGTCCTTGACGCATTGCTCGGAGCAGCGCGCGGCCCATTTCGGCACGATGGTCTCGGCCAGTACTTTCTTGAGCAGCGCCTGGTCGGCGTCCGAGGGCTGGACCAGCGTCATCTTGCCCTTGACCGCCTGCGTGCAGCTGTCGGCGCCGGTGTTGCAGTCGTAGCCTTGCTGCGTCTCGGAGGCGGCGTCGGCCCAGATGGCGTCGAACATCGTGTTCAGATTCTTTTGCAGGAAGTCCTGAACCTTGGGATCGAGTTTGTTCCAGTACGCCTTGTTGGCAGCGTGGATTTGCTGGTTCCAGTTGATCGGCAGGGCGTACAGATGCGTGCTGACCTCATACCATTTGGCCGAGTAGCCCGACATCGAGCCGGTGATGGCGCAGTCGACCACGCCGTTTTGCAGCGCCGGCACCACCTCGCCAAAGGGCAGGGTCACGCTGCTGCCGCCGAAGGCCTCGATGAATTCGGCTTGCGTGCGGCTGCTGGTGCGGACCTTTTTACCCTTGAGGTCGGCCAGGCCGTTCATCGCACCGTTGCAGAACAGGACCTGTGCGGGGTAGGAGGAAAAGCCCAGCACTTTGATGTTCTGCTTGTCGTAGAAGGCCGCGTAGGCCGGCGCATAGGCGTCGGTCACCTGTTTGGCGATCGCGGCGGTGGGCGCCAGGCCGGCGAGGTCGATGGCTTCGTTGATGGGGTTGTCACTGGCGAAATAGGCCAGCGTCGAGGTGCCGACCGGGATGACGCCCTGGGACATCAGGCGCAGCATTTCCGGGCCTTTCAGGCCCATTTCGTTGAAACCCTTGATCGTGGCCGTGACCTGTCCGTTCGACAGTTCGGGGACGGTCTTGGTCCAGAAGGGCTGTTCAAAATTTTGGTAGAGCGTCAGGTTGCTGAGTGCGCCCGCGACCTGGATTTGGGTCTTGGGCAGGCCGTCCACCTTGTCTTGCGCAAAGGCGGTGGAGGCGAGCAGGACCGCGCCTGCGGCGAGCGTTACGGTTGCCAGATGCTTCATGAGGTCTCCTCGATATGACGATGCTCTGGATGAGCGATACCCCGCCATTGCAGCCCAGCAGTGTCTTGGCTGTCCAATTATCAATCGGCATGCCAAGTCATAAGAATCATTTATCGACTATGTATAACTCATTGTTTCATAATGGTTTTGATAGGACGCTATCCGAGCTGACCGCAGGGGGAAACAGCGGAATGTCCAGGGTTATCACCGACTTTTCGGAGTGCCCGCCTGGCGCGCGAGCTCCTGGGCCATCCGCGCGACGATCCGGGCCGTATGGCTGTCGCGGGTGTCCAGCCAGCAGGCGTGAAAGCTGATGTCGGGCAGCGTGCCGTCGGTGCGCAGGATGCGCAGCTTGCCCTGCTCGAGCTCCTCCGAGATCACGGCGGGCGCGATCACGCACGGCCCCATGCCGTGCCGCGCCATGTGGACGATCGTGCTGAGCGATCCGCTGCCGTACAGGCGAGGTTCCTTGATGCCCGCATCCTGCAGGATGCGCTTGACCGCGTGATGCGGGATGCTGGCCGGCGGATAGGTGATGATCGGGTAGGCGGCGAGTTCGCCGACCTTTACCGTGCGCCCGTGCAGGCGCAGGCTGGGGCTGGCGATCCAGGCCAGGGAATAATCCCAGAGGTGCAGGCTGTGCTCGCGCGGATCCTGCGAGGTGCCCACCAGCATGGCGAGATCGATCTGGTGCGACATGAGCTGCGAGCGCAGCATGTGGCTGGTGTCCACCTGCAATTCCACCACCAGGGCGGGGTGCCGCTTGTGCAGCCGTTCGAGCAACTCGGGCAGCCAGGTGTGCACCAGGGTCTCGGCCACCCCCAGCCGGAACAGCCCGCGGATCGGGGTTTCCCGCTGGGCGGCGGTCAGCATGTCGGTGCGCATGTCGAGGATGCGGGTCGCGTGGGACAGTAGTTCCTGGCCTTTCTCGGTCAGCTTGATGCCCCGCGCGCTGCGTTCGAACAGCCGCACGGACAGCGACGCCTCGAGCGCCGCGATGCGTTGCGAGATCGCCGGTTGCGTGGTGTGGAGCTTTTCCGCCGCAATGCGGAAGCTCTCGACCTCGGCGACCCATACGAAGGCTTCGATATGCTTGAAATCCATGATTGGGCAGTACAATCGCAGTTTCGTCCGGGCCGGGCTCGCGCCCCGCCTCCCGTCTCACAAGGATAATCGAATTCATGGCTCTGCAATGCGGCATCGTTGGTTTGCCCAACGTGGGTAAATCCACTCTGTTCAATGCGCTGACCAAGGCGGGCATCGCCGCGGAAAACTATCCTTTCTGCACCATCGAGCCCAACGTCGGCGTGGTCGAGGTGCCCGACACCCGGCTGGCGGCCCTGGCGGCCATCGTCAAGCCCGAGCGGGTCGTGCCGGCCGTGGTCGAGTTCGTCGATATTGCCGGCCTGGTGGCCGGTGCCTCCAAGGGCGAGGGCCTGGGCAACCAGTTCCTGGCCAACATCCGCGAGACCGACGCCATCGTGCACGTCGTTCGCTGCTTCGAGGACGAGAACGTCGTCCACGTGGCCGGCCGCATCGACCCGGTCTCGGATATCGAGGTGATCAACACCGAGCTCGCGCTGGCCGATCTGGCCACCGCCGACAAGATCCTGCAAAAGAACCGCAAGCTCGCCAATTCCGGCGACAAAGAGGCCATCCGCCTGGTGGCCCTGCTGGAGCGCATCGTCGCCGCGCTGGATGCGGGCCAATCGGTGCGCAGCCTGGGGCTGGATGACGAGGACCAGGCCGTGATCAAGGGCTTTTGCTTCATCACCGCCAAGCGCGCCATGTACGTCGCCAACGTCAAGGAGGATGGCTTCGACGGCAATCCACACCTGCGGGCGGTCCAGGACTACGCCGCCGCCGAGGGCGCCCCGGTGGTCGCCGTCTGCGCCGCCATCGAGGCCGAGATCGCCGATATGGACGACGAGGACAAGGCGGTGTTCCTTGCCGACATGGGCATGGACGAGCCTGGCCTCAATCGCGTGATTCGCGCAGGCTACGGCCTGCTCGGCCTGCAGACCTATTTCACCGCCGGCGTCAAAGAGGTCCGCGCCTGGACCGTCCGCATCGGCGCCACCGCGCCCCAGGCCGCCGGCGTCATCCACACGGATTTCGAGCGCGGTTTCATTCGCGCCCAGACCATCGCCTACGAGGACTTTATCGCCTGCAAGGGCGAGCAGGGCGCCAAGGAGGCCGGCAAGATGCGCGCCGAGGGCAAGGAATACGTGGTCAAGGACGGCGACGTGATGAACTTTTTGTTTAACGTCTAATGGGAATGCCGGATTTCTGGGTGTTTCCTGGAACTTGGTGAAATCATCTTTATGCCTGGAAAGCCGCGTAATTACGCGGCTTTTATGTTTCTGATAGTTCCTCTGTTGTTCTGGGGCTGTCAGAGATTTTATGAGTACATTGCTGAGTACGGGAAATTGATACGCAAGCGAAAAGTGAGTACAGTGTCGATGTTCACTGTCATTAAAGGTTACACGCCATGCTTACGGACGCGCATTGTCGCAATGCCAAGCCCCGCGACAAACTGTACCGGATCAATGACCACCGTGGTCTCTATCTGGAGGTCAAGCCATCTGGGGTGAAGGCATGGCGCTATCGCTATACCTTGAACGGTAAGGCCAGCATGTATGCTTTGGGCGACTATCCTGGGGTGAACTTGTCTCAGGCACGAGAGCGTTGTGACGCCGTACGCAAACTCGTGAAGCAAGGCATTAGCCCAGCTCAGCAGCGCCAGCTCGAGCGTGTCAGGCAGGCCAGCGCGGCTAAAAACACATTTGAGGTGGTCGCCAAGGAATGGCTACAGACGAAAGACTGGAAAGATGTGACCAAAGACCGGCGACTGGATATGCTGAGCCGTGTCGTTTTTCCAAGCATCGGCAAGCTGCCTGTGCGTGATGTGACCCCTGCACATGTGCTGGCGATTCTGCAGCTTACTGTGAAACGTGGTGCCCCCTCGGTGGCGGCCGAGGCGCGGCGAACAATGTCGGCTGTATTTGAGTTCGCTGTGGCGACTTTGCGTGCGGATACGGATCCGGTCTGGCCTGTGCGCAAGGCCATCCCGGCCAACAAAACCCAGCACAAAACGGCGCTGACGGTCGAGCAGATCGGTAAACTGCTGCTCGATTTCGACAACCACCGCTGCACTTTTCAGGTTAACTACTGCATGCAGCTGATGTGGTGGACGTTGGTGCGGCCTTCTGAGGCCGCCGAAGCGGAGTGGTCCGAGTTTGATCTGGTTGCCGCTACCTGGAGCATTCCTGCACGACGGATGAAGGCCAAGAAAGCTCATACCGTGCCTTTGCCGAATCAGGCAGTGGAAATGCTCAAGGGGCTGCATGTGCTGACAGGCACCCGCAGGAACCTTTTCCCGGGCCGGGATAATCGTAATGGGCCGATGTCGGTGGCCTCCTTGCGCCAGGCCTTGAAGGTACTGGGGTGGAGCGGGGTATATAGCCCGCATGCCACCCGAACAACCGGTAGCACGCGATTGAATGAAATGGGATACCGGCCGGATGCTATCGAAGCTCAGCTGGCCCATGCGGATCAGAATAACGTGCGCCGCGCCTACAACCATGCGACTTACTTTGATGAGCGTAGAGCGATGATGCAGGATTGGGCGGATCACTTGGATGCGTGGAAAAACAAATGAAGAAACTACCGTATTTACCTGAGGGGTATGAGGGCCAGCTGACCGAGACGCAGAAAAAATTCGCGCAGATCGCCGTGGAGACGCAAATCCGCCTTCGCAGAAAGGGCCTCGCCGTTTTCCGTGATCGGGGTCGATTTTGCCGACACATGTTCGGATTGGCAAAAGAGTATCAATATCGGCGGCTACGGCAATCAGAGCAAGATGATGCTCGGGCCAAGTTTGCCAGGATATCAGCCCGATCACAGCAGCTTGCTGCCTTACTGGCTGAACTCTCTCCCAAAGAGATCCGCACGCTGGGCGAGCAAATGACGTTGCAATGGACTCACGCCAGTGTGAGTGAGAAGGAAGATCGTGAAGATAGGCTCTGCTCGGGCGATTGGCCGTTCCAAGCCCTACCATTGACGATCCAGGCGGACTCCTTGGGTGAACTAGAGAAGGCTTCGGCAAAATTGTCGCGAGCATCGCCGTCAGGGCGTGCGAAATTGCACGCCGAGCACTGGGCTGCGCGAGAGTTCGTCCGAATTTGCCATGCGACGGGATGGTCTCCGATTCGGATGGCCAATGGCAGCAATGAGGGGAAGCATCAAGCAGAGCCCAATCTGCCGGACGCTGTGCGTTGCCTTGCTGCCGTGTTCGAGATGGCTGGAGTTGCGGAGTCCTTGACCAAGAGCCGAGCAATGACCGTCTTGCGTGCATTGCGCACGACTCCCGTGCTGCATCCGGTCAGAGTGACGTATGGCCTGGAAGGCGAATATGACGAGGAAGAGTGGTTCGAGGTCAGCCTTCACAACTGCGTGAGCGAGCAGTGGAAGGGGATACTGGACGACGACAATTATCTTGAGCGGTGGACGACAACTATCTTGAGCGGTTGACGCGCACCGCCGGGACGCGGGATG
>NZ_JBELOI010000012.1:0-121466 GCF_040276065.1 Castellaniella sp. GW247-6E4 | reverse complement strand
TCCATCTGCTCCTGCACATCGATCATGTCCACGAAGGTGCGCCCGGGCAGGAAGTTGTGCTTGACGTACTTCACCCCTGACTCCACCTTGCCCTTGGTCTGTGCTCGGTACGGCGCACACACCCGAGGCTCGAATCCCCAGTGGCGGGCAAACTCGCGAAAGGTGTCATTCCAGCGCCAGCCCGCGCCTGGCACCGGACGGCAGACCGTACGCGGCCGGTCGTAGAGCAACTCGCGCGTCAGACCGCCGAAGTGCTCAAAGGCCGCCTCATGGCTCTCCAGAAACAGGCCCAGCTGCTCGTTGGCGCACGCCCGATAGTAGCCGCGCCGGCTGTAGCCCAGGGTCATCACGAAGATGTGCAGCACGACGGGGCGGCTGCGCAAGCGGATCCCCGCCTGGCCCCAGTCGATCTGGCTCTGCTGGCCAGGCGCGGTCTCGAAACGCCGCTGGCACAGGTCTGCGGCCGCCGCAGCCTGCTCGCGCAGCGGTGCGACGAAGCGCTTGACCGTCTCGTAGCTGCCCTGATAACCGTGGTCCCGGCGCAAATCCTGATAGAGAATCTTGGCTGAGTAACCGACCTGTGCGGCCCGCTGGCGCAGAAAGCCGGCGTGAATGGCCAGCAAGGTGTCGTCGCGTTGCGCCCGGCTATAGGCCCGCCACGGCTCCCTGAGCGCCTTGCGCACCGTCTTGCGATCGACCTCCAGGCGTCGAGCGATCTCCGAGTTCGACACGCCCTGCGCGTGCATCTGCCGTACATCCTCCCAGCGTTGCTTGCTCAGCATCACCATCTCCTGCGGAGTAAGGGATGCTGACATGATGCGCTGCTCTAGGTTCAATTGATTGTCCATCTGCTCTGTCTCCAGAAAACAGGTGGGGAATTTTTAATGACCTTCAGGGGGGATTATTGGACGACCGATAACAAGGATCTCGCCGTCAAGCCCCGCGTGGCGCTGTGCGGGCGTGACGTAGCGGATCTCGCTATGGCGGTGGCTGTCGTTGTACCAGTGCACGAAGGAGGCCACCCACCGGCGGGCAGCCGTAAGCTCGGAGAATCCGTCGGCTGGGTACTCGGGTCGGTACTTGCAGGTGCGGAACAAGGCTTCGGAGTAGGCGTTATCGTTCGAGACGCGCGGGCGGCTATGCGAAGGCGTGATGCCGAGCTCTTCAAGCTTGGCGTAGAGGGTCGAGCCCTTCATGGCCGATCCATTGTCGGCATGCAGCATCAGAGGTCTATGGCTGCATTGTTCGTGCAGTACGGCCCGCTGGATGACGGTCGCGCTGTTACCCATGCTCTCGGCACCGAACACTTCGTATCCCACGATCTTGCGGCTGTAGATGTCCACGATCAGATACAGGTAGAAGAACAGGCCGCGCACCTGGGCGGGCAAGCGTATCCCATATCATTTTGCGTCCGGCCCTCCTGGCTCAGGATCACCCTCCCGTTTGCGCTTTTCCTCGTCCTCAACCTTCCGCAGCGAGCGCTGAAACTCAGCCTCTTCGCGAGCAAGATGTTCCCGGTACTCCGGGCTCAAGGATGCCTCGTAATCTGCTTGCGTCTTGGCAACCTTTGCTCGACGCAGGTCCCGTGCCCTGTTCACGACAGCCTCCTGCTCCTGACCATCTAGCCCTTCCATGAATGTCTGCTGGTACAGCACAACGTCCTTGCGGGCTTGCGCCAACTGCTTCTCTGCGGCCAACAGCTGCTCACGCAGAATCTCTGCTTCTCGACTATGCCTCTCAGCTTCAGCCTGCATGGAGTCGGCCCTGGCTCTCGCGCTGGACACCTGAGCAGCCACTTTTAAGGCTGGGGCATAGGCCTCACGAGCTGCGGCATCAAGACGTGCAGCCAACTCCTCGCCAGACTCGTACTCAGCGCCAATAGCAAGCAATCCACCTTTCTTTGTCACCTGCTTTTTTACTAGGCGGGGAGTAATGACCGGCCCTGCTATCTGACGGGCCGCCGCGTCGGCTCGTAACTGTGCTTTGCGAGCTTGCCACTGGGCACGAGTCAACCGTTCACGCTTTGGCCCGGTCCTGGCCAGTCCGAAGGATGCTGCCACCCGTTCATGAAAGTCGTCCTGCCACGCCCGCATGGCAGCTTTGTAGGCGTCATTCTGGGCGCCCTTTTTCTCGCCCGCCGCCGCTGCGTTGGCAGCAGCCTGCCGACCGACATGCAGAACCTCGAAGCGCTCCCCTTTCAGTGGCACTGCGTAGAAATGCAGGTGCGGATGTTCCTCGTCCGTGTGCTCAACCACAGAGCGGAGCCGTTTACCGTATTGCTCCCACAGCCAATGAACGGTAGCCGCTCGGAACTGAGGCCAATCGTCTTCCATCTCCTTAGGCAGGCTGATGATGCCCGCCGAGAAACAAAGACCGTCCGTGCGCAATTTGCGCCCCTTGGCGTCAATAGCCGTCTCCGCCCAGGCATGCGCCATCGCCTCCGCCTGTGATGGCATCGCGCCATCCAATAATACTGGAGGCTGCGGACTTTCGACATGGCGGCAGGCATCTGGCTCTCTCTCGGCCTCAGCCACGATGTCGCGCACACCCCATTTGCGCGACTGCATCTTACCGTTCTTGCGTTGTTGGCTTCCTCGGCGGGCATAGCCTTCGATGTGTACAAATTGGTAGCCCATAGGGGGCCAGTTTACCCATATGGGGTCAATAAAGCGAGGGTGATGTTGACATGCATAGTGACCGACTATGCTTATTCATCACTCCTGGCGGGGTTCTTCATAAGCGCGGCCCTGCCGGGGACTACTATACATGTGATCATAGTCATTACATTCACGATGGCCCAGGCCTCCGGCATCAAGCATTGTGCGCACCGTACCAGCGCTCATCTCATCAGCAAGCGCCAAGTACTCAGAGGGCGCGAGCGCAGGCACCATCCCCGTGAACCCTTCCCGGTCCACACACAATAACGACCCACTTGGGCAGCACATGAAACTATTGTGGCACGACAAACCGCCTTCGGCGACCCTGCCCGGGGCCGCTCGCCGCGCGGCAGGCGGTCAGGGGGAAAAGGCACCCCTGACCACCAGCCGGAAAGCGTGTAGGACATTCCAAGGCATTAAGGGGTGTTCATAAAGCCCTGTAAGCGCCCGCACCGGGCACACAGGCCTTTACAAAGCTTCCCCTTGACCCCTTTCCATGCCCAGACCGTCAAAAGGCCTTAAATCGCCTCAAAAGCGATCCTGCACCTTCCTTTACTGCTGAACCGGGCCGTGTAGCGGCAAGTTGCGAGGGGGAGCCGCCGCGCAGCGGTGGGGGGCAGGCTACTGCCACCGGGGGGCGACGGGGCGAGCCGTAGGCGAGGATGGGGGGCGGCAGCCCCGCCCCGTAGGAGTCTGCCCATCCCCGCTCGATAGAGTGGGGACTTTTGTCATACCTCTCACTGCGCTTAGGTTTTCCACAGAAACCAGCCTCTTATTACCAGTATAAATTAAAGGAAAAGATTAAAGGATTACCTTACAGGTTTAGGGGGGGTCGGATTATGCGTGCTCCAGGGGGGCCGATTATGCGTGCTTCGGGGGGGCCGATTATGCGTCTTAAGGGGTCAGATTATGCGTGGACAAGTTCCTGAGTTCACAATGTTATCCACCCCTTCATATCACTCCTTATATGCCACAGGTGGAGGAGAACAAAGCAGGAGAATCCCTCCGGTTACAGGCTTGACCCTAGCTGTTGGATACACGGCAAGCGCCTTTTTCAACGCCGGGAGAAATCTCTTCTTGAAGTCCTTGTCCGAATTCTTACCTCGATACTCTTGGGCGAACTGTTCCCGCAAGGACTTCCAATACAAGGTCACACCCTTTCCCTTGATGTCGTGCAATCGATACGCCAACCAGATATATACGTCTAGGGCCAGTGCAGAATCACTCAGGGCCAACAGGGCGCGATTGTCGAGCGGTACCGCTTTTTTGCCCTCCGTCAGCGATTTGAAATAGCTTTCTGACAGCACTATTACGCCAGGCCACAGACTTTTCTGCCTATGATCTTTGTCGCGCAGCCAAGCGTCAAACTGCGCCACCGGCTGGTCGGTGTACGTTCGGCCCTTGAACCCGAGCTGTAGGCGGCACGCAGCCAGCGCATGCATCTGCATACGAAGCATGCTAAACGAGCCTGTCTTCCCCCCAGTTGCAGTCTTGCCCAGCATTCGGAGGAAGTCGCTTGCACTGCTGCCAATTGCTATTTCGCGGCATTTCATGCGGACAGCTTGCGTCGAAATCCAGGCCAGCGCTAGACGTGGCAGGGCCCCATACGGGATAGGCTGCTGGACCGGACCGTTTCCTTCATCAATCCAGCCAGCCTGAACATTGACCCAAGCAGCGCCAGATTGGCGCATGAACTCCCGTCCCACGAATTTTGAGCGTGGCAACCCGACCTGGCACAGCACCGCGTGCGTGAAAGCCATGTCCCTGCCTTCGGGCTGCATATCCATGATTTTCGCCGAAGCATCAATCAGTTTTTCTGCCCGAGTCAACTTGCGCGGATCGGCTGTAGACTTCGCTGTAGCCATGACCTACACCCCAGCCTGCTGCCGCTCCTCCCAGCGCTGCCGCGCCAACTGTTCTACCTTCCGCGGCCTTCCACGTGGCCGACGCTTTGGCGGCGTTGGGGAAGGTCTGTGAGAATCGATCCATTCCAAGACATCGCGCTCGTACCAACACAAACGTCGGCTGTTCGGCATCTTGAACGGTCGTGGGATCAGATGTGCATACTTCTCATTGGTTGCACACGTACGGATCGTCGTCGCTGTTTTGCCGATCAAGGCAGACAGCTGTTCGATAAAAAGAATTTTGGGCAGGCCTTCCGAGCTGGTCACGGAATTCTGATGCATAAGAGCACCTCACAAGCAGAACGCGCTTGTGAGAGCCGATGCTATTGATGTGGCACTTCAAGCTTATGGTGCTACCAGGCTCACTTGAAGTTTGCGTTACCACACCTCACGGTGCGTTTTTTGCTTGGGCCTGAATGATGATTGCAATCGCGCTGATGCACCATCATCTTCAGCCTGGCGGACATACGCCGAGCGCGCGTTCTCTCTTGATGAAGCTATCTCTCGTTCACTTGCATCTCACCCGCCGTATCGTGGCACACAGCGTTTATGAGGGTGTCTGGCAGGTCCGCCGTGTGCGCTCACCCATGCATAACAGTCTAGAGTGGCTGCCCGCTGCTGTCAACGAGTTTTGGGACACTCTTGGGACACTGAATGGGTGGATTTACTCTAAATCGACATGCATAACGAATAAGAGCCATATCAGCTAAATGCTTGATATGGCTCTGAAATTCTGGTGGGCGGTACTGGGTTCGAACCAGTGACCCCTGCCGTGTGAAGGCAGTGCTCTACCACTGAGCTAACCGCCCAATCCGGTCCGCCCTGAGGGTGCGAAGCGATGTCGCACGAGCAAAACGGCTGGGAAGCCCAGAATTGTACACGATCGCCACAGACACTGCAGAGGCTCCCGATCAGGCGGACGTTTCGCCCTCCTTGGCCACCGCCCCTGCTCGCCAGACACAGGGTTTGCCGGCCGCCTTGTCCAGATCATCCAGGTACGCGTCGTGAGCGCGGGCGGAGGCCTCGTCGACCTCGATCACAGGCAGTGCCGTGGCGTCGAAGCCCCCCCCCACGAAACCCATGCCGTGTCCCCGGCCGGAATCCTCGTCGTCGCGTTCGGTCAGTAGTGAATCCTGGCCGCGCGTCAGGGCAAGCCAGACCTCACCCAGCAGCTCGGAATCCAGCAGTGCGCCGTGCAGGGTGCGATGGGCGTTCGAGATCCCGAAGCGCTCGCACAGGGCATCGAGATTGTTGCGCTTGCCGGGAAACATCTCGCGCGCGACCTGCAGCGAATCCGTGATCTGGCCACACAGCTCGGTGAACGGCGGATGGCCCGCGCGCGCCAGTTCCATGTTGAGAAACTTGACGTCGAACGCCGCGTTGTGAATGATGATCTCGGCACCGCGCACGAAATCCACCAATTGTTCGGCCAGTTCGGGAAACCGTGGATGCTTCGACAGGAAGTCCGTGGTCAGGCCGTGCACCCGCAGGGCCTCGGGGTCGCTGTCGCGATCCGGATTCATGTACAGGTGCAGGTGCCGGTCGGTGACCCGGCGATTCCGTATCTCGACGCAGGCGAGTTCGACGATGCGGTGGCCCTGTTCGGGCTCCAGGCCGGTGGTTTCGGTATCGAGGATGATTTGTCGCATGACGGTATGTGATCAGGGCCGACGGCTCAAGAGCTCCTCGACCCCGAGGTTGGCCAGAGCGTCGGCACACTCATTGCCAGGGTCGCCCGCATGGCCCCTGACCCACTTCCAGTGTAATGCATGCCGCTCGGCCAGGGCGTCGAGCACCTGCCACAGGTCGGCGTTCTTGACGGGTTTCTTGTCGGCGGTGCGCCAGCCCCGACGCTTCCAGTTGGGCAGCCACTCGGTCATGCCCTTTTGGACATAGGACGAATCCGTATGCACCGTGACCACGCAAGGGCGCTTGAGCGCGCGCAGGGCCTCGATCACCGCGAGGAGCTCCATGCGGTTGTTGGTGGTGTCCGGCTCGCCGCCATGCAGTTTCTTTTCATGGGCGCCCTGGCGCAGGAGCGCTCCCCAGCCGCCCGGACCGGGATTGCCCTTGCAGGCTCCATCCGTCCATATCTGTACTACGGGATCAGCCATTACAGTTGTTATCCTCCACGCGATTGGCCACCGGCGCCACCGCGGCGCGCACTCGGCGACGCCGGTTCCTGCGCCACGCCGGGCCGATCAGGCGCATGCCCACGACCCGCTTGATCGCCGATATCGCATAGACGGCACCGCAAGCGGGCCACCAGCGGTCGCCCGCGGACTCCATGAAACGCCAGCGCAGCAACCAGGTCTGCGATTCGCACAAGGGGGCATAGCAGCCGAAACGCCCTCGATCGGGCTCGAAGGATAACAGCTTGAACCAATCCTTGAGGCGGGCCGGCGAAACCTGCGAGGGCACGGGCACGGGCAGGCGCAGGGCCAGGCCCGGCAGAGACTCGCGCGCGCCCCATAGGCTGTACGGATTGAAGCCGGTGATCACCACCCGCCCCTCCGGCATCAGGACGCGCTCGACCTCGCGCAGCACCCGGTGCGGGTCGATGCTCCATTCGAGGGTATGCGGCAGGACCAGCAAGTCGACGCTCTGGGTCTCGAAGGGCAGTTGCTCGGGTTCGCAGATGAGGCGCCCGCTGCGGGTGCCATACGGCGCCGCCGGGCTGTGGGCCCAGATCTTGTGCGGCATGCGGTTGGCCTGTAGCAGGTCCCAGTGCGGCAGGCCGATTTGTATGGCATGATAGCCAAACATGTTCGCCACCATGGCGTCCACCTGCCGCTGTTCCCAGGCGCGTACATACAGCCCCGCGGGGGTTTCCAGCCATTCGGCCAGTTCGATCGGCATCGCGCGGTCCAGCGACACATCGACTCCTAATCCATGGAAAACTACGCCACGACCGCCGACGCGTCGACCATCCTGACGCCCATCCCAGCCTTATCCGACAACTATATCTGGATGGTACAGAAAAACGGCCACGCGATCGTCATCGATCCTGGGGTCGCCGATCCCGTCGAGGCGGCGCTGCCCCCGGGGCTGATCCTCGAGGCCATCCTCATCACCCATCACCACAACGATCACGTGGGCGGGCTGCGTGCATTACACCAGCGAACCGGGGCGCGCGTCTATGGCCCGCGAGACGAAATCCTGCCCTATTGCGATGTGCGCCTAAGCGGCGGCGACCGGATCCAGCTACCCGGCACCGGGCTGTCCTTCGAAGTGCTGGATATCCCGGGCCACACGGCGGGCCACATTGCCTACTTCGGCGAACTCGACCCCGGCCGGCCGGCCGTATTCTGCGGCGACACCCTGTTCGCCGCAGGCTGCGGACGCCTTTTCGAGGGCACCCCTGCCCAAATGGTCGATTCCTTGGGTAAACTTGGGGCTTTGCCTGCGCAAACCCTTGTGTGCTGCGCGCACGAATATACGGCGGCGAACATCCACTGGGCCTTGCAGGTTGAACCCGACAACGCGGCGCTGCAAGCGCGCGCACAAGAGGTCGCGCACCTGCGTGGATTGGATCTGCCCACCGTGCCATCGAGCATCGGGATCGAGCTGAGCACCAACCCGTTCATGCGGACGGATCGCGCTCAGATCAGTGCGGCCGCCTCCGTCCACGCGGGCGCGCGGCTGGACACACCGCAGGCGGTGTTTGCCTGCTTGCGCGAATGGAAGAACAATTTCAAGTAATCCGGCGATGAGACTCCTGCGGCTCTACCTCCTGCTGATCCTCGTGGCCCTGGCGGGCTGTGCCACCCAGAATCCCCAATCGGAACGGCAGGCCTACGTCGCGGAGGACACCTCGCGCACCATCGACCTGACCCACCCACCCCGCGACATGTGGGACCGGATCCGACGCGGCTTCGCCATTCCCAACCTGCGCAGCGAACGGGTGGACTACTGGACCGACTACTACGCTTCGCATCCGCAATCCGTGCTGCTGATGAGCCAGCGCGCGGGCAAATACCTGTACTACATCGTCGACGAACTCAACCGCCGCGGCCTGCCGACCGAGCTGGCGCTGCTGCCCTTCGTCGAGAGCGCCTACAACCCGACGGCCTTGTCTCGCTCCAAGGCTTCCGGCCTGTGGCAATTCATCCCCAGCACGGGCCAGCACTACAAGCTCCAGCAGGACTGGTGGCGCGACCAGCGCCGCGATCCGGTCGCCTCGACCCAGGCGGCCCTGGACTACCTCAGCTACCTGTACGACTTCCAGGGGGACTGGTACCTGGCCCTTGCGTCTTATAACTGGGGCGAGGGCGCGGTCAAGCGCGCGATGGAAAAGACCGAACGCACCGGCGTCCAGCCCACCTACCTGACGCTGGACATGCCCGACGAAACCCGCAATTACGTCCCAAAACTGCAGGCCATCAAAAACATCATCGCCCGCCCCACGAAATTCGGCATCACCCTTCCCCAGGTCAGCAACACCCCCTACTTCACCACGGTCCACAAGGCGCGAGACATGGACATCGAGGTCGCCGCCGCTCTGGCCGAGATGCCCCTCGAGGACTTCAAGGCGCTGAACCCCTCCTACAACCGGCCCATCATGCTGGCCGCCCATGGTCCCGCGCTGCATCTGCCGACGGACAAGGTCGAGGTCTTCAACAACAATCTCGAGGCATATACCGGAAACCTCAGCTCCTGGAAGATCTACCACCCCCGGCGCGGTCAATCCCTGACGGCCATCGCGAAATCCCACGGCGTGTCCGTGAACGCGTTGCGCGACGCCAACGGGCTCAGCAAGAAGCGCACGGTCGCCAGCGGCGACATCCTCCTGATCCCAACCCGCTCGGCCGGCGATGGCCCGGGGATCCGGCTGGCCGCCTACACGCCGGACAACACCGAGCGCACCCCTGCGCGGAACGTGCGGACCGTCGGCCCCCATGGCGCCCAGGACGTCCGGGTCGTCAGCATCCCGAGGGCACAGGCGGGGACCTTGCGGACGGCGCCGCCCGACATGCGGCCCAAGGTCGTGGCCCGCACGCATACGGTGCGGCGCGGCGACACGCTTTACTCGCTCGCGCGACGCTACAACACATCGGTGGACGCGTTGCGCAAGCTCAACAACCTCAAGGGCAGCGCCCTGCCTACCGGCGCGCGCCTGCGCGTGCCCGGTGCCGATATCCAAGGCTGAACCCCACCCTCTTTCGCACCCCGACCCTATAGGACCTTCAAGACATGGGTTTTCTGAACAACAAGCGCATTCTCATCACGGGCGTGATCTCGAACCGATCCATCGCCTACGGCATCGCGCAAGCCTGCCGGGCGCAGGGGGCCGAGTTGGCCTTCACCTACGTGGGCGAGCGCTTCGAAGAGCGCGTCAAGGAGTTCGCACAGGAACTGGGCAGCTCGATCGTCATTCCCTGCGACGTCGCCGAGGACGCGCAGATCGACGCGGCCTTCGCGACTCTGCGCGAACACTGGGACGGCCTGGACGGCCTGGTGCACTCGATCGGCTTCGCCCCGCGCGATGCGCTGGCGGGCGACCTGCTCGACGGCATGAGCCGCGAGAACTACCGCATCGCCCACGACATTTCCGCCTACAGTTTCCCCGCCCTGGCCAAGGCCGCCCTGCCCCTGATGGAGGGACGCAAGGGCTCGGTGCTGACGATGACCTACCTGGGCGCGGAAAAAGCCATCCCCCACTACAACATGATGGGTCTGGCCAAGGCCTCGCTGGAGGCCAGCGTGCGCTACCTGGCCACGGCGCTGGGCAAGCGCGGCCTGCGCTCGAACGGTATTTCCGCCGGTCCGATCAAGACCCTGGCCGCCAGCGGCATCAAGGATTTCTCGAACATGCTGAAGTACGTCGAATCCCAAGCACCCCTGGGCCGCAATGTCACCATCGAGGACGTAGGCAACGCCGCGGCCTTCCTGCTTTCGGACCTGGCCGCCGGCATTACCGGCGAAATCCTGCACGTGGACTGCGGATTCTCCAATACCGTCCCGGGCATGGAATGAGCATCCCGCCCGGGCACGCCGAGACGCGTCCGCGGCGCCGGTCCGCCCACGCCTCATGACCATCGGTATCCTGGCCGCCCTGCGAGAGGAGGCCTCCCACCTGCTCGCGGACCTGGAACCGGGCGGACGCCGCACGCGAATCGCCTTGCGCGACTACACCTCCGGTACGATCCACGGGCATGATTGCGTCATCGTCCTTGCACGCATCGGCAAGGTCGCGGCGGCGACCACGGCCACCGCGCTGATCGAGCACTTCGGCGTCGACCGATTGATCTTCACCGGAGTGGCGGGCGGCGTGGCGCCCGGCCTGCGAATCGGCGACGTCGTGATCGCCGACACCCTGGTCCAGCACGACCTGGACGCGCGACCTTTCTTCCCACGCCACGAAATTCCCTTGCTGGACACCAGCCACTGCGCAGCGGACCCGGATCTGACCGGACGGCTCGAGACCGCCGCGCAGGCATTCCTGGACGGCACCATATGGCAGCGGATCGGGCCGGACGTCCGTCGACAATTCGACCTGGTTCAGCCGCGCGTGCATCGCGGCCTGATTGCCAGCGGCGATCAGTTCATCGGCAGTGCCACGGGGGTCCGCGCCTTGCGCGAGGCCTTGCCCGACGCCCTGGCGGTCGAGATGGAGGGTGCGGCCGTCGCCCAGGTCTGCCACGAGTACGGCATCCCCTTCGCCGTCATGCGCACCGTGTCGGACACCGCGGACGACCAGGCCCACCGGGATTTCCCGGCCTTTCTCGGCCAGGTTGCCAGCCACTACGCTCACGGGATCCTACAATGCCTGTTCGAGGCGGGCATTCCACCCGCCGGCCCCGCCCGGACAGACCCGCAGCCGCCGCTAAACGCGCCGGGTCTCAAGGCCCGGGCGACATGACACCGAGAGTCCTACCATGACCAAGCACTACGACTACATCGCCATCGGCGCGGGCAGCGGCGGCATCGCGTCCGCCAACCGCGCCGCCATGCACGGCAAGACCTGCGCGCTGATCGAGTCCAACGTCATCGGCGGCACCTGCGTGAACGTGGGCTGCGTCCCGAAAAAAGTGATGTGGCACGCCGCCCAGATCGCCGAAGCCATCCGCCACTACGGCCCCGACTACGGCTTCGACGCCACCCTGGCCCCCCTCGACTGGACTCGCCTGGTCCGCAGCCGCAGCGCCTACATCGACCGCATCCATGCCTCCTACCAGGCGGGCTTCGACAAAAACAAGGTGGACCTGATCGAAGGCACCGCCCGTTTCATCGATGCGCGCACCATCGCGGTCGGCGACGAGCGCTACACCGCCGATCACATCCTGATCGCCACCGGTTGCCGGCCCACCCGCCCCGCCATCCCGGGCGCGGAGCATGGCATCGACTCGGACGGTTTCTTCGCGCTGGACGCATTGCCCCGGCGCACGGCCGTCGTGGGTGCGGGCTACATCGCCGTCGAGCTCGCGGGCGTCCTGAACGCCTTGGGGTCGGATACGCACCTGTTCATCCGCAAAGAAGCCGCCCTGCGCCGCTTTGATCCCCTGCTGCGCGACACCCTGATGGAGGTCATGCGCACCGAGGGGCCCACGCTGCATCCCCATTCCGACCCGGAGGCCGTGATCCGCCATGACGACGGCAGCCTGACCCTGCGCTTCAAGAACGGCGGCAGCCACGACACGGACTGCGTGATCTGGGCCATCGGCCGCGACCCCGACACCTCGGCCCTGGGCTTGGACGCCGCGGGTGTCGCCCTGGACGCGCGGGGCTACATCGACGTGGACGATTACCAAAACACCAACGTGCCGGGCATCTACGCGGTGGGCGATATCACCGGTCGGCTCGAACTCACGCCGGTCGCGGTGGCGGCCGGCCGCCGCCTGTCCGAACGGCTCTTCAACGACAAGCCCGACGAGCGTCTCGACTACGAGAACGTGCCCACCGTGGTATTTAGCCATCCGCCGATCGGTACGGTCGGCCTGACCGAGCCCCAGGCCCGGGAGCGCCACGGCGACGCGGCCGTCAAGGTCTACCAGACCTCGTTCACCGCCATGTACACGGCAGTGACCCGCCACAGGCAGCCCTGCCGAATGAAGCTCGTGTGCGTCGGGGACGACGAGAAAGTCGTCGGTATCCACGGCATCGGCTTCGGCATGGACGAGATCCTGCAGGGCTTCGCCGTGGCACTGAAGATGGGTGCGACCAAAAAGGATTTCGACGACACCGTGGCGATCCACCCCACGGCCGCCGAGGAATTCGTCACCATGCGTTGAACGCCGCCGCGCGACGGCGCGGATGGCCTCTGCGCGACCGCCCGCCGGGAGCCGCTCGGCGAGCTACGCACTCAATCCCGATCCCAGGCCGCGAACATCTGCCCGATATCGGCATAACCGACCGCCTCCGCGCCGAAGGCGAAGGTGCCCTGCTCCAACACCTCACGGCCGGCGCGCAGGAACGCCCCCAGCGCCGCGCGGCTGAACGCACTACCCACGCTGATGCGCCTGACCCCCATCGTGGACAAGTCGGCCACGCTGAAAGAAATACCCGGAGAGCCCATCAACACATTGACCGGCCGGTCGACCGAGCGCACCACCGCCTCGATCTCGTCGTGCGTGCGCAGACCCGGCGCATACAGCACGTCGGCGCCCGCTTCCTGATAGGCCTGCAGGCGACGTATCGTATCCACGAGATCCGGGCGCCCGTGCAGGTGATTCTCGGCGCGTGCCGTCAAGGTGAACGGGAACGGCAGCGCGCGCACCGCCTCGACCGCGGCCCGAACGCGCTCCACAGCCCGGGACAGCTCCTGGATGGGCGCATCCGCATCACCCGAGGAGTCCTCGATCGAGGCCCCCACCAGCCCGGCCTCGGATGCCAGCCGATAGGTCTGCGCCACGCCCTCGGGCGTATCGGCGAAACCGTTTTCCAGGTCGGCGCTGACGGGCAGGTCCGTGGCGCGAACCAGTTCCGCCACGTGCGCCAGCATGCGATCCCGCCCCACCCGCATGTCCGGCACGCCCAGGGTGTAGGCGTAGCCGGCGCTGGTGGTGGCCAGCGCCTCGAACCCCATGTCGGCCAGCAGGCGGGCCGTGCCGACATCCCAGGGGTTGGGGATGACGAACGCCTGGTCTCGTTCATGCAAGGCGCGGAATGCGCGGGCTTTGTCCGCTTGAGAAATCATGAGTCGGCTCTGACGATGAATGATTCATGCAGTATAGGGCAGAGGCCGACGAACGACTGTCGGGGTTCCTGGCATGCCCTTCCCATGCCTCTAGCGTTGCAGAAAATCGCTGATGAGCGCCCCAGCTTGCTCGATGGCAGCATCACTATTCAAGCCATTCCTTCCAGAAAAATGGGGTACGACAGCCAGCTTTCGGCCATCGAACTGGCTTAAATAGATCTTCTTCCTATACCCGTTTATAAGGATTTCATGATATTCAGACTCAAGGTCGTAACCGAATACGGATAAGGCAAAATCTGTCCGGAAGGAGTTGCCCACACCAATAAACAGCTTGGGCTGATGCTCGTCAACCCAGTTCTTGATGGCCGGCCAACGATATTGTGCGCACCATGCCTGGTATTCAGCCTTACTCGTCAGCCCCGTTTCCTCCACTGCATCCTCAGGCCAATGAGCAAGGTCAGTGCAGGCGTATGGATACAGATTGCCCTTGAAGTAACCGCTGGAACCCCGTTCGAACGGCCGACGCTCGAATGCGAATTCACGATATCGCGAGACTGGAATGCCTTCAATGGCAGCGAACAATTTAAATGCCTTGCGGTTATACACCCATCCCAGTTGAGTCTCCACGGAATAGCCATCATCCTCTTGGCCGGAGGGTGATTCAGCGCGTTTCTGATCACGTTTTGACCACCCAGGCTCCAGACCAAAGAGCCAGATCGTTGGGGATGTCGCATTACCCGCATCGCCGCCTTCGCAGCCATAGAACTTGTCCAGCATCTCAATCAAGTTGGGGTTCATGTGTGCCTGCATTGAGTGGTTCCTCCTGTACGAACTCGTAAGTTGACGGCCCCCCAAAGGCATCAAAGAGGTGACAATACCGTCCGCTTCGAGCCGCTCCATCAGTGACAAAGCAATGCTGTAACCGATCCGCAAATGGCGTTGAATCAGCGAGATCGACACGGACTGTCTTTGAATGACGATGGTTTTGGCCTGCTCATACCATTCGTCGGCTGTATGATCGATCGAAGGTTCTTGCATAGTCCGCTCCTGTTGATGATTGAGGTGCCGGCGGTTATGCCATCTGCCGCCTTAGGTTAACATCGCCGCTGGATATCCCAGATTGCATCACCGAATCCGCGCAGCCACCACTCCAGCATGGCGCTATCCACGACGGACGCAGTAATGCCAAGAGAGCCATCCCGATGTCGGACCACCTTCTGGTCCACGGATAGCGGCGACTCGATCAGGTGTTGGCCAGCATCGTGAGTGATATGGAAGCTCAAGCGCACTTTCTCACCATCACCAAAACCAAAACGCCCATCGTCGTCATATTGCTTCAGGTCGAAATCCTTGGGGCGCTCGAACGCAAGCGTCGACATCCGTGCACTGATGATGCGATGCAATGCAAGATTGCGTTCATTGTCAAAACCACGATAACGACAAACAAGATACAGACGCGGCCCCTGCTGCACGAGTCCCAGCGGCATGACATCGACGGTACTACGCCAGCCGCTGGCATTCTGGTAGTCCAGATACAACCAGCGATTGGCAAATAGTGCATCGCTGACGACTTCAAAGACCTCCGGCTCGATCCTGGGCGGCAGCAGGGGTTGACTGGTGGCGACCACTCGCACCTTGCTTGGCCACTCCCGCTCAAGCCGAGCATCACCATCAGGACCAAGATTACGCCTGGCTTGGTGAAAGAAGCCCTCCATGGACTTCATCAGGCGGGGCGGCAGAAAATGCTTCAAGTGGTCTTCCGCCAACTGGAGCAACAGTGACTCTTGCGGTGTGAGAGTGGGGACCGCCAAGACCCGGGCGCGGTCCAGCCACCGATATCCGTAGGGTTTGCTGCGATCATCGCACTCGATCTCGAAATGCTCACTGAGCATCTTCATCTGTCGCTGAATGGTGCGCAAGTCACGATATATCCCGGCCTCCTCGAGCTGTCGGTGTAGCTCGTTGACCGTCACCTTGCGGCCACGCGGAATACGACGCAACAACTCAACCGCCAACAGGGCGGTATCGAGAGTGTCAGAGCGCTTTGCCATCGCCGAATCCTTTGTTCAATATAGAACCCCTCAGACCCACAATCACAGAAACCCCATGGATTGCCGAACCCCCTCTTTCATAGCACATTCGGCTTCCAACGCCGACAACAAGGCGGCTGCGGACTTCAGCGGGCGGAATCGGTGCTGCCGCAGAACAACCGTGAAATCACCGGGCGTCAGTTGATGTAGGCGCGCGATTCTGGCCTGTTCCGCAGCCATCGGCGGCGCCAAAAAAAGCACCTCGCAAACGCGACACAGTAGCTTCCACGCTTGGTCGCCACGCAGAAAGTCGAACTTCACTTTCAGATCGAATCGACGCAAGGCGGCCTGATCCAGCCCCTGCATCAGATTTGTCGTGGCGATGAACACACCTGAAAAAGACTCGGTCTGGGTCAACACCTCGTTGACCAGGCGGGTCTCCCACCCCAATCGCGCATCGCGCCGATCCATCAGAAAGGTATCGATCTCGTCAATCAGCAGGATGGCCCCTTCGGTTTCCGCCTGGCGAAAAGCGCCGGCAATGTTCTTTTCGTTTTCACCCACCCACATTGACATCAGATCCGAGGCGCGCTTGACCAGCAAGGGGGCGTCAAGCTGCTGCGCCAGCCAACGCCCATACGCCGTCTTGCCGGTGCCGGCCGGCCCGTACAGGCAAAGTCTGCCCGCACGCGCCGCAATCAATCCCTCCGCAACAACACTCAGATCTGCGTCAGCATGAATGAAGTCCAGATCGTAGGGGCCTGATTGTCTGGCGGGATCATGGGACGGCAAGGGCTGGTGGCCCTGAGCCGCCAGCGTATTCGAAATCAGGTACTCGAATGCTGCGCCCGTATTTACCGAACCAAGCTGATCTCGAATCGACCGCACAACGGATCCAGCCCTGGTTACGATAGCGGGTGCCAATGTTTCAATGTCGGCGACACGAGACAACGTATCCGCATCGAGCAAATCCGCACAGTTTTCATGCAGGATCCGCTGGCGCTGTTGCCTGGGAGGCACAGGCACTTCGAACACCAGATCGAAACGGCGGATAAAAGCCGGATCCAGACCGCCGATGGAGTTGGACAGCCACAAGGTTGGCACGGGATTATCCTCGAGCATGTTGTTGATCCACGCCTTGCGCAACTGCGCCGTGCTTTTGCGGCCAAACGGGCCATCCCCGTCACTGAATACATCCTCGGCCTCATCAAAAACCAGCATCGCCCGCCTCTGAGAAAAGAAGCTTTGTGCAGCGCGATAAGCACGCAAGCGCTGCTCGCCGCTGGCTAGTTCTCCGTCAACAGCCTCACTGGCGACTTCGAACAACTCCACGCCCAGCGTCGACGCCAAGGCGCGCGCGAGTTGGGTCTTACCCGTCCCCGGCGCCCCATGCATGTAAACATTGACGCCGCGCTGCCCACTTGCCATGGCATGGCGCAAGTAAGGGCACAGAATATCCAATGCCAACTGGATGTGCCTGTAATTCGACAACTGTAGGCGGCCTGGGCCGACAGCGGACACCATGCCGCGCAGCAGCGCGATCGGATTTGCCTCGGAGGAGACCATCAGATCCGCGAATGTATCGGACAGGAGCTTCAGCTTCGTTCGCAAAACGCCTGTGCCCCTATGATCGACCGAGACTAGGCCCGTGCGGGCGAGTACGCTGTTTTCGTCAAGCGCGCTACGGACAACGGATTCAGGCAGATCCAGAATAATAGACAGTGTTCTGAACACCTTGATCGACGATAGGCCACCCAGTAAGTCAGCTGCGTCATCCAGCACGCGCTCGCTGTGCAGCGTCACGGTAAATTCCAGTATCTGGGAATCAGCCTTATCCAACCTCATCAAGCCGGATAGTTTCTGGACATTCCCGCGCAAACGAGTTGGCAGCACCGCCTTGGCACTTTGCTGTTCCGCCGTGCGATGCAATTGCCGCAATTCAGACAGCACCGCCCCCGCGTCGAAACTGTTGTCAGGTTGCTCGATCCAGTGCTCAAGACCAATGGATGCCGCCACACCGTCGTCCGCGAAACTTTGCGGCGCCACGAAATTGCGATGTGCGCCCAAAGGAACCAGAATCCGCAACAGCCACAGGCGCACTATCGCATCAATGTCAGTGATGTGGCGGATATCTCTGATGTAGTGCCGAAGCATGGCGAATTCTCCTGGCTGGGAATCACCATGATATGGATCACTGCGACATTATGTGTCGTGCTCGGACGCACCTGCCTGGTGTGCCTCACGTATATTCATGGTTGAAAAACACGGCCCCAATGTGGAGACCACGATGCACGCCCAATTCATCCAGGGACACGCCTTCGGCGATTCCACCGTCCTGTCTCTGCAATCCGAGACACTGGGGAACCCTGGTCCCGATCAACTGCTGGTGCGCCACATGGCGATCGGCATCAATTTCATCGACATCCTACAGCGGCGCGGGGACCTGGCGCCCGACCTGCCCTATCGCCTCGGCCTGGAGGCGGCCGGCGAGGTGCTGGCCGTGGGCGCCGACGTGCAAGAATTCAACCCTGGGGACCGGATCGTCTATGCCGGGGGCCCGATGGGGGCGTATGCCGAGGCACGGCTGCTGCCGGCGGCGCGCGCAGTGCGCCTGCCCGATCACGTCGACGACCGGACGGCGGCGGCGATCTTCTTCAAGGGACTGACGGCGGATTACCTGGTTCATCGCCTGCGCCCCATCGCGCCCGGCGATGCCGTCCTGTTCACCGCGGCCGTGGGCGGCGTCGGCCAGTTGGCCGTGCCGATGCTGAAACAGGCCGGCGCCACGGTCATCGGCACCGTGGGCAGCCCCGACAAGGTCGACGCCGCGCGAGCCATCGGCTGCGATCATGTCCTGGTGCTGCCGGTCGGCGTTGACCAGGGGGTCGCTCAGATCAGGCAGTGGCTGAGCGGGCAAGGCGTCCAGATTGCCTACGACTCCATTGGCCGCGCGACCGTCGATCTGTCACTGGCCGCACTGGCCCGGTTCGGCCTGCTGGTCAGTTATGGCTGGGCCTCGGGCGAGGTCGACCCGGTTCCGCTTGCGCGCCTGCGCCAGATGGGGTCGCTGTTCGTGACGCGGCCCACCATCGGCGACTACACGGCCAGCCGCGACGACCTGGAGGCGGGCGCCCAACGGGTTTTCGACGCGCTGCAAAAAGGCGTGATCCATGCGCGAATCCACGCCGCCCTGCCCTTGAGCAGGGCCGGCGAGGCGCACCGGATGATCGAAAGCCGGGCGACCCAGGGGTCGGTCATTTTGACGACGGGGGATCGTAGTCATGCAGGCAGAGGGGGGATTTGCGCACCGGGCGGCCGCGCCAGCGCGCCGGGTTAGCTTGCCTGGCCGCTTACGCCAATGGAATCGTTTAAGCGTGCGCGGTAGCGGCCAGTATGGCCTCCTTGGTTTCCTTCATAGGCGCTTCTAGATCCCGTAGGTCAATGTCTTTCTTTACCACCTTGGGGAACAATTCATCCTCTTCTTCGGTGATGTGGTGGTTGGTATATTCTCCGAGTACTGTGAAGTGTGCGTCAAACATTTCATCAGTAGGTTTCATCGTTTGAAGTTGGGCTATGAGATCCTTTGCGCTGGCATGTTCCACCTTCGCTTCGTTGAGCAGGCTACCAAACTCTTTGGGGTCCGCCTCCCGCAGCAAAGGATAAAAATGCTGTTCCTCGATCTCAGTGTGCGCCGTTAGTGCTGCACAGGCCCGTTGGGCGATCTGCTTCTTTTGAGCGTCATCTTTAGCGGACTCAAATTCCTTGAACAGCTTTTGCGCTTCGCGATGATCATCGATCAACATGCCCAGCACACTTCGCTGCGCTGTAGGAACGTGCGTTTTATTCATAGCCATTATTCTTCTCCCTGAAAAAGGCGTGCCGTAACCAGCAGTCTGTTTCAGCAAGCGCCGTACCCGCCTGCGTCGGCATGCAATTTGCCACTATCAGAGGAATTTCATCCACGAGAGAAAAATCATGCAAGAACAATTTCGAAAATGTGCCGAGATCGCCTCCAAGGCTGCGGGGTCGCCCTGGGGATTCTGTATAGCGGTAACGCTTGTTTTGGCGTGGGCAGTGTCGGGGCCCATTTTTGAATACTCTGATACGTGGCAGCTGGTCATCAATACGTGCACCACGATAGTGACATTTATGATGGTATTCCTGATCCAGAATGCTCAAAACAGAGACTCGCTGACCCTGCAGTTGAAACTGGATGAGTTGCTATGTGCAGTGCGAGGCGCCCGCGTGGGAATGATCGATTTGGATCAACTGACAGAGGCGGATCTGGCTACGCTGCGCAGAAATTTTCAACAGCTGGCGCACGCAAAGGAGGGCTCGAAAGAACCAGTCGAAAGAAACGAAAACCCCACGGCAGGCAACGCGCCGTGAATCTGCAGCAGCGGGGAATTCTGGCGGACAGAGGGGGATTCGAACCCCCGATACGCTATTCACGTATACACGCTTTCCAGGCGTGCGCCTTCAACCACTCGGCCACCTGTCCTGATTCGGCCGCAGGACGCAAATCCCGGATGGATCCGAGGGGCCTGGGCGAAAGTCCGCCATTTTAGCAGATCGCCGCCCCCCATGTCCGGCGCGGTTCGGCCGCCGCTTCAGCCGGGCACACCCCCGGCACCCACCATGCGTTCGACGTAGCGCGCCAGCATGTCGACCTCGATGTTGACCGGCGAGCCGACGTCCAGGTGGCGCAAGGTGGTGACCTCGACGGTGTGGGGGATCAGGTTGATGTAGGCCTCGGTGCCTTCCTCCTGGTCGACCACGCGATTGACGGTGAGGCTGACGCCGTTGACCGCCAGCGAGCCCTTGTAGGCGAGGTACTTGGACAGGTGCGCGGGGACGATGACCCGCAAGTCGAAGGATTCGCCCACGGCCTCCATGCAGGTCACCTGCCCCACGCCGTCGACGTGGCCCGACACCAGGTGGCCGTCCAGGGAATCGCCCAGGCGCATCGCGTGTTCGAGGTTGACCTCGCCCGGGCGGTCCAGGCCGCAGGTGCGATCCAGGCTTTCGCGCGAGATGTCGACCTCGAAGGCGCCCTCGTGCACTGCCACCACCGTCATGCAGGCGCCCTGGACGGCGATCGAATCCCCCAGCCGTGTGCGGTCCAGCGGCAGGCCGCCGGCCTCGATGCGGGCGCGCACGCCGGCCTCGGGCGCCTCGCCCAGCGGGCGCACCTCGGTAATGCGGCCCACGGCCGCCACAATTCCAGTAAACATGGTGATTCCGTCAAAAGAATGAATGGCGGACGCGCCGGGCCCTCAGGCCTCGAGCACCGCGCACAATGCCTGCCAACGCGCCTGATCGCGCAAGCGCAGGCGCATGTCCCGACCCAACTGTACCGCATCCACGAACTCGTAGCGGGGCGCCTCGGACAAGTCGTCGAACGCACCGGAATTCCCCGCCAGGCCATGCCCGGCCCCCAGCACGCGCGGCGCCACGTAGGCGATCCATTCGTCCACCCAGCCGCCGGCCACCAGCGCGTCGTTGAGGCGTGCGCCCGCCTCGACGTGCACCTCGTTGATCTCGTGTGCGCCCAGCCAGTCCATGAGGGCGCCGAGGTCCAGTCCGCCGGCGGCGTCCTGCGGCAGGCGGATCACGCGCGCGTTGCGCCGGGACAGCCGATCGATCTTGGCCGCGTCCGGGCGCGCCGTGAAGATCCACACGGGGTCGCCGTTGAACAGGTTGGCATCCTCGGCGATCCGGAAGTCCGTATCCAGGACCGCACGCACTGGCTGCCGGGTGGTG
Source organism: Castellaniella sp. GW247-6E4 (assembly GCF_040276065.1). Lineage (NCBI taxonomy): Bacteria > Pseudomonadati > Pseudomonadota > Betaproteobacteria > Burkholderiales > Alcaligenaceae > Castellaniella > Castellaniella sp. GW247-6E4. The sequence continues at coordinate 99,976 of NZ_JBELOI010000012.1, read as the reverse complement.
GCGACCACGCGTACATTCATGATCGGGTTGTCGGCCATCACGGTGCCGATGCCGGTCAGGATCAGGCAGGCGCGGGCGCGCCAGCGGTGCCCGTCGGCACGCGCCTCCTCGCCGGTGATCCACTGGGACCAGCCGTTGGGCAGGGCCGTGCGGCCATCCAACGATCCGGCGGTCTTGAGCCACACCCAGGGTCGGCCCCGCGTCATGCGGGCGACGAAACCCGGGTTGAGCGCCAGCGCATCGGATGCGCACAGGCCCATGTCGACCTGGATGCCCGCCCGCCGCAGGCGGGCCGCCCCCTGACCGGCGACCTTGGGGTTGGGGTCGCCCATCGCGGCGACCACGCGCACGATGCCGGCCGCCACGAGGGCATCCGCGCAAGGCGGCGTACGGCCGAAATGGCTGCAGGGCTCGAGCGTGACGTAAGCGGTGGCGCCGCGGACGTCGATCCCCTGGCTGGCCGCCTCGTGCAAGGCGTCGACCTCGGCATGGCGTCCGCCGGCGTGCCGGGTATAGCCCTCGGCCAGCCAGCGGCCGTCGCGCACCAGCACGCAGCCCACGCGCGGATTGGGGGTGCTGATGTCCAGCGAGCCCTCGGCCACGGCCAGGGCGCGGCGCATCCAACGATGATCCTGGGGCGAAAACACGGCGGCCTCAGTCTTCGGGGTCCGGCGAGGACTGGAACTCGTCGATGGTCCGCACGAATTCCTGGATGTCCTCGAAACTGCGGTAGACCGAGGCAAAGCGCACGTAGGCCACTTGGTCGAGCTGCCGCAGTTCCGCCATGACCAGCTCGCCGATGTGGCCCGAGGGCACCTCGCGGCGTCCGCTGGCCATCAGCCGATCCTGGATGCGGGCGACCGCGGCATCGACTTCGGCCGTGCTGACCGGCCGCTTGCGCAGGGCCAGCCCCATGCTGGCGCGCAGCTTGGACACATCGAACTCGCTGCGGGTGCCGTTGCGCTTGACCACCGCCGGCATCATGAGGTCGACGCGTTCGTAGGTGGTGAACCGCCGGTCACAGGCCGTGCAGCGACGCCGGCGCCTGATCGTGTCGCCTTCCTCGGAGACCCGCGAGTCGATGACCTGCGTGTCGAAGCTGCTGCAGAACGGACACTTCATAAGCATGCGGGCGCCCAAGGCGCCCGTGGTGGTGGTTAGCGGTAGACCGGCAGCCGGGTCGTGAGCGCATGGACGCGTTCACGCACACTGGCGATGTTGGCCTCGTCGTGCGGATTGTCGAGCACGTCGGCGATCAGGTTGGCGGTGAGTTCGGCCTCGGCCTCCTTGAAGCCCCGGGTGGTCATGGCCGGCGTCCCCACGCGGATGCCGCTGGTGACGAAGGGCTTTTCCGGGTCGTTCGGGATGGCGTTCTTGTTGACCGTGATGTGCGCCTGGCCCAGGACGGCCTCGGCTTCCTTGCCGGTGATGCCCTTGGCGCGCAAGTCGACCAGCATGACGTGGCTTTCGGTGCGCCCGGACACGATGCGCAGGCCGCGCGCGACCAGGCCGTCGGCCAGCACGCGCGCGTTGGCGGCGACTTGTGCGGCATAGGCCTTGAACTCGGGGCTGAGGGCCTCCTGGAAGGCCACCGCCTTGGCGGCGATGACGTGCATCAGGGGGCCGCCCTGGATCCCGGGGAAGATCGACGAATTGATGGCCTTTTCGTATTCGGCCTTCATCATGATGACGCCGCCGCGCGGGCCGCGCAGGGACTTGTGCGTGGTGGAGGTCACGAAGTCGGCGTGCGGCACCGGGTTGGGGTAGACGCCGCCGGCCACCAGGCCCGCGTAGTGGGCGATGTCCACCATGAACAGGGCGCCGTTGTCGTGCGCGATGCGCGCCATGCGCTCGAAGTCGATGCGCAGGGCATAGGCCGAGGCGCCGCCGACGATGAGCTTGGGCTTGTGCTGGCGCGCCAGCGCCTCGAGCTGGTCGTAGTCCAGGACCTCGTTGGCATCCAGGCCGTAGGAGATGAAATTGTAGAGCTTGCCCGAGGCGTTCACAGGCGAGCCGTGGGTCAGGTGGCCGCCCTCGGCAAGGCTCATGCCCAGGACCGTATCGCCGGGCTTGAGCACCGCCATGTACACGCCCTGGTTGGCCTGCGAGCCGGAATTGGGCTGCACGTTGGCCGCCTCGGCGCCGAAGATCGCCTTCAGGCGGTCGATGGCGAGCTGTTCGACCACGTCCACGTATTCACAACCGCCGTAGTAGCGCTTGCCCGGATAGCCTTCGGCGTACTTGTTGGTGAGCTGCGTGCCCTGGGCCTGCATGACGGCGGGGCTGGCATAGTTTTCGGAGGCGATCAGCTCGATGTGCTGTTCCTGGCGCAGGTTTTCCTGCTGGATGGCAGCCCAGAGGTCGGGATCCACCTGATCGAGTGTGCGGGAGCGGTCAAACATGAAGGTTCCTAGAGAATGGACGGGCGATCGAATGGACTATTCTATCGTGAACCCCCGGCGTCGTGCCCCGCGGCCGGCGCCCGCGCGGGCGCCGGTGGCGCATGCGGGATGCAATCGGCTACAAGGCGTGCAACCGGGGGTTGAGGGTGTAGGTGCCGGTGATCGAGGCCTGGGCCAGGATGTGGCCCTGCATCGCCTCAATCGCCTGCTGGCCGGTAAAGCGCCCCTCGACGCCCAGTTCCGCGACGTCCAGCGCGTAAACGGTGAACACGTAGCGGTGCACCAGGGCGTCGTTCCAGGGCGGGCAGGGCCCGTCATAGCCGAAATAGTCCCCGCTCATGTCGCGGTCGGCGGCAAACCACTGCGTATAGTCGTTGACGCCCTGGCGGGTGCCGTCCAGGGCCAGCGGCCCGGCCTTGCCGCGCGGCGTGATGCCGCTGGAATAATCGCCGGCCGCGATCGAGCGGATCTCGGCGGCGATGTCGACCAGCACCCAATGGTAGAAATCGACCCGCGGCAGGTCGGCCGGAACCTCGCGGCCTTCCTGGTTGACGTCATCGGGCTTGCTGGGCACGTCCGGGTCGCAGCACACCACGGCGAACGAGCGCACGCCGTCTGGCACCTCGGACCACGCCAGATGCGGATTGACGTTGCCCGCCAGCGTCACGTGGGATTCGGGGTCGATACGCGCAAACGCATTGTGCTCGGGGATTACGCCCTGGTCGGGAAAGGAATCGCTGTGCAGTTTCATGGTGCCTCCCGTGGTTCGATGGCCGGCGTGTCAGGTGAGGATCACCCGCGCGAACTTGCGTTTGCCGACCTGCATCACATAAGTCCCTGGCGGCAATTGCAGGGATTTGTCGGAAATCCGGTCGCCATCGACGCGCACCCCGCCCTGCTCGACGTTGCGCTGGGCCTCCGAGGCCGATGCCGCCAGGCCGGCCTCGCGCAGCACCTTGAGTATGCCCATGGGCGCGCCGCCCACGGCGACCTCGGGCAGGTTCTCGGGAATCGCGCCGTCCCGGAACCGGGCGTTGAAGCCCTCCAGGGCGCGTTCGGCCTCGCGCGCGCTGTGAAAGCGTGCGACCAGTTCCTGCGCCAGCATGACCTTGGCGTCGCGCGGATTGCGCCCGGCGACGACCTCGGCCTGCAGCGCGCCGATGTCCTCGAGCGAGCGGAAGGACAGCAGCTCATAGTAGCGCCACATCAGCGTGTCGGAAATCGACATGAGCTTGCCGAACATGGAATCCGGCGTCTCGGTGACGCCGATGTAGTTGCCCTTGGACTTGGACATCTTTTCGACGCCGTCGGTGCCCTCGAGCAGCGGCATGGTCAGGATGCACTGCGGCTCGATGCCGTATTCCTTTTGCAGCTCGCGGCCCACCAGAAGATTGAATTTCTGGTCGGTGCCGCCGAGCTCGAGGTCGGCGCGCAAGGCCACCGAGTCATAGCCCTGCAGCAGCGGATACAGGAACTCGTGCACCGAAATCGGGATGCCGCCCTTGTAGCGCTTGGTGAAATCGTCGCGCTCCATCATGCGGGCCACCGTATAGCGCGAGGCCAGCTGGATCAGCCCCCGGGTGCCGAGCTTGTCGCACCATTCCGAGTTGTAGCGGATCTCGGTGCGCGCCGGATCCAGCACCAGGCTGGCCTGCGCGTAGTAGGTCTTGGCGTTTTCCTGGATCTGCTCGGGCGTGAGCGGCGGCCGGGTGGCGTTGCGTCCGCTGGGATCGCCGATCAGCGCGGTGAAATCCCCGATCAGGAAGATCACGGTATGGCCGAGATCCTGGAGCTGGCGCATCTTGTTGAGCACCACGGTGTGACCCAAGTGGATGTCCGGGGCCGTCGGGTCCAAGCCGAGCTTGATGCGCAGGGGCACGCCCGTTGCGCGGCTGCGCGCGAGTTTGACGGCAAATTCCGAGGCGACGAGGAGCTCGTCGCATCCCCGCTGGACGACGCGCAGGTCGGCGTCCGTCTGGAGGTCGGCGGGGGCGGGAGGGGACGACATGATATACGCTTTTACAGAGAAAATGAAAAAATGCTCGAAAATTCGCGGTCAATGCGCTAGCATAACGTGCCATCGCAGCTTCTGTACAACAATTCGACGCCTAACCAGGCGGCCCGGGGCCTCATATTATCAGAGCCCATCGTGACGCCGCCGCGGACGGGCGCATCCTGGAACGCACATCCACCGTCCATGACGTCTCAAGACCCTCAACAACGCCGCCAGCACGTCACCCGAAGCCTGCTCTTCGCCGCCGGCGGCCTCTTCCTCACCGCGGCCGCGATCGCGGTCGTCAAGCCCTCCACCCCGCCCGAGCCCATCTACCAGGCGCGCCAGACCCTGGACCTGCGCCCGCTCGCCGAGCCTGGCGCAGGCGACGAAACGGCGCCCTTCATTGCCCAGACCCGCATCCGGTCCGGCGATACGGTCGCGGCGCTGCTGCAGCGCCTGGGCATCGACGAGGGCGGCCTGCTGCCCTTCCTGGTCCAGCACAAGGGCGCCCGATCGATCTACAAGCTCTACCCGGGCCGTCTGGTACGGGCGGCGCTGGATGAGCAGGGCTCGCTGGTGTGGCTGCGCTACGTGCACACCCCCGGCACCCGGGACGACAGCGGCTACGTATCGCGCTGGCTCGAGGTGCGCCCCGACAGTCAGGGCGGATTCCGGGCCGAAGAGCGCTCGGCACCGGCGCAGACTCAGTTGCGCATCGCCGAAGGCGACATCAACAGCTCGCTGTTCGGCGCCGCCGACGAGGCCGACATTCCGGACGCCATCACCCTGGACATGGTCGAAATTCTCGGCAGTCGGATCGACTTCCTCAAGGACCTGCGCAAGGGCGACCGCTTCCGCATCGTGTACGACGCCTATATGCACGACGGCGTCGAGGTCGGCTCGGGACGCATTCGCGCCCTTGAATTCATCAATCGCGGCAAGACCTACAGCGCCGTCTGGTTCAAAGGGGCCGGAGGCAGAGGCGGCTACTACGATTTCGACGGCGCCAGCCTCAAGGGCGCATTCCTGCGCACGGCCATCAAGTTCACCCGCATCAGCTCACGCTTCGGGATGCGCATGCATCCCGTCCACAAGCGTTGGGCGGGTCACAAGGGGGTGGACTACGCGGCACCCGCCGGCACGCCGATCCATGCGACAGCCGACGGCACGGTCCAGTTCATCGGCCGGCAAAACGGCTACGGCAACGTCATCATCCTCAAGAATTTCGGCCAGTACTCGACCTTGTATGCGCACCAGAGCCGCTTTGCCAAGGGCCTTAAAAAGGGCGACCGCATCCAGCAAGGCCAATTGATCGGCTATGTCGGCTCGACGGGCTGGGCCACCGGCCCGCACCTGCATTACGAATTCCGCATCAACAACCGCCCGGTCGATCCGCTGGCGATCGATCTGCCGGTGGCGCGCACGCTCGAGGCCGCCGACCGCAAGGCCTTCGCTGCAGTGGCGGCGCAATTCCGCAGCCACATCGACTTCCTGGCCCGCATGCAGGAAGCGCTGGACGAGCCCCCGCAAGTCGCGCAGCGCTAGCGCCGGTTACATCGACGGTCCGGCCGCCATGCCCACCGAACACTATATTGGCCTGATGTCGGGCACCAGCACCGATGGCGTGGACGGAGTGCTTGCCGAATTCGAAGGCGCCGCCATCCAGATCGCCGCAGCGGCGAGCCTGCCGCTGCCCGCCGAGCTGCGCCGCGACCTGCTCGCCCTGAACGCCACGGGACTCGACGAACTCGCGCGCGCCGCGCGGGCGGCAAACGGGCTGGCCGACTGCTACGCGCAGATCGTCGAACGGCTGCTGGCCGAATCCGGCCTTGCACCCGCCGGGGTGCGCGCCATCGGTGCCCACGGCCAGACCGTGCGCCATGCTCCCGAGGCGGGCTATACCCTGCAGATCAATGCGCCCGCGCGGCTGGCCGAACGGACCGGCATCGCAGTGGTGGCGGACTTTCGCAGCCGGGACGTCGCGGCGGGCGGCCAGGGGGCGCCGCTGGTGCCGGCCTTTCATGCCGCCTGGTTCGGCGATCGGCCGGGCCGCGCCATCCTCAACCTGGGCGGCATCGCCAACGTCACGCTACTCGGCGAACCGGTGCGCGGCTTCGATACCGGCCCGGCCAATATGCTGATGGACGCCTGGGCGCAGCGCCACCTGGGGCAACCCTATGATCGGGATGGCACGTGGGCGGCGAGCGGCCATTGCCACGCAGGCCTGCTGGCGCGCCTGCGCGGCGAGCCCTGGTTCAGCCTGGCGCCACCGAAATCGACGGGCCGCGACCTGTTCAGCCCCGACTGGCTGCGGGCGCACCTGGAGGCCACTCCGGGGACGAAACAACTGGCGCCGGAGGACGTGCAAGCCACTTTGCTGATGCTCTCGGTCGTGACCATCGCCGAGGCCATCGACCGGCATGCCCCGGATACGCACGAGGTCCTGGCTTGCGGCGGAGGGGCCCTGAACACGGCGCTGATGACGGCCCTGGACCAGGCCCTGCCCTGTCGGCTGGCCAGCACCGCAGAGCACGGCATGCCGGTCCAGTCAGTCGAGGCACTGGCCTTCGCCTGGCTCGCGCGCGCGCACATCCACGGGCATCCCGCCTGCCTGCCGGCGGTGACTGGTGCGCGGCATGCGACGATTGCCGGGTGCCTCTATCCCGCCTGAATGAACGACAGAGGGCCACCCTCGCCGAGCGAGGGGTGGTATCCCCCAGAAGGCAGGGAAATCAGGGCGCGAACGACGACCCGCAGCCGCAGGTGGTGTTGGCGTTGGGGTTGCGGATCACGAACTGGGAACCCTCGAGGTCGTCCTTGTAGTCAATCTCGGAGCCCGCCAGATACTGGAAGCTCATGGGGTCGACCAGCAACCGTACCCCTTCGCGCTCGATCGTGGTGTCATCGTCGTTGACCTCCTCGTCGAAGGTGAACCCGTACTGGAACCCCGAGCAGCCGCCGCCCTGCACGAACACGCGCAGCTTCAGGTCCGGATTGCCCTCCTCAGCCAGCAATTCGCGGACCTTGGATACCGCGGCGTCGGTGAACAAGAGGGGAACGGGGGGGGCTTCGAAATCTACGTGCTCAATCATGCTCATGGGGTGACTCCTGGGGCGCTGCCCTCGGGGGCGGCGTCCACGATGGTGGCGTCCCGCGTGGCGCGGATCACCCCGTCCTCGAGAACCTCGAGGTTGACGGAGCGGATCGCGACGCCAGGTGGCAGACGCAGAACGCCGGTGCTGCGTTGGAACTGCTCGAAAACCAGGCTGAACGGATCGGCGCCCACGCCGGGCGCGGCGATCTCGCTCGGCGGCGCGGCCACGGCCGTCGCCGCCGACAACTCTATTTTAACGGGATTACCGTCCTTCAGGGCGTCGGCCATAAAGCGCATGCGGCCTCTGAAGGCCTCCTGGCCGGGCGCGTTTCGCGTCAGCAGGACCCGGTAATGCAGAAAATCGCCCTGACGCCGAATATCAAAGGCCCGGATGGCAACCGCGCCCGCGGGCCCGGGCGGAATCAACTGCTCGTAGAAGGCGAGCTGGTCGCGGGTGCGGCCGAGCTCTTGTTGCTGCCTGGCCAGCGTGTCCTCGAGCGTGCGCCGGGTCGCCAGCTCGACATCGAGCTGTCCTTGCAGGCCCGCCAGGCGCGCATTGGTCTCGGCCTCGGTCATCCGCAAGGTATCGACGCGCGCCTGCAAGTCGAGAATCTGCTGGTGCTGGCCGCGGTGCATGCCGAAGTGCATGACCAGCGCGCCGGCCACAAAAACCAGCAGCAGTGCCAGAATCAGGCCCAGCCCTCGCAAGATCAGGCGTCGCACGGTCATCTCTTGGCCTCCTAAGGCAGCACCGCGACGTGCTCCAGGCCGGCGGTCTCGGGAAAGCCGAACATCAGATTCATGTTCTGCACGGCCTGCCCCGCCGCGCCCTTGACCAAGTTGTCCTGGACGACCAGCACCACCAGTTGATCGCCGCCGCCCGGGCGGTGCAGGGCGATGCGCAGCATATTGGACGCGCGCACCGAACGGGTCTGCGGCAAACTGCCTGGTGGCATCACGTCGACGAAGGGCTCGTCGGCATAGCGCGTCTCGTACAAGGCCTGGAAATCGGTGTCCATGGCCTCGGGCAGGATGCGCAGGTACAGCGTCGAGAACATGCCACGGATCATCGGCACCAGATGCGGCACGAACACCAGCCCCACCGGGGCGCCGGCGATACGCTGCAGGCACTCGGAGATCTCGGGATGATGGCGATGGCCCGCGACGCCATAGGCGGCGAAATTATCACTGGCTTCGGAGAACAGCGAGCCGACCTGGGTCTTGCGGCCCGCTCCCGAGACGCCGGACTTGGAGTCGGCAATCACGTGGCCGACGTCGACCAGAGCCCGCCCGGCCTGCAACAGCGGTGCCAAGCCCAGCAGAACAGTGGTCGGATAGCAGCCCGGGTTGCCCACCACGCGCGCCTTGCGAATGGCCTCGCGATCGAGTTCCGGCAAGCCGTAGACGGCCTCGCGCAGGATGTCCGGGCAGGCATGGGGCATCTTGTACCATTTCTGAAAGGCGTCGACATCCTGCAGGCGAAAGTCGGCAGCTAGGTCGACAACCCGCACATCGTGGTCCAGCAGGTGGCGGGCCTGCTCCATCGCCACCCCATGGGGCGTCGCAAAGAACACCACGTCGCATTGCTCGAGCGCGGCGTGTTCGGGCGTCTGGAAGCGCAGATCGACGTGGCCGCGCAGATTGGGAAACATGTCGGCGACCGGCAGGCCTTCTTCCTTGCGCGAGGTGATGGCGTGCAACTGCGCGTGGGGATGGGCCGCGAGCAGGCGCAGCAGCTCCACGCCTGTATATCCCGTGCCCCCGACGATGCCGACCTTGATCCGTGATGCTGCGTTCATATGCTGTTCCGTTCCGAAGAAGTACCCATGGACTGACTGTCTAGCTTAACTTAACCCGCCTTGCCCCTGCCACCAGCGGCCCCTCAACAAAAAACCCCGGCGCCGGGCCGGGGTTTCTGGGCGGGCGCGAAAGGCCGCAAACCGGATCAGCGCTTGCTGAACTGCTTGCGACGGCGGGCCTTGTGGAAGCCGACCTTCTTGCGCTCGACCTCGCGGGCGTCGCGCGTGACCAGCCCGGCTTGCTTGAGCGAGGGCTTCAGCGTCTCGTCGTAGTCGATCAGGGCGCGCGTGATGCCGTGGCGCACGGCGCCGGCCTGGCCGGATTCACCACCGCCATGGACGTTGACGTGAAAGTCGAACGACTCGAGGTGGTTGGTGAGGGCGAGGGGCTGGCGCACGACCATGCGGCCGGTCTCGCGGGCAAAGTACTCGTCAACGGGGCGACCGTTGACGATGATCTTGCCCGTTCCCTTTTTGAGGAACACACGCGCCACCGAGGTCTTGCGGCGGCCGGTGCCATAATTCCAATTACCGATCATGATGGCCCGTCCTTAGATGTCCAGAGATTGCGGCTGCTGCGCGGTGTGCGGATGCTCGCCGCCGGCGTAGACCTTGAGCTTCTTGGCCATGGCGTAGCCCAGCGGGCCCTTGGGCAGCATGCCTTTGACGGCTTTCTGCAGAGCGCGGCCGGGAAAACGCTGTTGCATTTTCTCGAAGTTGGTCTCGGTGATGCCGCCCGGATAGGTCGAGTGGCGATAGTAGCGTTTGTCCTGCGCCTTGGCGCCGGTCACGACGATGTCGGCCGCATTGATGACGACGATGTAATCGCCGGTGTCGACGTGAGGCGTGAATTCGGGTTTGTGCTTGCCACGCAGGCGGCGTGCGACTTCGCTGGCCACACGGCCAAGGACCTTGCCCTTGGCATCGATCACAAACCAGTCACGCTTGACTTCATGCGGCTTGGCCACAAAGGTCTTCATGATGGTCCCTAGAGAAAGTAAAAGAAAACATTCCGCGGTATCGATACTCGGTACCAATAGGCGAACCCGCCAGGACGTTCTGACCCCGTCCGTACAAATCCCACCCAACCGCCGGAAAAAACCCTGCCCCATGACGCGCACCGCACGATGGCACAAAGGCATGCCCCAAACCGCGAAAAGCCATAAATTTTAGCAAGCAACTGGAAATAAAGCAAAAACGGCCCGGCCCCACCCATGCTGGGCGAATCCGGGCCGGTCCACCGCACCGCCGTCCACGGGCGGCGGCGAGTTTACTTGGCCTTGCCCAGCGCCGCGCTGAGGTAGTTGTCGTAGGAGCCTTCGGCCACGCGGAACCAGGGCACGATCCCGTCACGGAAGGCCATGTAGTTGTCGAAGATCTTTTTGAAGCCCGCGTTCTTGTCGCAGAACTCTTTGTAAACCTCGTTGGAGGCCTTGAAGGAAGCGTCCATCACGTCGCGCGGAAAGCTCTTGAGCACGGCGCCGCTGGCGATCAGGCGGCGCAGCGCGGCCGGATTGCGGGTGTCGTAATCGGCGACCATTCGGCTGCCCGCGGCGCGCGAGGCCATGTCGATCATGGCCTGGTAGGCCTTGGGCAATTCGGCATAGGCCTTGTCGTTGACGTACAGCGACACCTGGGCCGAGCCCTCCCACCAGCCCGGATAGTAATAGTATTTAGCGACCTTTTGATAGCCTAGTTTTTCGTCATCAACCGGGCCGACGAATTCGACCGCGTCGAGGGCGCCCTTTTCCAGCGCGGGATAGGTGTCGCTGGGCGGCAATTGCTGGGGGATCACCCCAAGGCGGGCAAGCACCTCGCCCGCGAACCCGGCGGTGCGCATCTTGAGACCCTTGAGATCCTCGACCGACTTGATTTCCTTGCGATACCAGCCGCCCATCTGGGTACCGGTGTTGCCAAACGGAAAATTGATGATCCCGTGCGGCGCGAACAGCTCGCGCATGAGCTTGAGGCCGTCGCCCTCGTACATCCAGGCGTACATCTGGCGCACGTTCAGACCGAAGGGCACCGCCGTGTCGAAGCAGAAGGACGGGTCCTTGCCATAGTAATAGTACGAGGCGGTCTGGCCGCACTCGACCGTCCGGTTACCCACCGCGTCCATCACGCCAAAGCCGGGTACCAGCTCGCCCGCCGGATAAAGGCGGATGTCGAACTTGCCGTCGGAGGCCTCCTTGATCAACTCGCAGAACATCTGTGCCGTCGGAAACAGCGCGGTCTGTTGCGGGCCGTAGGTGGAGGTCATCTTCCAGTTGATCTGGGGGGTGCCCTGCGCGAACACGGGGGCCGCGACGGCCGCCGATCCGGCGACTGCGCCGAGGCCGGCCTTTTTGAGGAATGAGCGACGCTGCATAGTGGGTGATCTCCTTTTGGGGTCTCGTTGGGGATGATACAAACTGTCGATTTTTCGTGCAGTGGCCCCGATATTACACCCCGCGCGCATGCGCGTGTACCCGGCAGCGCGCAGTGCCCCCGGGCCGCGCGGGCCGCCTCAGCGGCCGGCAATGGCCATGCGTTCGATCAGCACGGACCCTGTGGATTTTGCGCCCCGCCCATAGACATCGGCGCCCACCGCAACAATCCGGCGGAACATGTCGGCCAGATTGCCGGCGATGGTGACCTCATCGACGGCGTGCTGGATGCGCCCGCCTTGAACCCAATACCCGAAAGCGCCCCGGGAATAATCGCCCGTGACGTAGTTCACGCCCTGGCCGATGAGCTCAGTCACCAGAAAGCCCGTGTCCATCTTGCGCAGCATGGCCTCCAAGGTGTCGTCAGGCCGCGTCAGGCGCGAGCGCAAGCTCAGATTGTGCGAGCCGCCCGCATTCCCCGTCGTACGCATGCCGAGCTTGCGCGCCGTGTAGCTGGACAGGAAATAGCCCTCGAGCACGCCCGCGCCCACGACTCGGCGGGCCTGCGGGCGCACCCCCTCGCCATCGAAGGGCGAACTGCCCTGGGCGCCCGGGATGTAGGGGTTCTCGATAACGTCCAGGTGATCGGCGAACACCGGCTTGCCCAGGGCATCGACCAGAAAACTGGCCTTGCGGTAGAGGGCGCCGCCGCTGGCGGCCTGGGTCAACGCCCCCAGCAGGCCAACGGCCAACGGCGCCTCGAACAACACCGGAAAATGGCCGGTGCGCACCGGCCGCGCCGACAGGCGCGACAACGCGCGCTCGGCGGCATAACGGCCCACACGCACGGGGTCGGCCAAGTCGGCCGGCCGGCGCGCCGAGGTGTACCAGTAATCGCGCTGCATCCCCGATCCCTGTCCGGCGATCGGCGCCACCGACAGGCTGTGACGCGAATAGGGGTATCCGCCCAGGAACCCGCGCGAATTTCCCAAGATGAAATGCCCCTCCATGGTGTCCAGGGAGGCCCCCTCGGTATTGGTGATCCGGGGGCTGACCGCCAGCGCGGCGCGCTCGGCTCGAATCGCCAGGCGCGCGGCCTCGCGCGGGTCGATGGCCCAGGGCTCGTGCAGGTCGAGATCGGGGTAATTCAGGGCCAGCAGATCCTCTTCGGGCAGGCCCGCGGCTGAATCCTCGGCGGTGTAGCGCGCGATATGCCAGGCGGCATCGACCGTCCTGCGCAAGGCCTCGACCGAAAAATCGGAGGTCGAGGCAGAGCCCCGGCGATTGCCCGCGAACACGGTCACCGCCAGGGAGCGGTCGCGCGTCTGCTCGATGGTCTCGATCGCGCACTGGCGCACGGCGACCGACAGGCCCTGACTCTCGGACACTTCGACTGCGGCATCGGTGGCGCCCGCCTCGCGGGCATAGCCCAAAGCATCAGTCACCAATTGGCGAAACACGCCTTGCTGCGTGGGAATGTCCAGGAGGACCTCGGCGTTCTCGTTCATGCGTGCATCCTGCGGTGGTCCGGCGGCGACCTGCTCGCCGGACGGTTATCATAGTCGATCAACGATTATTTTATGCCCATCCCCATGGACGAAACCCAAGAGGCCGCCGCCCCCCTCGCGCACGATCGTCCCAGCAAGTCCCAGGTCAAGCGCGACATGCATGCCCTGCTGGCGCTGGGCCGGCGCCTGGTGGATCTGCCGGCCGCGCGCCTGGCCAAGCTGGACCTCGACGAGCCCCTGCGCGACGCCATCGCCCTGGCGCAGCGCATCCACAGCCACGAGGGCCGACGCCGACAAATCCACTACGTGGGCAAGCTCATGCGCCAGGCCGACGCCGACGCCTTGCGCGCACAGCTGGACCTGTGGGAAAGCGGCTCGCGCGAGCAGGCGCGCGCCATGCAGCGCCTGGAGGCGCTGCGCGACCAGCTCATCGCGGACGACACCGCGCTGACCGCCGTGATCGCCCGGTTCCCGGCGCTGGACGCCCAGGCCCTGCGCGCGCAGATCCGGGCCGCTCGCAAGGAATTGCAGCAAAACGAGGCCCTGCCCGAAGGCCGCGAACCGGCGCGCAAGCACTACCGCGCGCTCTTTCAGACCCTCAAGCAACTGGACTTCGGCGACGGGACGCCCACGCCCGAAGCCCCCTGAAATCAGGATGACAGACTATGACCGAACTGCTGGACTGCGTCGAGCACGAAACCGGCCCCGAGCCTCGGCACGCCGTAATCTGGATGCACGGACTGGGTGCCGACGGCAATGATTTCCTGTCCATCGTGCCCGAGCTCGAAGCGCCCGCCATCCCCCCCGTGCGCTACCTCTTTCCACATGCCCCGGTGCGCCCCGTGACCATCAACCAGGGGATGCCAATGCGGGCCTGGTATGACATCGTCGCCTTCGGCCCGGACGCCCGCGAGGATATCGATGGCATCCGTGCGTCGCGCCACGCCATCATGGAACTCGTGGCCCGCGAGCTCGATCGCGGCATCTCCAGCGACCGGATCGTCCTGGCGGGTTTTTCGCAAGGCTGCGCCATGGCCCTGTACACGGGCCTGCGCATGGACCAGCCCCTGGCGGGCATCATCGGACTATCGGGCTACCTGCCACTGCGCAACACCACCGCCACCGAACGACACCCCGCCAACGCCGAGGTGCCACTGTTCATGGCGCACGGGACCATGGATCCCGTCGTCGAGCTGTCGCGCGGGGAAGCCGGTCGCGACATCCTGCGCGACCTGGGCTATGCCCCCGAATGGCATACCTACCCCATGCCTCATTCGGTCCATCCGCAGGAAATCGCCGACATCCGCGATTTCCTCGCGCGGGTCCTGGCGCTCGACCGCGCGGACTGAACTGCCGGCCGTTCGGGCCGCGGCTCAGCCGTCCCTCGATCCCGCCCCCTTGAGGTCGAGCCAGACCCGACGCATGCCCGGATCGTCCGCGTCGGGGTCATTGCGAAAGCCCAGGCGCGCCATCAGGCCGAGCATCGACCGGTTGGTGGCGAGGACGACGCCATCGATGTAGCTCAGGCCCTGGCGACGCGCCGCCCGGATCAGGCCGCGCATCAATTCCTGGCCCAGGCCCCGACGCTGCCAATCGTCGGCGATCACCAGGGCGTACTCGGCCCCCAGCCCGTCGGCATTGCGCAGATAGTGCGAAAAGCCAATGATGCGCTCGCGCAACAAGCCCCGGTTTTCGGGATTGGAAACCTGGATCGTGGCAACGAAAGCCAGCTCGCGGTCGTAGTCGATGCGGGTATAGCGCGCCAGCATGCGCGGCGTGAGCTCGCGCAGCATCGAGACAAAGCGCATGTAGCGTGATTCGTCCGACAGGCCACGGACGAATTCCTGCAACAGCACGGCGTCCTCTGGACGGATCGGCCGCAGCAGCCACTCCTGCCCATCCTCGAACTGCATCGCGCGCACCAGGCGCCGGGGATAGGGATGGATGGCCATGTGCCGGTAGGCACGGTTTTCGGGCCGCTCGCCATCGTCACGGACATCGAGCTCCACCTCGATGGCCTCGGCATACAGCGCCGTGTCGTCAGCCCACAGGGGATCGATGGTCAGGCGGCGGATGCCGGGCATCTCGCTGGCGATCTCGGAGATTCGCTCGAGGGTCTCGCGCAACTGCTCGAAGACCGCCGGACTCAGGGTGCGCGAGAGGGCGCGGCTCCAAAACTTGCCGCGCTGGATCAACTGGCGGGCCAGGTAATTGTTCAGCGGAGGCAGCTCGATCTCGCGGTTCGGATTGGCGATCTGAGCCAGTTGTCCGCCGGGTCCGAACTGAATATAGGGGCCAAAACGCACATCCTGGTGAATGTGAATCGCCATCGGCAGACCGTCCACGTCCGCCTGCGCCGGCGGGCGGCCGCGCGGGACGACGGGGATATCGAAGCAGTCGAACAGCCAGCGGCAGGCCTGCGCATCGAGCCGGGTGCGGCCGCTCATGCGCGCATCGGCCAACAGCGCGCGCGCCTCGTCCAGGCGCGGCAGGCGGGTGAGCATCTCGGGCGGCAGGGTCTGCTGGGCCAGGGTCTGGTTGTACTGATAAGAGGCCAGGATGCCAAAGGCGTTGGCCGCCGACTCCGGCGTGCGAAAGGCCGGCAGCCCCACCAGGTCCAGGCGACGACGCAAGGGACGCATCGAGGCGTCCCCCATGAAGCAGCAGATGATCGGCTTGTGGGCGCTGGCCGAGAATTCGGCCAGGACATCGGTGACCGGCTCCATGTCCGAGAGCCTGTCGGGCGCAATCAGGACCAGCACGCCATCGACGCCGGCATCGGCGACCAGCAGGCCGAGCATCCGGCGCATGTGCTCCGGGCTCAGGGGCGCATGGCTGACCACCGGATTGTCCACCGCCGCGCCGGGCTCGAACAGGGCGGCCAGGTCCTTGCGGGTCTGGCCGCTCAGCTCCGCCCGGGTCACGGGACCACCCAGGCCGATCACATCCAGCGCCAGGTGCGCCGCGCCGTGGCCATTCGAGGCAATGGCGATGCGCCGACCACGGTGGCGCGGGCAGTGGACCAGAACCTTGAGCGCCGAGAACAACTGAACGAAGAACTGGATCCTCACCGCGCCCGTGCGCCGCAGCAAGGCGCTGAACACCGCGTCGCTGGCCAGCGACGCCCCGCCTGGGCCGGCCTGGCGGCCGACCTTGAGCACGATGACGGGCTTGACGCTGGCGGCGGCGTTCAGCGCGCTGGTGAACCGGCGCGAGGAGTCGGCCTCTTCGAGATATAGCACCATGCTGTCGGTGCGCGGGTCCATGGCCAGATATTCCAGGACCTCGGCCACCGCCACCCCGGCCTCGTCGCCCGCTGATACCACGGCCGAGAATCCGAGCTGAATATCGCCTGCCCAATCCAGCACCGCGGCGGGCACCATGCGCGACTGCGCCACCAGTGCGACGCGCCCGGCCGGAGCCGTCTCGGCCTCGAGGCTGAGGTTCAGATTCAGGTGCGGGCGCTGTACGCCCAGCGCCCCCGGGCCGAGCACCAGGCAGTCGTTCATCCGGCCCCAGCTCTGGCAATACACGCGTGTTTCCACCGGATCGCGCGACGGCGTTTCGTGAGGCAGCAGCACCAGGGCGCGCGGCCGCAACCCGCGTAGCGCGTCCAGGATGGCCGGCAGATGGGCGGGGTCGACACACAGCAAAGCCAGGTCGGGGCGCTGCCCGGGCTCGAGGTACTCGAGGCGCCCGGGCATGCGGAATCCGCCCGAGGCATCGACCCTGACGTCAGCGATCCGCCCGCGCAGATGCGCGGGCGTTCGGCCCACGACGGGAAGCTCGTGCGCACTGACGACCAGCACGGAGCGCGGCTCGAACAAGGCGGCCAAACGATGACGCAACATGGAAACCTGAAAATATGGCCCGGAGCAAGACTTCAACTGTACTTTAAAATAGCGCTTTGACTCCAACCCACGGCGCGCGGGAAACCTTTGCCCCGGCCGCCCGACCCGACACCATGACCGCGTCCCATACAAATGCCGTGCGCACCCGATTCGCACCCTCGCCCACCGGCTACCTGCACCTCGGCGGCGCGCGCACCGCGCTGTTTTCCTGGGCTTTCGCCCGCCACTTCGGGGGCACATTCGTGCTGCGGATCGAGGACACTGACCTCGAGCGCTCGACCCCCGAGGCCGTGCAGGCCATCCTCGACGGCATGGCCTGGCTGGGCCTCGACCCCGACGAGGGTCCTTTCTACCAGATGCGGCGGATGGACCGCTATCGCGAAGTCATCGCCCGGATGCTGGACGAAGGCACGGCCTACCGCTGCTACAGCACCCCCGCAGAGGTCGAGGCCATGCGCGAGCGGGCCCGGTTGATCGGCGCCAAACCGCGCTACGACGGCACCTGGCGCCCGGAACCCGGCAAGGCCCTGCCGCCCGTGCCGCCGGGCGCACGCCCGGTGGTGCGCTTCCGCAGCCCCTTGGAGGGCGCCACGCACTGGGACGACCTGGTCAAGGGCCCGATCAGCTTCGACAACGCCGAGCTCGACGACTTGATCATCGCCCGGCCCGATGGCACGCCCACCTACAACTTCTGCGTGGTGGTCGACGACTGGGACATGCGCATCACCCATGTGATCCGGGGCGACGATCATGTGAACAATACGCCGCGCCAGATCAACATCCTGCGCGCCCTGGGCGCCGAGCCGCCGCGCTACGGCCACGTGCCCATGATCCTGGGCCCCGACGGCGAAAAGCTCTCCAAGCGCCACGGCGCGGTCAGCGTGATGGAATATGACGCGCTCGGCTATCTGCCCGAGGCGATGGTGAACTACCTGGCGCGGCTAGGCTGGAGCCACGGCAACGACGAATTATTTTCCCGTGAACAGTTCGTCGAGTGGTTCGACCCGCGCAACCTCAGTCGCTCGGCGGCTCAATGGGACCCCAAAAAGCTCAACTGGGTCAACGCCCACGCGATCCGGCAATCCTCGAACGAGGACCTGGCCGCGCGCGTGGCGCCGCGGATCCGGCGCCGCGGCGGCGACGCGGCGGCCATCGACCTGGCGGCGGTCATGGACCTGCTCAAGGACCGCAGCGAAACCCTCGAACAGCTCGCAGAGGGCGCCATGCTGTTCTGTGGCCCCCACCAGCCGGCCGACGACACCGTGCGAGCCGAGGTCCTGGACGCCGCCGCCCGCGCCCTGATCGCAGATTTCGCGGCACGCGCCAGCGGCTTGCCCGACTGGACCGAGGCGGCGCTCGATGCGCTGATCAAGGACATGCTACAGGCGCACGGCGTCAAAATGCCCAAGCTCGCCATCCCTCTGCGGGTTGCCGCCACCGGCGTCAAGCACACGCCCTCGATCGGCGCAGTCCTGGCCCTGCTGGGCCGCGAAACCGTCCTGGGCCGCCTGACCTCCGTGCTCTAGAACGGCAGGCGGTAACCCGGCGACATGCGCCGGGCATCCACTGTGCCGTCCACGCCCTGCATGCGCAGGGTCGTGGCGTCGGCGCGCTGGACCTCATAGCGATTGGTGTAGATCGGATCGTCGAGATTCACGGGCGAACCATTGGACAGGATCGTGCGCAAGACCAGCGCCGTGCCCTCGCGATGCCAGCAGCCGCTCTCGTGCAGGCCCTGCGAGGGCGCGCGCGGACGCTTGATCTGCTGCACATAGACCATGGTGCCGTCGGGATTGAGGGTATAGAGCGTCCGGAGGGCGCCGGCCACCCCCCGCTGGCTTGCCACGCTCAGCCAATTCCCGACCATGGCATCGCCGGCCGCCGCCGCCTGGCACTGCGGAACGGCCGGCTCGGCCTTGCGCGCCGGCCCGGTCGGCGCGCATGCCGCGAGCCCGGCCGCCGCCAGGCATATCCCCAGGATACGAATCGGAATAAGCCGCATTTCTTGGTTCCCATCCATGACAAATGTCATTCGAAGACCGTGGCGCGCCAGGGGTCATCCGCCGCATGGACAGCGGGCGCCCTACAATCGAACGCAAGGACGCCCCCGCCCGCCAGACGACCATTCTAACCACTATGAGCCACCCACTCCTCCTCACCCTGCATCTTTTTGCGGCGATCCTGTTCGTGGGCACGGTGTTCTTCGAGGTGCTGATTCTCGAGGGCATCCGCAAGCCCCTGGGCCGCGAGACCATGCGCGACGTCGAGCTCGCCATCGGCCGCCGCGCCCGGCGCTTCATGCCCTTCGTCATCCTGATCCTGTTCGGCGCTGGTATCGGCATGGCCTGGTCCTACCGCGCCGAGTTGGCGCATCCCTTCGCCAGCGCCTTCGCCACCTTGCTGTGGCTCAAGATCCTCCTGGCGGCGAGCGTGCTCGTCCACTTCATCACCGCCATCACCTTGGGCGGCACCGGCCGCCTCAAAACCCGGCATTTCCAGCGAATCCACCTGAGCGTGTTCTGTCACGTCGTGCTGATCGTGTTCCTCGCCAAGGCCATGTTCTACCTGCACTGGTAGCGTCCAGGGCCGGCGCGGCGACCCGCGACGGGATGGGCGGGCCACTACCACCCCCCTGAACAATTGGTTTCAAAATCGCTGAAGAGCCCACGGCATGCGGGCCACGCGCAGTTGTCCACAAGCTCGACAGGGTCAAGGGCCAGGAATTGAGGGAACCCACCAGGCGCAGCGCTTGATCCCCCTCAATTCCCCTACTACAATTTGTGGGCGACACACTCAACACCACTATATGTTGTAGTGCCCAGCAGGCTGCTGCTTACCCAACAAAAACAGAAAGATAGCCCGTTTCCACCCCTTTTTTGTTCTGCGGCACGCCGGATCCCGGCCCTTGCCGCTGACATCCGATCGTCAGGAGATCCCATGCACAGCTCTTATCTCGCCGAACAGGACACCCCTTCCTCACGGTCCCTCGCGCACTCGCCGGCCGCCCTGGAAGGCGCCACCGAAAGTGGTCAATGGCAGAGTTTCCACATCATGCGGCGCAATGGCGCGGTGGTGGGGTTCGAGCCGAGCAAGATCGCGGTGGCCATGACCAAGGCCTTCCTCGCCGTGCACGGCGGACAGAGCGCCGCCTCGGCGCGCGTGCGCGAACTGGTCGAATCCCTCACGGGACACGTCGTCGGCGCCCTGGTGCGCAACCGTCCGGGCGGCGGCACCTTCCATATCGAGGAAGTCCAGGACCAGGTCGAGCTCGCGCTGATGCGCTCGGGCGAGCACGACGTGGCGCGCGCCTATGTGCTGTACCGTGAAAAACGCGCCCAGGCGCGCCAACAAGAGCTCGCCGCTCAGGCCCCCGTGGCGCCGGCCGCCACGCTCTCGGTACAGGATGGCGACACCCGGCGCCCGCTCGACATGGCGCTGCTGCGCAAGACCATCGAGGAGGCCGCCCACAACCTGCCCCACGATATCGACGTCGATGGCATCCTGCAGGAAACGGTCAAGAACCTCTATGAAGGCGTGCCGGTCGATGAGGTCCACAAGTCCGCCATCCTGGCCGCGCGCGCCCGTGTCGAGACCGACCCCTCCTACAGCCAGGTCACCGCGCGCCTGCTGCTGCACACGATCCGCAAAGAGGTCCTCGGCCAGGAATGCCTGCAGGCCGACATGGCCACGCGCTACGCCGAATACTTCCCGACGTTCATCAAGCTCGGCATCGAGGCCGAGCTGCTGAACCGCGAGCTCGCCTTGTTCGACCTGCCGCGCCTGGCGCAGGCCCTGGACGCGTCACGCGACGAGCAATTCAACTACCTGGGCCTGCAGACCCTGTACGACCGCTACTTCCTGCACGTCCGCGGCCGGCGCATCGAGCTGCCGCAGATCTTCTTCATGCGCGTGGCCATGGGACTGGCGCTCAATGAGATCCACCGCGAAGAGCGCGCCATCGAGTTCTACCAGGTGCTGTCTTCGTTCGACTTCATGAGTTCGACGCCGACGCTGTTCAACAGCGGCACCCTGCACTCGCAGTTGTCCTCCTGCTACCTGACCACCGTCTCCGACGATCTCTCGGGCATCTACGATGCGATCAAGGAAAACGCCTTGCTCGCCAAGTACGCCGGCGGCCTGGGCAACGACTGGACGCCGGTGCGCGCGCTGCGCAGCCACATCAAAGGCACCAACGGCGAGAGCCAGGGCGTGGTTCCCTTCCTCAAGGTCGTCAACGACACGGCCCTGGCGGTCAACCAGGGCGGCAAGCGCAAAGGCGCGGTCTGCGCCTACCTCGAGACCTGGCACCTGGACATCGAGGAATTCCTCGAATTGCGCAAGAACACCGGCGACGAGCGGCGCCGCACCCACGACATGAATACCGCCAACTGGATCCCCGACCTGTTCATGAAACGCGTCATCGAGAACGGCGAATGGACGCTGTTATCGCCCTCGGACGCACCCGACCTGCACGACAAGGTGGGCCGCGCCTTCGAGCAGGCCTACGTTGGCTACGAGCGCAAAGTCGCCAGTGGCGAGCTCACGCTCTACAAGAAAATCCCCGCCATGACGCTGTGGCGCAAGATGCTGTCCATGCTGTTCGAGACCGGGCATCCCTGGCTCACCTTCAAGGACCCTTGCAATATCCGCTCGCCGCAACAGCACGTGGGCGTGGTGCATAGCTCGAACCTGTGCACCGAGATCACCTTGAACACCAGCGACACCGAAATCGCCGTGTGCAACCTCGGCTCGGTCAACCTGGTCGCCCACATCAAAGAGGCCGCGGACGGCAGCCTGGCCATCGACCACGACAAGTTGCGCAAGACCATCGCCACCGCGATGCGCATGCTCGACAACGTCATCGACATCAACTACTACGCGGTGCCCAAGGCGCGCAACTCGAACCTGCGCCATCGTCCCGTGGGCCTGGGGATCATGGGCTTCCAGGACTGCCTGCTCAAGATGCGCATTCCCTTCGCCTCGCAGGAGGCCATCGCGTTCGCCGACGAATCGACCGAGGCCGTCTGCTATTACGCCTACTCGGCCTCCAGCGGCCTGGCCGCCGAGCGCGGCCGCTACGAAAGCTATACCGGCTCGCTGTGGGACCGCGGCATCCTGCCGCAGGACACGCTGGACCTGCTGCGCGAGGAGCGCGGCGGCCACGTCGAGATCGACATGTCCAGCCGCATGGACTGGACCGGCCTGCGCGAGCAGATTCGCGTCAACGGCATGCGCAACTCGAATTGCGTGGCCATCGCGCCGACCGCGACCATCGCCAACATCATCGGCGTGTCCCCCTGCATCGAGCCGACCTACCGCAACCTGTACGTCAAGTCCAACCTGTCGGGCGAGTTCACCGTGGTCAACGACTACCTGGTGCGCGACCTCAAAGCGCGCGGCCTGTGGGACGAAGTCATGGTCGCGGACCTGAAGTACTTCGATGGTAGCCTGGCGCGCATCGACCGCGTCCCGCAGGAACTGCGCGCGCTATACGCCACCGCTTTCGAGGTCGAACCCCAATGGGTGGTGGAGTGCGCCGCGCGGCGCCAGAAATGGATCGACCAGGCGCAGTCGCTCAATATATTCATGGCCGGCGTCTCGGGCAAGAAGCTCGACGAGACCTACAAGCTCGCCTGGATCCGCGGCCTGAAGACCACCTACTACCTGCGCTCGAGCAGCGCCACCAACGCCGAGAAATCCACCGGCCGCGGCGGCGAACTGAACGCGGTCTCGAGCCAGGGCTCGTCCGGCGGCCTGGCGGCCTCCGCCCCTATCCAATTACCCGAGGCCGAAATCGTCGGCGCGGTCTGCACGATGCGCCCGGGCGACGAAGGTTTCGAAGAATGCGAGGCGTGCCAGTAAGGCGCCTCCATAGAACGTACAAAGGAGTCCCATCATGTTGAGTTTCGAAGACACCCCAACCCCGGCCCGCGCACCCGCCCCAATGGCCGGCGCGCCGGCCACCCACGCGCCAAAGGCGAGCGTATCGTCCTCAGGCGATGGCGGGCGCGTGCGCGCCGCCGACAAGCGCATCATCAACGGCACCACCGACGTCAACCAACTGGTGCCCTTCAAGTACAAGTGGGCCTGGGAAAAATATCTCGCCACCTGCGCCAACCACTGGATGCCGCAGGAAATCAATATGTCCCGCGATATCGCCCTCTGGAAGAACCCCGATGGCCTGACCGAAGACGAACGCCGAATCGTCAAGCGCAACCTCGGGTTCTTCGTGACCGCCGACTCGCTGGCGGCCAACAACATCGTGCTGGGAACGTACCGCCACATCACCGCGCCCGAGTGCCGCCAGTTCCTGCTGCGCCAGGCTTTCGAGGAGGCGATCCACACCCACGCCTACCAGTACATCGTCGAGAGCCTCGATCTGGACGAGGGCGAGATCTTCAACGCCTACAACGAGGTCCCCTCGATCCGCGCCAAAGACGAATTCCTGCTGCCCTTCATCGACGCGATCGCCGATCCCGATTTCAAGACCGGTACGCCCGAGGCGGACCAGACCCTGCTGCGTTCGCTGATTGCCTTTGCCTGCCTGATGGAGGGATTGTTCTTCTATGTCGGCTTCACGCAGATACTCGCGCTCGGCCGCCAGAACAAGATGACCGGCGCCGCCGAGCAGTACATGTACATCCTGCGCGACGAATCCATGCACTGCAATTTCGGCATCGACCTGATCAATACGATCAAACTCGAGAACCCGCATCTATGGACGCCGGCATTCCGCGCCGAGATCAAAGACATGTTCCTCAAGGCTGTCGACCTGGAGTACGCCTATGCCGAGGACACCATGCCGCGCGGTGTGCTCGGCCTGAACGCCTCGATGTTCAAGTCCTACCTGCGCTTCATCGCCAACCGACGCAGCCAGCAGATCGGCCTCGAAGCGCTGTTCCCCAACGAGGAAAACCCGTTCCCGTGGATGGCCGAAATGATCGACCTGAAAAAGGAACGCAACTTTTTCGAGACACGAGTCATCGAATATCAAACCGGTGGTGCACTGAGCTGGGAATAATGCTTGGAATAGATTGATTGCTTACGTTAGACTCTAAGGCGTGCGACATCACCATCGCACGCCTGCGCCATTTGAGATGGGCCGCGCCAACGGTGGGGGCCATATCAAATGGGTGGACGTTCACTTTCGACCTCAAGGAGCATGACTATGGCAACCGCCAAAAAGGCCTCCGCCAAGCCGGCCAAGAAAGCTGCACCCGCAAAATCCAGCAGTAAATCCGAGGACAAGAAAACCGCCAAGAAAGCAGTGAGCAAGGCGGCCGCCACCAAAAAGGCAGCCACCAAAAAGACCGTCGCCAAAAAGGCGGTCGTAAAGAAAGCGCCGGTCAAAAAAGCAGTCGCTAAAAAAGCAGTCGCCAAAAAGGCAGTCGCCAAAAAGGCAGTCGCTAAAAAAGCAGCCGCCAAAAAAGTAGTCGCCAAGAAGGTCGTTGCCAAAAAAGCGCCGGCAAAAAAGGCGGCTGTGAAAAAGGCCCCCGCCAAAAAGGCCGCTGTGAAAAAGGCGCCGGCAAAAAAGGTCGCAGCCAAAAAGACTGCCGCCAAAAAGACTGTCGCCAAAAAGGCACCGGCCAAGAAGGCGCCAGCAAAAAAGGCTGCCGCCAAGAAACCCGCCGCCAAGCCTGCCCCGGCCCGCAAGGCTGCGCCCAAGAAGGCCGCCGCCAAACCCGAGACCCCGGCACCCGAAGCGCGCACCGATTCGAACCCGGCCAACTCCTGGCCGTTCCCAACCGCCAACCGTCCCTGACACGCGTCGCGGTCCCGGTCTCAAGGACGGGGCTGCGCGCGGAGCTCGATACCCAGGCCCGGCAATCGACTTGCCGGGCCTTTTTCATTGATGCGAAAATGGGCGATTACAAAAGGCCCGCGAGCGACCCCTCATGTTTCGTGACATCCTGCTGTTCCTGATCGACATTGTCTTTTCCCTGTTCGGCATCGCACTCATCCTGCGCGCCTGGATGTATGCCATCCGCCTGCACCCTTTCAACCCTTACTCTCAGGCCATCCTGCGGGTCTCCGATTGGCTCGTCCAACCGCTGCGCAAGGTGATCCCAGCGACCGGTCGCTTCGACTGGCCCTGCATCCTCGCCTGCTGGTTGACCGCGCTGATCTACCTGCTGCTGAGCGGATTCATCCTCTCAGCAGGCAGCCTGCCACCGGTTGGAATGATCGTGCCCGCCATGCTGGCGGCCGTGCTGACCGCGCTCAAGTGGTTCTTCAACGTGATCGTTTGGATGACTCTGATCCAGGCCGTGCTGTCGTGGATCAACCCGCTGTCGCCGGTCATGCCGGTGCTCTATACCCTCACCGCACCGCTGCTCGATCCCATTCGCCGCGCCCTGCCTCGCATGGGAGGTCTGGACCTCTCGCCCCTGGTCCTGCTGGTGATCGCCCAGATCGCCATGATGGTGGTGCAGCACCTGGCCTTCTCGGCTTTCGGACTATAGGTCCACGTGCCCTGGAAACGCATGCGGCGCCCCGAGGGGCGCCGCAGTTGCAATGGCGCGCGGCGCGTAGCCACGCGCGCCAATCACATCGGCACGACGCGGCTGGGCCCACCGCCGCTGATGACCTGTACTCGCTGTCCGGACGCGAGCCGTACATCGTCCGCCTGGGCGATCACCCGGGTCTCGCCATTGTCCAGACGCACCGTGATCTCGAGGCCCTTGGTTTTGCTGGCTGCGTTCTCGATCGCGTTGCCGGCGAGGCCGCCCAGGATGGCACCGCCCATCGAGGCGAGGATCTGTCCCGTGCCACCGCCGATGGTGCTGCCGGCTACGCCGCCCACGGCGGCGCCGGCCACCATGCCGACACCCGAGGTCTTGTCGGTCTGGATCGTGACCGGACGCACCGAGACCACGGTGCCGTAGCGCACGATCTGCTCTTGTTGAGCCTGGCCGTAGGTATAGGCGGAACTGGAGGCGCTGTGGTTTGCGCAGCCCGCCAGCACGGCGAGCGACGCAACCACGCTGGCCACCGCCAGCCCGCGCAGCGCCCGCACGCGCGCAGAGGTTGTGTTCATGGTTTGCATGACGATAGCTCCTGAATCGAATGGGACAAAAACGTCTGTGTGGCCAATGCTTAGGATAGCCCGGGGGCGTCGACGCCGTAGTTCGACCGCAACGCCGCCGCGATATCGCCGCGGGCCGGCTGGTGGTTCTGGGGTCCTTTCGAGGCGATTTTAAGGCCCCCCATGATGTTCGCCAAGCAGCAGGCATCGCGCAGCGTCCAGCCTTCGACCAGGCCGTACAGCAGGCCGGCGCGGTGCGCGTCGCCGCAGCCCGTCGGATCCACGGGATCGCTCACCGGCACGGAGGCGATATCGACGCGCACCCCGCCCTCGTACAGCGATGCCCCTTGGGCGCCGCGCGTCACGACGGCGGCCTTCAGCCCCTCGGCGATCCGCTCGATGGGGGCACCCACGCGCTGCTCGATCACGCTGGCCTCGTAGTCGTTGGCCGTCAGGATGCTGGCCATGCCGATCATCTCGCGCAGCTCATCGCCGTCGAAAAGCGGCATCGCCTGGCCCAGGTCGAAAATGAAGGGGATGCCTTTGGCATGCAGGCGCCGCGCATGGGCGAACATGCCGTCCTTGGCGTCTGGCGAAATGATCGCCCAGGCGCAGGACTCGTCGCCGAAATCGTTTTCCGCCGAACGCAGCATCGCCCCCGGATGAAAGGAGGTGATCTGGTTGTTGTCCAGATCGGTGGTGATGAAGCACTGCGGCGTGTAGGCATCGGGCAGCACGCGCACCAGCCGGGTATCGATGCCCAGGCCGCGCAAGCGCTGGAGGTAGTCGTCGGCATCCATGCCCACCGTGCCCACCGGCACGGGCTGCCCGCCCAGCAGGCGCAGGTTGTAGGCGATGTTGCCGGCGCAGCCGCCGAACTCCTTGCGCAGACTCGGGACGAAGAACGACACGCTCAGGGACTGGATATTATCGGCCAGGATGTGATCCTTGAACCGGCCTTCGAATACGGCGATCGTATCGAATGCGATCGAGCCGCAAATCAGGACTTCCTTGGACATGGGGTTCCTCAGGGATAGAAGAGATCGAGTTGGTAGCCGTTGACCTGGACACCGGTCACCGTCAGGGGCACGCGCACGAGAATATCACCATGCGCGGCGAAAGGCCCCGCAAGTTGCTCGGGGGTCAGATAATCGCGAGGCGCGAGATTGCGGCGCACCAGCCGAGTCCCCGAGGCATCGTTGAGATCGAGCACGAGGGTCGGCCATTCCTGCGGCCGTTCGCCCAGGTTGCGCAAGGTCACGTTCAAGGTAAAGCGGCGTTCCGTTTCGTGCGCGGCATCGGCCGTCGCCGCGTTCGGCGCCTGCGCGTCGGCCCGCAGCGCCGATCCAGAGATACTCAGGTGCGACAAGTCACGCGCATAGGGCACCTGGCATCGCAAAGGCGCGCACGCGCGCTCGATGGCCGGCCGCAAGGCCGGGAACGCCAGGGCGATCTGCGATCGATAAATGTAGACTGTCTGCGCAAGTGCCAGCAGGGCCAGAAGCCCCACGACCAGCATCATGAACGCGCGGCCCAGCCGCGCGAGCGGGCCGTCCTCGTCCTCATCACGCATCAGCGGCGCGGCGGAGCCGCCCCGGCCCGCTCGCACGGGATGTGGCTCGACGACGAAGGGCGCCGGGCGCGAAGCGCCCCGAGGCGCGAACGTGGCCTCGCCGATGACGATCCGCTCGGCGCGCGGCGCGCCGCCTTCCTCGGGGTCGCGGCCGACGGACGGAGCGAGGGGCGGGCCGGCGGACGGGTCGCCGCGTCCGGCGTCCGGGGTGATGCCCACCGTGAAATGGGGTTCCTCGCGGCTCGCGCGCCCGGCCCGGAACACCTGGGGGCCGGGCAGCGCGGCAGCGATCGGCGCAGGCTCTGCGGCGGGCGGCTGTGGCGCGGCGGCTCGGGCGGGTTCGGCCGCCACCGCCTGCGATCCGGACTCGGACACGACCTCGGCATAACCATCGAATATGTGCGCGCACTGCACACAGCGTATGTAGCCCTTGCGCAACTGGAGTTCCTGCAGGCTGGCGTCGAATACGGTCCCGCAGCTCGGGCAGCGCGTGGTCAGATCCATGGCGGCCGCCTACGTCTTGCGCCCAGTCAGGCAGACCCAGCCGTCGCGGGCACGCCAGACCTCGAGCGCCATCCAGGGCGCATAGGCGGCGGCCACCTCGCCCGCCTGGCGTTCAAGCACCCCGGACAGCACGAGGCTGCCGCCGGACTCGACCCGGCTGGCCAGCATTGGTGCCAGCACCTTCAGGGGGTTGGACAGAATGTTGGCGACCACGATCCGGTAGCCTCCATCGGGCAGGCCGTCGGGCAACCACGCCTCGACCTGCACGTGATTGGCCTGCGCATTGCGCTCGGTGGCCAGTACCGCCTGCTCGTCGATGTCGACCGCATGTACGCGTGCGGCGCCCAGCAGGCGGGCGGCAATTGCCAGAATCCCCGAGCCACAGCCGTAGTCCAGAACCGTTTCCCCGCCGCCCACATGATCGGACAACCATTCGAGGCACAAGTGCGTGGTCGGATGGCTGCCGGTCCCGAACGCCAGGCCGGGATCGAGTTCGATGCGCACGCTGCCGTCGGCCGCGCCGGCCGCCGGCAAATCCGCATCCTCGCGATGCCAGCTCGGCACGATCCATATCCGATCGCCCACCGCGATAGGGCCGAACTGGGATTGCGTCACGCGCACCCAATCCTCGTCGGGCACCTCGCGCACGGACCAGTCAATGGCCGGCGCCGGCGCGCCCCCGGCATCAGGCCCATCCAGCACCGCCACCATCTGGACGGGGTCCTGGCCATCGGGCAGGAGCGCCACGAGACGATTGTGCCGCCAGGCCTGGACCTCGGGCTCGGTCCCAGGCTCACCGAACAGTGCTTGCTCATGCTCGGTGTCGCCGTCGGCATCCTCGACCGACACGGCCAGGGCGCCGGCCGCGAGCAAGGCGTCGGCCCAGGCTTCAGCCAGGGCCTCCGGGCAGCACAGCACGAGCTCTCGCATCTGTCTACGCCTCCTCAGGCCCGCTGCGAGAGCTTGTGCTCGAGGTAGTGGATGCTGGTTCCGCCGCGGACGAAATTGGCGTCCTGCAGCAACTCGCGATGCAAGGGAATATTGGTCTGTATGCCCTCGACGATCATCTCCGACAGGGCGATGTCCATGCGCATGAGAGCCTGGTGGCGGTCATCGCCGAAAGTAATGAGCTTGGCGACCATGGAATCATAGTACGGCGGCACGGTATAGCCACTGAACACATGCGAGTCCATGCGCACGCCCGGACCGCCTGGGGTATGCCAGTTGGTGATGCGCCCCGGACTGGGGGTGAATTTGAAGGGATCCTCGGCATTGATACGGCATTCGATCGCATGGCCGCGCAGGTGGATGTCGCGCTGACGCAGGGTGAAGGGCTCGCCCGCGGCGATGCGCAACTGCTGCTGCACCAAATCGATGCCAGTGATCATCTCGGTGATCGTGTGCTCGACCTGAATACGGGTATTCATCTCGATGAAGAAGAATTCGCCGTTCTCGTAGAGGAATTCGAAGGTGCCCGCGCCGCGATACCGCATCGTCCGGCAGGCCTCGACGCAGCGCTCGCCGATGCGCGTGACCAAGGCGCGATCCACGCCAGGCGCCGGCGCCTCCTCGATGATTTTTTGGTGGCGGCGCTGCATCGAGCAGTCGCGCTCGCCCAGCCAGACGGCCTCGCCCTCGCCGTCGGCCATCACCTGGATCTCGATATGGCGCGGATTCTCGAGGAACTTCTCTAGGTAGACCTCGGGGTTGTTGAAAGCCGCGCCGGCTTCGGCGCGGGTCATGGCCACCGCATTGAGCAGGGCCGCCTCGGTGTACACCACCCGCATGCCGCGCCCGCCGCCGCCACCCGCGGCCTTGATAATGACCGGATAGCCGACCTTGGCCGCGACGCGCTGAATTTCGGCGGGATCGTCCGGCAGCGCGCCACCCGATCCGGGCACCACCGGCACGCCGGCGGCGATCATGGCCTGCTTGGCGCTGACCTTGTCGCCCATGATGCGGATGTTCTCGGGGCGCGGCCCGATGAACACGAAACCGCTTTTCTCGACGCGCTCGGCGAAATCGGCGTTCTCGGACAGAAAACCGTAGCCCGGATGGATGGCCTCGGCATCGGTCACCTCGGCCGCCGAGATCAGGGCCGGCATGCTGAGGTAGCTGTCGCGCGCGGGGGCGGGGCCGATGCACACGGATTCGTCGGCCAGGCGCACGTACTTGGCCTCCCGGT
The DNA here is from genome assembly GCF_040276065.1 of Castellaniella sp. GW247-6E4. NCBI lineage: Bacteria > Pseudomonadati > Pseudomonadota > Betaproteobacteria > Burkholderiales > Alcaligenaceae > Castellaniella > Castellaniella sp. GW247-6E4. The sequence continues at coordinate 69,673 of NZ_JBELOI010000012.1, read as the reverse complement.
CGGCCTCTGAGTGGACCACGACGGTCTTGATGCCCAGTTCACGGCAGGCGCGCTGGATGCGCAGCGCGATTTCCCCGCGATTGGCGATGAGGATCTTTTCGAACATGGCTCAACCGATCACAAACAACGGTTGCCCATATTCGACCGGCTCGCCATTTTCGACGAGGATTTCCTTGATGACGCCGGATTTGTCGGCCTCGATCTCGTTGAGCAGCTTCATGGCTTCGATGATGCACAGCGGCTCGCCCTCTTTGACGGCCTGGCCAACCTCGACGAACGGCGCGGAATTGGGGTTGGGCGCGCGATAGAAGGTGCCCACCATGGGTGCCTTGACTTGGTGCCCCTGGACGGCCGGAGCCGCAGCCGGCGCCGCCGCGGGCGCTTCCGCCGCCGGGGCGACGACCGCAGCCGGCACAGGCGCCGGCGCATAGGCCACGGGTTGCGGCGCCTGGGAAAACTTGACGATTCTGACCTTGCCTTCGCCCTCGGTGATCTCGAGCTCGGCAATGCCGGAATCAGCCACTAGGTCGATCAGTGTCTTGAGTTTTCTAAGATCCATATATGTTCCCATGAACGTCGCCGCGCGACAGGCGCGGCCACCAGATACCGGAATTCTGCACGGTACAGACAAATGCGCCGTCGATCTGCCTCCCGGACCAAGGGGCGGGATAGAGCGACGGCCGCAAGAATATCTGCAGTCGGGCGGGGTGCCGGAGCGACCGCCCTCTGGGGGTTGGACACCCCGACAAAGCGTCTTTTTACGCTAAAACCGTCGATTTGTCCATGAAACGTGCATGGCCAGCCAAAAAATCCCAAGTCTTGAAACCTAAAGTATCTCGGCGATCCGGCGTCGAATGTCGGCGGGATCGACCTCGCCCAGGATCACGCCCGCCGATCGCCCGCGAGCATCGAACAAGGCCGTGAACGGCAGGCCGCCCCCTTTGTTGCCCAGCTCGCGCATCAGCGGAATGCCTTGGGTGCCGGTGAGGAGCACCGGATACGAAACCGGCACCTTTTGCACAAAACGCTCGACGTTGGCTCGTGTATCGACCGCCAGCCCGACGAAGGCGACGCCCGGATGCTCGCGATGGAGGGCGTCGAGATCGGGCATCTCGCGCACGCAGGGCGGGCACCAGCTCGCCCAGAAATTGGCCAGCACCGGCCGGCCAACCAACGTCGACAGCGGGAAGTCCTCGCCGTTCAGGTCCTGGAACGACCGTCCGAAGAAGGGATCCGCGGGGAGAAGAGACGCCGCCGCGCGGATCCCGGCAACGGCCATGCCGGCGCCCAGGGCCCATCGACCCGCTCTTTGTATGAATGCCCGCCTGCCGACCACGCCGTCACCCGTCAAAACTCGATACCACGCCGACCATCATAGCATTGGGCCCGTACAATACGGCTTGGAGGATCGCGATGCACATACACATACTGGGGATCTGCGGCACGTTCATGGGCGGACTGGCGCTGATCGCGCGCTCGGCCGGCCATACGGTCACCGGCTGCGACGCCGGCGTCTACCCGCCCATGAGCACCCAACTGCGCGAACAGGGCATCGAACTGGTCGAGGGTTTCGACGCCGATCAATTGGCGCTGGGCGCCGACCTATACATCGTGGGCAATGTCGTGACCCGAGGCAACCCCCTGATGGAGGCCATCCTCGATCGCGGCCTGCCCTACACGTCGGGCCCGCAGTGGCTCGCGGACCACGTTCTGGCCGGCCGGCACGTACTGGCCGTGGCCGGCACCCACGGCAAGACCACCACCAGCTCGATGCTGGCGTGGATCTTCCGGCATGCCGGGCGACCCGTGAGCTTTCTCATCGGCGGCGTGGCACCGGACCTGGAGGTCTCGGCGCGCTTCGATCCGTCGGCATCGCATTTTGTCATCGAGGCCGACGAATACGATACGGCGTTCTTCGACAAGCGCTCGAAGTTCGTACACTATCGGCCGCGCACCGCCATCCTCAACAATCTCGAATACGACCACGCCGACATCTTTCCCGATCTGCACGCGATCGAGACCCAGTTCCATCACCTGGTTCGCACGGTCCCGGCCGGCGGCCGGATCATCCGCCCAGCGGATGATCCGGCACTCGACCGCGTGCTGGCGCGCGGCTGCTGGACGCCCGTCGACACCTTCGGTGCGCACGGGGAATGGCAGGCACATCCCGAAGGGGACGGCGCCGGACGCTGCCTTGTGCGCCACCGGAACCAGGACATCGGCATACTGGACTGGCGGCTGAGCGGCACACACAACCAGTCCAATGCGCTCGCGGCCCTGGCGGCGGCTCAACACGCCGGTATCGCGCCCGAGGACGGCATCCGCGCGCTGTGCGCATTCCAAGGCGTGCGCCGCCGCCTCGAACACCGGGGCGAGGCGCGCGGGGTGCATGTCTATGACGATTTCGCGCACCACCCGAGCGCCATTGCGACCACCATCGACGGCCTGCGGCGGCGCATCGGACCCTCGGCCCGCATCCTGGCGGTGATCGAACCGCGCTCCAATACGATGAAGCTCGGCGCCATGGCCAGGCGCCTGCCGGACGCGCTGGCCCAGGCCGATCTGGTGTTCTGCCACGGCGCGGCCGAGGGCAAGCACGCCCTGGGCTGGAACCCCACCGAAGTCCTGGCGCCCCTCGGCGCGCGCGCCTGGTCGGGTTCGGACCTGGACGCCCTGGTGGCCGCGGTGAGCGCGGCGGCCCGCCCCGGGGACCACGTCCTGGTCATGAGCAACGGCAGCTTCGGCGGCATCCATGGCAAACTGCTGGACGCCCTGGCGAGCGGCACCCCCTGAGCCCGCCGCCAGCCCCACCACTCACCATCCATCATGCACGTCCTATACGAAGACAGCGGCAAACTGAAAGCCGAAACCATTTTTTTCGAAGCCGACACGTCTCTGCAAGTCGAGTCGGCTTCGGGCAAGCGCAGCAAGATCAAGCGCAACACCGTGCTGTTCGAGTTCGAGCAGCCGTCCCCCGACGCCCTGCTCGAACAGGCCCAGTCGCTGGCCGACGAGCTGGACATCGATTTCCTGTGGGAGTGCGCGCCCCAAGAGGAATTCGAGGCGGCCGCCCTGGCCGAGGAATACTTCGGCCACCCCCCCAACGCGGTCGAGAAAGCCGCGCTGATCATGACCCTGGGCGCCGCGCCGGCCTATTTCCATCGACGCGGACGCGGCGCATACCGCCCCGCGCCGCCCGATATCCTCAAGGCGGCCCTCGCCGCCATCGAGAAAAAACGCCTGCAAGCCGAGCAGCAGCAGCAATGGACCGACGCCCTGGTCCGCGGCGCACTGCCCGAGGCCTTGCGCGAGGCGGCCGCCGGCTTTCTGGACCGCCCCGACAAGAACACCACCGAATGGAAGGCCTTCGACGCTGCCGTGCAACAACTGGGTGTCGCCCCCGAAAAGCTGCTGCTGTCACTGGGCGTCTGGCCGCACACGCTGGCCCTGATGCGCCACCGCTTTCTGTCGCAGCACTTTCCCAAGGGCGTCGACTGGCCGCCTATCGAGGTGGACGCCTACGGTGCGAACTTGCCGCGGGCCGAGGTCGAGGCCTACTCCGTCGATGACTCGCACACCATCGAAATCGACGACGCCCTCTCGGTCACGCTACCCGACGAACACACCATCCGCGTCGGCATCCACATCGCGGTACCCGCCCTGGCGGTGACGCGCGGCAGCGAGTTCGACGGCATGGCGCGCAGCCGCATGTCCACCGTCTATATGCCGGGCCAGAAGATCCCCATGCTGCCCGCCGAACTCATCGCCGCTTTTTCACTGGACGAGGGCCAGTGGCGGCCCGCGCTGTCGTTATATGTCACCGGCCGGCGCGACACGGGCGAGGTGCTGGCGACCGAGACCCGACTCGAGCAGATCCAGGTCGCCGGCAATCTGCGCCATGACCGTCTCGACGACGCCGTCACCGAGGCATCCCTGAGCGATCCCGAGGCGCCGCTGCCTCACGGGGACTGGTTGAGGCCCTTGTGGCAATTCTCGCAGCACCTGTGCGCGCGGCGCGACGAAATTCGCGGCAAACCCGAAAACAACGACCGCATCGACTATAGCTTCGAAATCGAGGGGCCAGCCGACGATCCGTCCTCCATCGTCCACCTGATTCCACGGCGGCGCAATGCGCCGCTGGATCGCCTGGTCTCTGAATACATGATCCTCGCCAACGCCGAGTGGGGCGGCTTGCTGGCCCGCCACGGAGTCCCGGGAATCTACCGCTCGCAGCAGGGCGGGCGTGTACGCATGTCGACACAGGCCCTCCCGCACGAAGCCATCGCGGTGCCGCAATACATCTGGTCCACTTCGCCGCTGCGCCGCTACGTCGACCTGATCAATCAGGGCCAGATCATCGCCGCCGCCGAGCACGGCGTCTCGGCGCGGCTGGCGGCCCCCTTTCGCCCCAAGGACGCCGACCTGTACGCCATCATCGGCGCCTTTGACTCCCAGTACACGCTGTGGGGCGAATTCCAGTCCGCCATGGAACGCTACTGGTGCATACGCTGGATGCAGCAGCAGGGCCTGCGCGAGGTCAAGGCCAACGTCCTGCGCGAAAACCTCGTGCGCCTGGCTTGTGCTCCCTTCGTGACGCGGATCAACGGCTTGCCGGACATCGAACGCGGCCGCGAAATCACGCTCGATATCCTCGGCTACGACGAACTCGCCCTGGACATCGACTGCCGGCTGCGCGAAGCCGCATAGGGCGCGCATGAGCACGCGCACGCTCACCCTGCAATTACTGGAAACCCCGCGCGAAGGCGGGGGCAGGCTGGCGGCGGCGCTCGCAATATCAATCTGTCTGCACGGCGCGCTCATCGCCTGGCGCTTCGCCTCGCCGCCGCCCCCGGCGCCCGTGGAGTCGACGCTCGAGATCACGCTGGTGAACGCGAGCGGCGACACCGCGCCCCCACGGCCGCAGGCGCTCGCCCAGCAATCTCTGGACGGCGGCGGGGAACAGGCCAGCGGGCTGGCCGCCACGCCCCTGCCGCGCACCACTGACCAATCGGCCGACGAGCTCGTCCTCGAGGCCATGCGGCGTCGCCAGGCCGAGCTCGAGGCCGAACAGCAGGCACTGCTCACCCGCCTGGAATCCCTCGACCTGGTGGCCGCGCCGCGCCGCAGGCCCGAGTTGCTGGGCAGCCACCAGGACCCGGGCGACGAGAACCACGATCAGGACAGTCTGGTGCTCAATGCCCGGATCGCGGCCCTCAAGGCGCGCATCGAACGCTACAACGCCCAGCCCCGCCGAATCTATGCCGCGCCCTCGACCCAGGCCGTGGACTATGCACGGTACGTGGAGGCGTGGCGCAAGCGCATCGAGCTCATCGGCACTGAACACTACCCACCTGAGGCACGCGGCAGGATTTACGGCAGCCTGCAAGTCACGGTCTACATCCGCAGCGACGGCAGCCTGGAGCGCGTCGACATTCAGCGGCCCTCGAACCAGGCGGTGCTCAACAGCGCGGCGAGGCGCATCGTCGAGCTGGCCGCGCCTTTCGAGCCCCTGCCCGCGGCGCTCGCCGCAAAAACCGACAGCCTGGTGATCACGCGAACCTGGCGCTTCACCAACGACCGGCTGGACACGGACCCATGAGCCGCCCCTTTCGGCGTCTGATCCTGGGAGCCGGCCTGGCGAGCATACTGGCGCTGCTGCTGTATCAGCTCGGACTGTTCGCCATGGTCGTCTGGTTCAACTTCCGCGATCCGGGAGCCACCCCCGTCATGCGCGAGACCTTGATGACGCTGCGATCCGAGGATCCCGAGGCGATGCTGGACTATCAATGGGTGCCCTACGAGCGCATCTCCACGAACCTGAAACGCGCGGTGATCGCCTCGGAGGATACCGGCTTCACCGAGCACGATGGCGTAGAGTGGGAGGCCATCCGCAAGGCGTGGGCATACAATCAGCGGCAGGCGGACCTGGGGCGGGACCGGCGCCGGGGTGGATCGACCATCACCCAGCAGGTCGCCAAGAACCTATTCCTATCGAACGAGCGCAGCTACCTGCGCAAAGGCCAGGAACTGGTCCTGACCTATATGATCGAGGTGGTGATGAGCAAGGCCCGCATCCTCGAGCTGTATCTCAATATCGCCCAATGGGGCCGCAACGTCTTCGGGGCCCAGGCCGCCGCCCGGCACTATTATCGCGGCGACGCCACCCGGCTCTCGAGCGCGCAAGCGGCCCAATTGGCCGCCATGCTGCCCAATCCGGCCTATTACGACGCCCACGGCGCCACCCGCTACCTGCGTGCCCGCAGCGCCACGATCCAGGCACGGATGCGCCAGGTGGACATCCCCTGAGCAGGCCGTGCCCCTGCACGGAACGCGGTACTATTGGGCGTTGCAAACGTCCATCATTCGACCCGATCCTCCATGCGCACGGCCCGCCGGTACCTCGCCCGTGAAATCTACCGATCCACCGCCGTCGTGCTGCTGGCGCTGGTGGGGCTATTCATCTTTTTCGCGCTGATCGAGGGTCTGGACAAGGTCGGCACGCGCCTGACGCTGCTGAACCTGTTCTACCTCCAGTTCCTGAATCTGCCCACACACCTCTACGAGCTGCTGCCCATCGGCCTGCTGATCGGCGCGGTCCTCGCCCTCGCCGGCCTGGCTCAGCGCAACGAGCTCACGATTCTGCGCTGCGCCGGGGTCAGCGGCATGAAGCTGCTGGGCGCGCTGTGGATCATCACCATCCCGCTGGTGCTGGGCGCCTTCGTGCTGTCCGAGTTCATCACGCCGGCGGCCGAGCTGCGCGGCAGCGAATCCCGCCTGGCACTGCTGGGGCGCGCCGACGGCGGCCGCCTCGAGAGCGGTTATTGGTTCAAGGAATTCGACGACCAGGGCGCCACCCGCGTCATCAATATCCGCCAGTTGACCGGCAAGGGCTCGGTCGAGGGCGTGGTCCTGTACGAACTGGGCAAGGGCCAGGCGCTGCGCAACATGATCGAGGCGAATTCCGGCGAATTCAGCGGCGGCGCGCTGATCCTGCGCGAGGTCACCGAAACCCACATCGATCCGCGCTCTACCGAGGCGCTGGCCGACGCGCGCGCGCGCGCCAAGCCGCTGGCGAGCGTCAGCCACCGCCAGACGCTCGCCATCCACACCTCGCTCACCCCGGAACGCCTGATCGCCCGCATCCTGACGCCCGAACGCATGTCCATCGCGGACCTCGTCGACTACATCAGCTATCTACAAAAGAACCACCTGCAGACCGACCGCCAGGTGATCGCGCTGTGGCGCAAGATCGCCTACCCCTTCACGCTGCTCGTCATGATCACCATCGCGGCGCCGATCGGCTTCATGCAGACGCGCCGCGGCGGCGTCGGCCCCAAGGTCTTCGCGGGCATCATCCTGGGGGTGGGGTTCTTCATGCTCAACCAGCTGGCCCTCAATGCCGGCATGCTGGGCGACTGGCCGCCCTGGGCGACAGCACTCGTCCCCAGCCTGCTCAGCCTGGCGCTGGCCCTGGCCGCCATCGCCGCCATGGAGCATCGCCACGCAGTGGCCGGATTCATCCAACGCCGCCATGCGGCGGGGGCGGCATGAGTCCGCCGCACTCCGAATCGGTCTGGGTCATCGGCGATGTCCAGGGCTGTGCGCAAGCGCTGCAAGCGCTGCTGGCCCAGCCCGAGCTGTCCGCGCCGGACGCTCGCTACTGGTTCGCCGGCGACCTGGTCAACCGCGGCCCCGACTCGCTGGGCGCGCTGCGTCTGATCATGTCACTGGGCGACCGCGCCCAGTCCATTCTCGGCAACCACGATCTGCACCTGCTGGCAGTGGCCGCGGGTGTGCGCCGACCAGGAAAATCCGATACCTTCCACGACATCCTCGAGGCGCCCGACGCCGATGCCCTGATCGACTGGCTGCGCCACCGGCCGCTGATGGTCCGTGCCCACGGGCATGTCATGGTCCATGCGGGCATCCTGCCGGCCTGGACCATCGATCAGGCCCAGCGCCTGGCCGGCGAAATCGAGGCCGCGTTGCGCGGCCCGGACTGGCACCAGGCCATGGCCGACCTGTACGGCGAGAACCCCCTGCAATGGGACGACGCACTGCAAGGGCCGGACCGCATGCGGGTCATCGTCAATGCCTTGACGCGCATGCGCATGTGCACCCCCGAAGGGGCCATGGACCTGCGCCACAAGGGGCCACCCGACGGCTCCCCTGGCCTGGTGCCGTGGTTCTCGCTGCGCGCCGCGCACGGGGATGCCGAGACGATCGTCTTCGGCCACTGGTCCACGTTGGGCCTGCACATCGACGACCACCGGATTTGCCTGGACACCGGCTGCGTCTGGGGCCGCGCGCTCACGGCGCTGCGCTTGCACGACCGCCATTGCGTGCAGCAATCCTGCACGCTTTGCCGCTGAGCCCGTCGAGCCGGCGGCGCGTTAGCCGCGCGGGCGCACGGCCTGGGCAATCGCCTGGTGCGCGCGACGCGCCAGTTCGGCGCGGCCGCCTTCGGCACCGGCAGCCAGCGGCGGCAGAAACTCCGCCTCGACCTCGACGCCGCGCGCGCCCAGCAGGGTCCACAGATTGCCCACGAGAGTCTGCTCGCCGACAAAGGCAAAGCGCACGGTCCGCTGGCCGTGCTGCAAAAAGCGCAAGGCGATCGGCTGTACCGGCACATCGGCCTGCGCCGCGGCCTCGAACAGGCCCGCATGGAAGGGCCGCACATCCAGCCCTTCGGTCGTGGTGCCCTCGGGAAACAAGCCCACGGCATCGCCGCGCTCGAAGCAGCCCAACATCTGCCGCCCCGCCTCGCGCACGGCGTGGCGCTGGCGGCGATCAATGAACAGGGTCCCGGCCCAGGCCACCAGCAGGCCGATCACCGGCCAGCGGCGGATGTCGCTCTTGGCAATGAAAGAAGTGGGCCGCACCGCATCGATCACGAAGATATCGAGCCACGAGACGTGGTTCGCGACCCAGAGCACCGGCCCGTCGAGAACGGGCCGCCCGTGGCGACGCATCCGCACGCCACACAGGCGCAGCAGGATGCGCGACCATCCCTGGATCAGGGCCTGCCGCCCGCGCAGCCCGAGCAGGGGAAAAGCGAGCAACTCGGCCAGCAGGCCGGCAGCGATCCAGCAGACCGTCATCAACGCACGCAGGAAAAACAGGATCGGCGCCACGGGCACTCCAGAAACCAGCCCGCTACCCGGGCACGCCGCACATCATACCTGGGCGGCGTGCGCCCGCGCATCCAGATAGCGCTGCAGGATCACGCAGGCGGCCATCGCATCGTCGTCGGCATGGGTGCCCAGGAGTTGCTGGGCCTCGAGGCTGGAGCCGCGCTCGTCGACGAGTTCGACAGTGACCCCGAAACGCCCCTGGAGCTGATTGGCGAACCGGCGGGACAAGCGCGAGGCGGGCTGCTCGCCACCATCGAGCGTCAGCGGCAGGCCGACGATCACCCGGTCGGGCCGCCATTCCTCGAGCAGGGCGCCCACTTGGGCGAAGCGCTGCGCGCGCGTGGTGGACATCAGAATACGCAACGGCCGGGCCTGGCCGGTCAGGGTATTGCCCAGGGCCACGCCGATCTTGCGCGTACCGAAATCAAAGGCCAGCAGGGTTTCCTCAGGCATGGCCGGCTTCGGAAGCCAGCATGGACGAGCGGATGCCAAGCTGGGCGAGGGCCGCGTCGTAGCGCTCCTCGGCCGGCGTATCGAACAGAATGTCGTTGTTGGCAAGCACATTGAGCCAGGCATTGCGAGCAAGCTCATCCTCGAGCTGGCCCGATCCCCAGCCCGCGTAGCCCAGGGTCACCAGAATGCGCGCCGGCCCGCAGCCCGCCGCGACGTCCTGCAGGACGTCGCGCGAGGTCGTCAGGGCCACGTCCTCGCCCAGCGCGATGCTGGAACTGTAGGCACCCTGTGGCACATGCAGCACAAAACCGCGATCGGTCTGGACCGGCCCGCCGAAAAAGACCGGCGCGTGGCTCACGGGACCGATTTCGAGGGAAAGATTGAGATCGATGCGCTGCAGCAGGTCACCGACGGTCAGGTCGGTGGGTCGGTTGATCACCAGGCCCAGGGCGCCATGCTCGGTGTGCTCGCACACATAGATGACGGTATTGGCCAACTCGCCGGCCACCCTGCCCGGCATGGCCAACAGGAATTGCCGGGACAGATCGATGCGGGGGCTGGTCTCGGGTGTTTGCGTGGAAGGTGCCATGGCTGTCCCCTTGTGCGAACCTCATGTCCAGCCTCTAGGTTATCAGATTCAGATCTCGATCAGCTCGAAATCCTCTTTGCGGGCGCCGCACTCGGGACAGACCCAATTGGGCGGCACGTCCTCCCAGCGCGTGCCTGGCGCAATCCCGTCCTCGAGAAAGCCCGCAGCCTCGTCATAAACCCACCCGCAGATCAGGCACATCCAGGTACGCATCCGATTCCCTTACACTATGACCATCGATCCCCGCCAGGGGCTAGGCCCGGCATCCGTTCGATTAGAATGGAGCCATATTACACAAGCCGGAGGCAAGGCCGCCGGCACCTCGTTACCGCCCGTCATGGCCCAAGCCGACCCATCCCTTCACGCCCCGCTACCCCTCATTGTCGGACCGTTCGACCCCAGCGGCGCCGGAAACCTCCCCGTAGACGCGGTCATCTGTGCCCAGATGGGTTCGCATGCCCTCTCGGTCGCGACCGCCATCCACGTGCAGGACTCCGCAGGCATCGAATCCATCCAGCGCCTAGGCGCCGACCTGATCGACGACCAGGCCCGATGCCTGCTCGAGGACATGGCCGTGGGCGCGATCAAGATCGGCCCCCTATACGATCCGGAGACCATCAGCATCCTGACACAGATCGCGGCCGACTATAGCAGCCTGCCGCTGGTCATGCAGCTGTGTGCGCCGCCCGAGATCAGCGACCTCGAGGACCTGGACCCCGAGGAAACCGTGGGCGCCATGCTCGAGCTGCTGGTCCCCCAAGCCCGCATCGTGGTCGTCGACCGCGGACTGCTCGAGCAATGGGGCACCCAGGGCCTGCTGTCGTCCTCGCGGGCGGACGACCCCGTCGCTGCGCTGCACGAGTTCGGCGCGCCTTACGTGGTGTGCTGCAATACGGCGCTCAGCCCCGGCCTCAACGGCCTGGCTCTGCATATCCACGACCAGCCCGGATTGCGCTGGCCCTGGCCCCTTTCCCACGTAAGGCTGGGCGATGCCGAAGGCATGCTGGCCAGCCTCATGGCGGCCCTGCTGGCCCGCGGCCTGGAGCCCGTCGATGCCATTCGCGAGGCAGTCGCCCAGGGCGCCGCCATGCTCGAGCGCAGCTTCCACCCCGGCATGGGCCAGCGCCTCCTCCTGCACGCACGCCCCCAGCCATGACGATGCGCTTTCCCCGAGGCCTCTACGGCATCACCCCCGATTGGGCCGATACCGACCGCATGCTGGCCGCCGTCGAGCAGGCGCATGCGGGCGGCATGGCGGCCGTGCAATGGCGCCGCAAGCATGGCTCGCTGAGCGAGCGCCGGACGCAGTTGCTGGCCCTGCGGCGGCTCGCCCTCGACCTGGGCCTGCTGCTGATCGTCAACGACGACTGGCGCCTGGCCGCCGACGTCGATGCCGACGGCGTACACATGGGCCGCGATGACGGCTCGATCGCACAGGCGCGGATGGCGCTGGGCTCGGAAAAAATCATTGGCTGCTCGTGCTACGACCAACCGGACCTCGCCGCCCGCCGGCTGGCCGAGGATGTGGACTACGTGGCCTTCGGCGCGGTCTATCCCTCGCAGGTCAAGCCCGGCGCCGTGCGCGCCACCCTGGACCACATCCACGCCGGCCACAGGCTCGCCCAGGACCACCATCCGCGCGCCGCGGTGGTTGCGATCGGCGGCATCACGCCCGACAACGCCGCGCCCGTCATCGAGGCGGGCGCCGACAGCATCGCCGTGATCAGCGCGCTGTTCGAGGCCGCCGACATCCGCCAGGCGGCGGCGCGCTGCGCCGCACTGTTCGCCTAGGCCCGTCCCCACTCCACCCTTTATTACGGATGCCAATCATGTCACGCAATTCGGAACTCTTCGACCGGGCCTGCCGCTCCATTCCCGGCGGCGTCAATTCACCGGTGCGAGCCTTCCGCTCCGTCGGCGGCACACCACCCTTCATCCAGCGCGCCCAGGGTCCCTACCTGTGGGATGCCGAAGGCACACGCTATATCGACTACATCGGCTCATGGGGTCCCGCGATCCTCGGCCACGCCGACCCCGAGGTCGTCCAGGCGGTGCAAGCGGCGGCCGTCGGGGGCCTGTCCTTCGGCGCGCCCACCGAGGCCGAGGTCGAAATGGCCGAGGCCATCATCGCGTGCTTTCCCTCGATAGAGCAGGTGCGCCTGGTGAGTTCGGGCACCGAGGCGACCATGTCGGCGATCCGGCTGGCGCGCGGCTACACCGGCCGCAACAAGATCGTCAAGTTCGAGGGCTGCTATCACGGCCACGCCGACAGCCTGCTGGTGAAGGCCGGCTCGGGCATGCTCACCTTTGGCAACCCCACCTCGGCCGGCGTGCCCGCCGAGTTCGTCAGTCATACCCTGGTGCTGGACTACAACCGCCTCGACGCGGTCGAGGCGGCCTTTCGCGAGTTCCCCGAGGACATCGCCTGCATCATCGTCGAGCCCATCGCCGGCAATATGAACATGGTGCGCCCGGCACCCGGCTTCCTCGAGGGCCTGCGCGAGCTGTGCACGCGCCACGGCGCGGTGCTGATCTTCGACGAGGTGATGACCGGCCTGCGCGTCGGCCCGGGCGGCATGCAGGGCCTGTGCGGGGTGAGCCCCGATATGACCACCCTGGCCAAGATCATCGGCGGCGGCATGCCGGTGGGCGCATTCGGCGGACGCGCCGACATCATGCACAAGATCGCGCCACTGGGGCCGGTCTACCAGGCCGGGACCCTTTCGGGCAATCCCGTCGCCGTGGCCGCCGGGCTCGTTACGCTGCGCCGCCTGCGCGAGCCGGGCTTCTACGACACCCTCGAGCGCCGCACCGGCAGCCTGGTCCAGGGCCTGGTCGAGCGCGCCCGTGCGCACAGCGTGGCCTTTTCCGGCGACTGGCAGGGCGGCATGTTCGGCATTTATTTCCGCGACACACCGCCCACCAGCCTGGCCGAGGTCTCCGCCAGCGACACCCAGGCATTCTCCCGGTTCTTTCACGGCATGCTCCAGGCGGGCGTGCACTTCGCGCCGTCCGCGTTCGAGGCGGGCTTCGTATCGGCGACACACGACGAGGCCGTGATCGACGCGACCCTCCAGGCGGCCGAGCGCGTGTTCGCGTCGCTATAGAGCTAGACCCACACCGCCCGCGCGGCGCCACACGCCTTGCGGGCGGCGCGCGCAGGCAACGGGTGGCGACATCGTGACGGACCTGGAATAGGGGATCTAAATAGTCCGGACTTCAAATTTATTGATGCAGGACAAAGACAGGTGTAACGGTCACCCATACACTGGTTTGGCATGCCCCCCCATTTCCGCATCGGCCGTCCCCCGGCCCGGAGGTTCCGCCATGACCGACTACTCGCAATACGCCGCCGTCCAGCATCAGGCCGTGATGCCGCAGGCCCCGGATCTCGAAACCCGCATCACTGGGCACGAACCCCAAGACACCCGCTTGTGGCTGCGGATGCTCAGTTGCTGCAACCTGATCGAAAACGAACTGCGCAGTCGCCTGCGCACCGAATTCAAGACCACCCTGCCGCGCTTCGATCTGATGTCGCAACTCACCCATGCCCCCAAGGGCCTGAAAATGAGCGAACTCTCACGCCAAATGATGGTGACCAACGGCAACATCACCGGCATTACCGACCAACTCGAAAAAGACGGTCTGGTCGAGCGCCTCAAAGACCCCACCGACCGGCGCAGCTCGCTGATCCGGCTGACCCTCAAGGGCCGGCGCTACCAGCGCAAGATGCAACGCGCCCACGAGGCCTGGATCGAGTCACTGATGGGCGGCCTGCCCCAGTCGACGCGCTCGGCCCTGTTCGACCTCCTCGCAGAGCTCAAGCTCGCCATGTACAGCCGCCTGCCGGCCCAGTGACGCCGCGGGTCGCGGACCACGGCCCACCGGACGAACCTCCAAACGGATAGAATGGGGGTTCGTTTTTTTTGACCCTGATCGACGCCATGCCCATCAATCTGCACATCCCGGCGCGCGACGCCATCCATCCCGTCCCGGGCGTTCGGATCGGCACCGCCGAGGCCGGCGTGCGCAAGGCCGGGCGGCGCGACCTGACCCTGCTGCTGCTCGCCGAGGGCGCTTCGGTCGCCGGGGTCTTTACCAAAAACCGCTTCCGCGCGGCCCCCGTCCAGGTCTGCGAGGCGCACCTGGCCGCCGCGTCCGACATCCGCGCCCTGATCATCAACACGGGGAATGCCAACGCCGGCACCGGCGCGCCCGGGCTGCGCGCTGCCCACCAGACCTGCACGGCCCTCGCCGCCCGCCTCGGACTGCGCGCCGAACAAATCCTGCCATTCTCGACCGGGGTCATACTCGAGCCGCTGCCCGTCGAGCGCATCGTCGAGGCCCTGCCGGCAGTCATCGCCGATGCCACCGACGCACACTGGTTCGAGGCGGCGCACAGCATCATGACGACCGACACCCAGCCCAAGATCCACTCGCAGCGGATCACGCTGGGCGACACCTCGATCACTATCACGGGGATCAGCAAGGGCGCCGGCATGATCCGCCCCAACATGGCCACCATGCTGGGGTTCCTGGCTACCGACGCCGGCCTGTCGCCCGCCCTCCTGCAGCCCCTGGCGCGCCGGATCGCCGACCAATCCTTCAACCGCATCACGGTCGATGGCGACACGTCGACCAACGATTCCTTCATCGTCGTGGCGACCGGCGCCAGCGGCGCCCATATTGAATCCGCCGACGATCCGCGCTACGCGCCGCTTGCCAAAGCCCTGACCGACGCCGCCCGCGACCTCGCCCAAAAGATCGTGCGCGACGCCGAGGGCGCGACCAAGTTCATGACCATCCGTGTCGAAGATGCCGCCACCACGGACGAGGCCCTGCAGGTCGCCTACGCCATCGCCCACTCGCCCCTGGTCAAGACCGCCTTCTACGCCTCGGACCCGAACCTGGGCCGGATTCTGGCGGCCATCGGCTATGCCGGCATCGAGGATCTGGACGTCGGCCGCATCCGCCTCTGGCTAGGTGATGTGAGGGTGGCCTGCGACGGCGGCAGGGACCCCGACTACCGCGAGGAGGATGGTCAGCGCATCATGCGCGAGGCGGAAATCCTGGTGCGCGTATCCCTTGGGCGCGGCCAGGTCGCGGACACCGTCTACACCTGCGACTTCTCGCACGAATACGTCAGCATCAACGCGGACTACCGGTCCTGACACGCGCCGATCCCGAAGCGCCGGCCGCCCCGTGCTGGCGCTGAAAGATCTCCGCGCACAGCCTGCGCAGCCAGGCGTTGCCCGGATCATGGTGATAGCGGGTGTGCCAGTGCAGCTTGACGTCGAACGAGGGAATCGGCACCGGGCAGTCGAACAGCCTCAGGCCCTCGGCGCGCGCCATTTCCTCGCCGATGTCGCGCGGCAGGGTCGCAATCAAGCCGGTGCGTGCCACGATCGACCCCAAGCCCAGGAACCCCGGCACCTGCAGCGGAATGCGACGCCGGATTCCCGCACGTTCCAGCAGACTGTCGAGCGAAAAAAAATGACCGGTCGGCGCCGCCAGGCCCACATGGGGCAACTCACGATAATCCTCGAGGCTCAGCACGCCGCTCGCGCATGGACGATCCGGTCCCGCCAGGCACACCCAATCCTGCGAGTACAAGACCTGCTGATAGAAGCCCGGCTCGAGCTCGGGCACGAAGCCGAAAGCCAGGTCCGCCCGCCCCAAGCGCAGCATCTCGGCCGTCGAGTCGTCGATGTGCACGGCCTCCAGCCGTATCCGGGGCGCCAGCAACGCCATCTGTGAAAACAGGCGCGGCAGGATCACGACATGGCTGGCATCGGTCATGCAGATCCTGAACGTCCGCTCCGCGGTGCCGGGCGCAAACTCGACCGGCGCATCGCTCAGTCGGCGCAGGACGTCGAGGGCCTCGCGACAGGTGACGATCAACTCGTCGGCGCGGGGCGTGGGCAGCATCCCCTCGGGCGTGCGCACGAACAAGGGGTCGTTGAACAAGGCGCGCAACCGGGCCAGGCCAATGCTCACGGTCGGCTGACTCTGCCCCAGAAGGTCGGCGCAGCGTGTCACGCTGTTTGTCGTGTAGAGCAGGTCGAACAGGCGCAGCAGCTTGAAATCGATCGGGGCGGCGGGCGGATTCATGGACGCATCATTGAAAAACTAAATGAATCGGATTGTTTTCATTATATGGACAATATAGGAGCCCACACCCTATCTTGTATCCAAGCCCCGCAGACCAGCGGACACCAGCCCTAGACAACGAGCATGACAGCTATGAATCCCAAGAATTTCCAGCATTGCCGATACGAGGTCGACGGTCCGGTCGTGACCATCACCATCAACCGCCCCGAGGTGCTGAACGCACTGCACCCGCAAGGCCACCAGGAAATGTCCGACGCCTTCGACTGCTTCGCCGCGGATGACTCGCTGCGCGTGGCCATCGTCACCGGCAGCGGAGACCGGGCTTTCTGCGTCGGCACCGACCTGAAGTTCCTCGCCGAGACAGGCCTGGCGAACAAGCCGAAAACCGGCTTTGCCGGCATGACCCACCGCTTCGACCTTTGGAAGCCGGTGATCGGCGCCGTCAACGGCCTGTGCCTGGGCGGTGGCGTGGAAATGCTGGGCGGCTGCGACCTGGCGGTGGCGTCCGAGCATGCGCGCTTTGGCCTGCCCGAGACCCGCGTGGGCCTGGCGGCCTCGGGCGGCGGCACACTGCAACGCCTGCCACGGCAAATTGCCATGAAGCACGCCATGGCCCTGGTGCTGACCGGCCAGCCCATCTCGGCCCAGGAGGCCGCGCGGATTGGACTGATCAACGAAGTGGTGCCTGCGGATCAAGTGCTGGCGCGGGCCCGTGAGCTGGCCGAGGAGATCCTCGCCTGCGCCCCGCTCGCGGTCATGGCCTCCAAGCAGGTCATGCTGCAAAGCCTGGCGCAGGCCGACCTGTCCGCCGTCATGCACGAGAACTACCCCATCCTGCAGCAGATGCTGGCGAGCCAGGATGCCATCGAAGGCCCCAAGGCCTTCGCCGAAAAACGCAAACCGAATTGGACGGGCTCCTAAGCCTCCGGCCCAGCCGTCCGACATCCAGAAAGCCGCCCGCACAGGCGGCGTCAATCCCCCACCCGATGTACATGGAGACAAATTACATGCGCAAGCCAATTGCATTGACCAAACGCCTCGCCATTGCCACGGCGATCGGCCTCACGGCCGCCAGTTTCGGTTTTTCCGCACACGCCGCCGAAACGGTGAAAGTGGCGCAAATCGTCGAACTCACCGGCAACGGCGCGACGGTCGGCACCAACTTCAAGAACGGCGCCGACCTCGCCATCAAGGAAATCAACGCGGCCGGCGGCATCCTGGGTCGCCAGATCGTCACGACCTCGGCCGACACCCAGACCAACCCGGGCATCTCCAAGGCCCTGGCCCAGAAGGCCATCGATGACGACGCCTTCGCCGTCCTCGGCCCCGTGTACTCGGGCGCCATCATGGTCAGCATGCACACCACCGAAGCCGCCAAGGTGCCCAACATCATCGGCGGCGAGGCCGCCGCCATCACGCAGCAAGGCAACCCCTACGTCTTTCGCACCAGCCTGACCCAATCCGACGCCATGCCCAAGGTCGCGCGCTACCTGGACGGCCGCAAGGACGTGAACAACCTCGCCGTCATTTTCGTGAACAACGACTTTGGCAAGGGCGGGCGCGACGCCATCATCGAGGCACTCAAGAGCACCCACGTCAAGGTCGCGGCGGACATTTCCACCGCCGTGGGCCAGGTGGACTTCAGCTCGGCCGTGCTCAAGGCCAAGCAAAGCAACGCCGATGCGATCTTTGCCTACCTCCACGAAGAGGAATCGGCACGCCTGCTGCGCGAACTGAAGAAGCAGGGCTGGGACAAGCCGATCATCGGCGAAACGACCCTGGTCAACCAAAAGGTGATCGAGCTGGCAGGTGAGGCCGCTAACGGCGTGGTCGCCCACGTCGGGCTGACCGCAGACGCGCCCTCGCCCGAAATGCAGCGCTACGCAAAGGCCTTCCACGATGCCTACGGCTACACCTCCGACCACAATGCCCTCAAGGGCTACACCGGTGTCTACATGCTCAAGGCGGGCATCGAAAAGGCCGGCAAGTTCGACCGTGAACTGGTTGCCAAGACCCTGCATGGCATCCACATTTCGGTCAAGGACTACCCGGGCATGCTGATGGACGTCACCGTGGATGACAAGGGCGATCTGGACCGCGAGAGCTTCCTGGTGCAAGTGGTAGACGGCCAACAGAAGGTCGTCGGGACCCTGCCGCCGCTGTCCGCGGGCAAGTAAGGGGCACCACGCGCGGCGCGACGCATGAGCGCGCCGCGCTTGGGCCCAGCCGGCTCGCGAGCCGCAGCCACTTGATTTCCAAACACATTCCTGCTTAAAATACAAGGCTTGGCCCGATGCGTGCCTCGCATCAGGCTATTTTTGGTATTCCCGTTTCGGGAACATTTTCACAGGAAATCCCCCATGTACGCGGTCATAAAAACCGGCGGCAAGCAATATCGCGTTTGCGCCGGCCAAAAACTCAAGATCGAACAGATACCGGCTGACATTGGGCAAGAAATCTCGCTCGACCAGGTGTTATCGGTCGGCGAAGGCGACACGCTGAAAATCGGCACGCCCTTCGTCGATGGTGCCGCCGTGCGCGCGACCGTTCTTGCGCAAGGTCGTCACGACAAGATCAAGATCTTCAAAATGCGCCGGCGCAAGCACTATCAAAAACACCAAGGCCATCGCCAAAACTACACCGAGATCCGCATCGAGGCCGTCTCGGCCTGATCACGGACCCACGGCACACAGGAGCTACTCATGGCACACAAAAAAGGCGGCGGCTCGACTCGCAACGGCCGCGACTCTGAATCGAAACGCCTCGGCGTCAAGGTCTACGGCGGCCAACGCATTTCCGCCGGCGGCATCATCGTCCGCCAGCGCGGCACGCAATTCCACCCGGGCGTGAACGTCGGCGTCGGCAAGGATCACACGCTGTTCTCGCTGGTCGATGGCACGGTCCAGTTCGCCATCAAGGGCGCTCTGAACAAGCGCACCGTATCGGTAACCGCCGCGTAACGCACCCGGCGCGGGGCGGCCTCTCGCGGGTCGATTCCATTGCCGGCGAGCCCAGGCCGCCAGCGGGCGGCGGACCGGCCCGGTCCGGGCCACGCATGCAAGCCCTGCCCTCCCGGCGGGGCTTTCCTCTTTTGTTTGGTTTAGAATAGGCGGCACCCTCTACCGCGGTATCGCGGTGCCCGAGTTCCTCATCATGAAATTCGTAGACGAAGCCACCATCGAAGTCATTGCGGGCAAGGGCGGCAATGGCGTCGCGAGCTTTCGCCGTGAAAAATTCATCCCCAAAGGCGGGCCCGACGGCGGTGATGGCGGCCGAGGCGGCAGCATTCACGCTGTGGCGGACCGCAATATCAACACCCTGATCGACTACCGCTATGCGCGGCTGCACCGCGCCCGCAACGGCGAAAACGGCCGGGGATCCGACCAGTACGGCGCGGGGGCTCCCGACATCATCCTGCGCATGCCGGTCGGCACCACGATATTCGACGCCGACACGGACGAGTTGCTCTTTGACCTCGACCACGACGGCCAGCGCGCCACGGTGGCCGCAGGCGGCGGCGGCGGCCTGGGCAACCTGCATTTCAAATCGAGCACCAACCGCGCGCCCCGCCAATGCACGCCCGGCCAGGAAGGTGAGCAACGGCGCCTGCGCCTCGAGCTCAAGGTCCTGGCCGATGTCGGCCTGCTGGGCATGCCCAACGCCGGTAAATCCACGCTCATCAGCAAGGTGTCGAACGCACGGCCCAAGATCGCCGACTACCCCTTCACCACCCTGCATCCGAACCTGGGCGTGGTGCGCAGCTCGGCCGAGCACAGTTTCGTCATTGCCGACATCCCCGGCCTCATCGAAGGGGCTTCCGAGGGCGCGGGCCTGGGCCATTTGTTCCTGCGCCACCTCAGCCGCACCCGCGTACTGTTG
Organism: Castellaniella sp. GW247-6E4; assembly: GCF_040276065.1. Lineage (NCBI taxonomy): Bacteria > Pseudomonadati > Pseudomonadota > Betaproteobacteria > Burkholderiales > Alcaligenaceae > Castellaniella > Castellaniella sp. GW247-6E4. The sequence continues at coordinate 49,507 of NZ_JBELOI010000012.1, read as the reverse complement.
CACATCCTGGACGTGCACTCGCCCGACCCCGAGGTCGACGCCTGCGCGCAGGTGGTCGAGGACGCGCGGGCCATCCTGCGGGAGCTCGAGCGCTACAGTCCGGAACTGCACGCCAAGCCGCGCTGGCTGGTCCTGAACAAGATCGACATGGTCGAGGACCCGGCCGCCACCCAGGCCCGCATCATCGAGGATCTCGCCTGGACGGGGCCCGTGTTCGCGATTTCCGCCCTCACCGGCGAGGGGACGCAAGGCTTGATGCGGGCCCTGCAGGCCTGGCTTGACGAACACCGTCCGACCCAGCCCGACCCCGATCCGCGCTTCGACGACCCGGCGAACCCATGACCCCCGCATCCAGCTCTTCCGTCGCGCGCGACGCGCGCAAGCTTGTCCTCAAGGTCGGATCCTCGCTCGTCACCAACGAGGGGCGCGGCATCGACCTGGAGGCCGTCGCCCAATGGGCCGAACAAATCGCCGGCCTGCACGCCCAGGGCCGGCAGGTGGCGCTGGTGTCCAGCGGCGCAATTGCCGAGGGCATGGCGCGCCTGGGCTGGCCCCGCCGCCCCACCGCCATGTACGAGCTGCAGGCCGCCGCGGCCGTGGGCCAGATGGGCCTGGTGCAGGCCTATGAGGCCGCCTTCGCCCGCCACGGCATCCGCACCGCGCAGATCCTGCTGACGCACGAGGACCTCGCCGACCGGCGCCGCTACCTGAATGCGCGCAGCACGCTCTACACCCTCCTGGCCCTGGGCGTGGTGCCCATCGTCAACGAGAACGACACGGTGGTGACCGACGAGATCCGCGTCGGCGACAACGACACCTTGGGGGCATTGGTCACCAACCTGATCGAGGCGGACGTCCTGGTCATCCTGACCGACCAGCCCGGCCTCTACAGCGCCGATCCGCGCAAACACCCCGACGCCACGTTCATCCATTACGGACAGGCCGGCGATCCCGCCCTCGAGGCGATGGCGGGCGGATCGGGCAGCGCCATCGGCACCGGCGGCATGCTGACCAAGGTATTGGCGGCGCGGCGCGCCGCCAATAGCGGAGGCCACACCATCATCGCCTCGGGCCGCGTGCCCGGGGTCCTGCGGCGCCTGGCCATGGGCGAGGCCATCGGCACCGAACTGCGGGCCGTGCTGCCGGTGCGCTCCGCGCGCCAGCGCTGGCTGGCCAATCACCTGCGCCTGAGAGGGCGCGTGACGCTCGACGCCGGCGCGGTGCGCGCCCTGACCCAGGGTCACAAAAGTCTGCTGCCGATCGGCGTGATCAAGGTCGAGGGGGATTTCGAGCGCGGCGACGTGGTGGCCTGCGTGGACGAGCACGGCGTGGAATGCGGCCGCGGCCTGATCAACTATTCCTCCGCCGACACGGCACGCATCCTGCGCCAGCCCAGCTCGCGCATCCTGGACATCCTCGGGCATATGTCCGACCAGGAGCTCATGCATCGGGACAATATGGTGTTCATACGACGCCAGCCTACTGCTGCGCCGGAATGAACTGCGTTTCCTTGACCTCCTCCATCACGACGCAACTCTTGGTCTGAGTGACGCCCGGCAGGCGCAGCAGAATATCGCCCAGCAGATTGCGATACTGGCTGATTTCCTTGATGCGCGCCTTGACCATGTAGTCAAAATCGCCCGAGACCAAGTGGCACTCGAGGACTTGCGGCACGCACAGCACCTCGCGCCGAAACTCCTCGAACGTGCGCTCGGATTTGCTGGACATCGAGATCTCGACGAATACCAGCAGGCCGGCCTCGAGGGCCGAAGGATTGACCCGCGCATGGTAGCCTGTGATGATGCCATCACGCTCGAGGCGGCGTACACGCTCGATGCACGGGGTCACAGTCAGGCCAACCGTGTCGGCCAGCTCGGTCATCGACATCCGGCCGTTTTGCTGCAGCAAATCCAGGATACGCCGATCCAGCTTATCCAATGTATATACAGCATCTCGTTGTATGCGCACGATCGAGCCTCCTGCCAGGCGCCGGCTGTCCAGCGGGCCAGCAATTTATGCTGCCCACTCCGGCCGGCGCCGATCCCTAATATTTATTTTTCATAAAAAAACGAATTTTTCATGAAAAATCACCCACGAATTTCCAATAACATCATAAAAAATTAACATTTTGAGGAATCATACATGAAGGTTCTGGTTCTTGGGGCAGGCGTCGTGGGTGTCACGAGCGCCTATTACCTCGCCCGTCAGGGCCACGAGGTCACAGTCCTTGACCGCGAATCCGCATCGGCGCTGGAAACCAGTTTCGGCAACGCCGGCCAGATCTCATTCGGTTACTCCTCGCCCTGGGCCGCGCCCGGGGTCCCGCTGAAGGCGATCAAGTGGATGTTTTCGCAACATCCCCCCCTGACCATTCGCCCCGACGGCAGCCTGTTCCAATTGCAATGGATGTTCCAGATGTGGCGCAACTGCACGGCGGACCGCTACGCCACCAACAAAGAACGTATGCTGCGCCTGTCGAGCTACAGCCGCGAATGCCTGCACCAGCTCCAGGACGACACCGGCATCCAGTTCGAAGGGCGGCGGCAGGGCACTTTGCAGGTCTTTCGCACCCACCAGCAGATGGAGGACGCGAACCGCGACGTCAAGGCGCTCAGCGAGGCGGGCATCGAATACCAACTACTGGACGCCTCCGAGCTGCCCTCCATCGAGCCGGCTCTCGAACACGTACGCCACAAACTTGTCGGCGGCCTGCGCACACCGGGGGACGAAACCGGCGACTGCCAGTTGTTCACGACCCATCTGACCGAGTTGGCACGCGGGCTCGGCGTCGAGTTCCGCTACGGTGAAACCATTCAGTCCCTGTACGCCGCGGGGGGCCGGGTGAACGGCGTCCAATGCGCGAGCGGACTGCTCACGGCTGACGCCTACGTCATGGCGCTGGGCGCGTATTCGCCAACCTTGCTGCGGGGCATCGAATCCTTGCCCGTCTATCCGATGAAGGGCTATTCGATCACGGTGGGGATCTCAGACCCCGACCGCGCCCCGGTCTCGACCCTGCTCGACGAAACGTACAAGATCGCCTTGACCCGCTTTGATCAGCGCATCCGAGTCGGCGGCATGGCCGAGGTCGTCGGCTATGACACATCGCTGGATCCGCGGCGCGAACGCACGCTCGAGATGGTTCTCAACGACCTGTTCCCCGGCAGCTACACGCCGGGCGACGTCTCGTTCTGGACCGGGTTGCGGCCGAAAACGCCCGACAGCACGCCCATCGTGGGACGCAGCTCGCTGTCCAACCTGTACCTGAACACCGGCCACGGCACCCTGGGCTGGACCATGGCCTGCGGCAGCGGCAGCCTGATCGCCGACATCGTCTCGGGCAGGCCTACCGCCATCCGCAGCGACGATCTGTCGGTCAGCCGCTACCGCTAGCGCCGAGCGGCCCTACGGGCTCACCGGCCCATCCGGCTCGGGGCCGAAGACATACCCATGGCCGCGTACCGCGCGCACTGGAATGTCCAGGCCCGCACGCCGACCCTTGGCGCGCATGCGATTGATCACGACAGCCAGCCGAGGCCGACCGGCGCCGGACCGGCGGCCGGGCGTGTCCTCGAGGGCACTGTTCAGCTCGGCACGGCGGACTGGCACCCCCGGGGTGCCAAACAAGGCCGCCATCACGGCGCGCTCGCCGGCGGTCAAGCCCACGCGACCACCACAGGGCCCCTCGAGGGTCCAGGCGTACCCGCGCAGGATCCAGCCGCGATGGACCCGCGGATCGGTGCCAGATGCGACGCCCAGATGCCTGCGCCACAAGGCGAGCAGGACGGCAGCCACCAGATTCGCGGACTCGTCAGGGCGGCAGATCCAATCCACGCCCACCTCCAGCAAGGCCAGGCGCTCGTCCTCAGATGCCGTTCGCGCCAGGGCCACCAGACAGGCGCCGGGTAATCGCGCACGCAACCATCCGACCGCCGCATGCGCTTGCGGACCGAGCCCCATCAGCAGCACAGGCGTAAAGACGCCCTCGACTCTCTGACTGGCCTGGGCGGCCACCTCCTCGGGCGACAGCAGGACGCGAATGTCGAAACCGCTGGCGCGCAGCGCCTCGATCCGGCCGCACGCGTCGGTCACGCTACCCCAGGCCAGCACCTTGGGATCGAACAGCATCGAACCCCCTCCACGATGCACCGGGCATCCCGTCGCCCAGCGATAATTATCCGTTTTGTAATATGTTACAGCACCAATGTGGTTGACATTCCGCGTCCAATCACAAGTGTGGATACCTTCGCCCAGCGCCTACTGTTCGCTCGCCAAATGCGCGGCCTCTCGCAGGCCGCGTTGGCGCGCGCCAGCGGGGTTTCTCAGAGCGCGATCGCGAGCTACGAGAACGGCACCCGCAAATCCACGCAAAAAATCTTTCGGCTGGCCCAGGCCCTGCAGGTCGATCCCGTCTGGCTCGGCATGGGGACCGGCCCCATCGAGCCCGCGCCGCCGGGCCACCCCCTGCGCGACGCCGGGGGCGCATGGCCGTTTCCGGGCATTCCGCCCGAGGCGTACTGGTCGCTGTCCGGCGCCGAGCGCTCGGCCATCGAGGACACCGTCAGCGCCATGATGCGCGCATTCCGGCCGCCACGCGCCTAGTGTCCCGTTTGGCCGGCACGCACTGGACCGGGCGGGGCCGCGGCGCAAGGACCAGGCCGCGACTGTCTGAAACCGCTTATACTCGCAAGCACGCAGGGGTACTCGCCGGATGTCCGGCGTGTTGAGAAAAACCCTTCGTACCAGTACGGATAATGCCGATGCTGGGAGCGTGCGCGGCACCTACCCTCTCCTCCGGGTCCGCGACCCATTTCTCCCCGACTCGGCTCCACCGTCCGATCCTTTTCGAACCTGGAGCTACCCCTTGAACACAAACCCTCAATTCCTGGCCCAACAGGCCCACGTCGATCGCGCCGCCATCGAGCCCCTGCCGCAATCCCGCAAAATCTACGAAACCGGTACGCGGCCCGACATCCGCGTACCCTTTCGCGAGATCCTCCAGGCCGACACCCCCACGCTCTTCGGTGGGGAAAAGAACCCGCCGCTGACCGTCTATGACACCAGCGGCCCCTACACCGATCCGCAGGCGGATATCGACATCCGCCAGGGCCTGCCTGCGCCACGCGAACCCTGGATCCTCGAGCGCGCCGACACCGAGTCTCTGCCCGGCCTCTCCAGCCGCTACGGCCGCGAACGCCTGACCGACCCTGAACTGGCCGCCCTGCGCTTTTCCGCCACGCGTGCGCCACGACGCGCCCGCGCCGGCGCCAACGTCACCCAGATGCACTACGCCCGGCGCGGCATCGTGACCCCCGAAATGGAATTCGTCGCCATCCGCGAGAACCTGCGCCGCGAACACGTCATCGAGAGCCTGCGCGCCAGCGGCGCCGAAGGCGAACGCCTGGCGCGGCGGCTGACCCGCCAGCACCCGGGCCAGTCCTTCGGCGCCGCCATCCCCGAATGCATCACGCCGGAATTCGTGCGCGACGAGGTTGCCCGGGGCCGCGCCATCATCCCCGCCAACATCAACCACCCGGAAGTCGAACCCATGGCCATCGGCCGCAACTTCCTGGTCAAGGTCAACGCCAACATCGGCAACTCAGCCATCCGCTCGAATATCGGCGAGGAGGTCGAGAAGATGACCTGGGCGATCCGCTGGGGCGGCGACACCGTCATGGACCTGTCCACCGGCAAGCACATCCACGAGACCCGCGAGTGGATCATCCGCAATTCGCCGGTGCCCATCGGCACCGTTCCCATCTACCAGGCGCTGGAAAAGGTGGGCGGCATCGCCGAGGACCTGAGCTGGGAGGTGTTCCGGGACACCCTCGTCGAGCAGGCCGAACAGGGCGTCGACTATTTCACCATCCACGCCGGCGTGCGCCTGCCCTTCGTGCCCATGACCGCCAACCGCATGACGGGCATCGTCTCGCGCGGCGGCTCGATCATGGCCAAGTGGTGTCTGGCCCACCACCGCGAGAGCTTCCTCTATGAGCGCTTCGAGGACATCTGCGAGATCATGAAGGCCTACGACGTGAGCTTTTCGCTGGGCGACGGCCTGCGGCCGGGCTCGGGGTACGACGCCAACGACGAGGCCCAGTTCGCCGAGCTGCGCACCCTGGGCGAGTTGACGCAGGTCGCGTGGAAGCACGATGTACAGGTCATGATCGAGGGCCCGGGACATGTGCCCATGCACCTGATCAAGGAAAACATGGACCTGCAGCTCGAGCATTGCCACGAGGCCCCGTTCTATACCTTGGGCCCGCTGACCACCGACATCGCCCCCGGCTACGACCACATCACCTCGGGCATCGGGGCCGCCCTGATCGGCTGGTACGGCACCGCCATGCTGTGCTATGTCACACCAAAGGAGCACCTCGGCCTGCCCAACAAAAAGGATGTCAAGGACGGCATCATCACCTACAAGATCGCCGCCCACGCCGCCGACCTGGCCAAAGGCCACCCCGGCGCCGCCATCCGCGACAACGCGCTGTCCAAGGCGCGCTTCGAGTTCCGCTGGGAGGACCAGTTCAACCTCGGCCTGGACCCGGATACCGCGCGCGCGTTCCACGACGAGACCCTGCCCAAGGACTCGATGAAAGTCGCGCACTTTTGCTCGATGTGCGGCCCCAAGTTCTGCAGCATGAAGATCTCGCAGGACGTGCGCGACTATGCCAAGGCAAACGGCCTGGATGACACCGCCGCCCTCGCGCAGGGCATGGCGGCGAAATCGGCGGAGTTCATCGCACAGGGCTCGAAACTCTACCAGAAGACCTGAGGAGGGCCCCCTACTGCTTCACGGCATACAGGAACAGCTCGACGCGACGATTCAGCGCCCGGCCTTCGACCGTGCCGTTGTCCCCGACGGGATTGGCCGCGCCACGCCCCTCGGTTGTCAACCGGCCGGCCGCCACACCCTGGTTCGCCAGGTGCTGGGTCACCGCGGCGGCACGCCGCTGCGACAGCGGCAGGTTTACGGCATCCGACCCGGTGCTGTCCGTGTAGCCGATCGCCTTGGCCCGCAGCTCGGGATGCTGGGTCAGCGCCCGTGCCACGCTGTCGAGCACGGGCAGCAATTCGGGTTTGAGGATCGCCTTGCCTGTGTCGAAAGATACATTGCTGGGGATATTGACCTTGAGTGTGCCGTCGGGCATCTCGATCACGGCCACGCCGAGGTTCGAGGCGCCGGACTGCTCGACATCCTGCTTGATGCCCTTCCAGTTGTAGCCCACCACGCCGCCCACGACCGAGCCGATGCCCGCGCCAATCAAGGCCGCTTTGCTGGAATCGCCGATCAGGACGCCCAGGCCGGCCCCGAGCGCTGCGCCTGCGCCGGCGCCCATGGCAGTGTTCTGACCCTGCGGACTCACGTTGGCACACGCCGTCAGCAAGGCCAGGCTGCCGACGGCGGCCATCCGGCCAATCATGGGGACACGAGTGTTCATGGCGCTTCTCCTTGTTGCGGAATTGAACGCCACTAGCCTAGCAAGAACGAGGGAATATGGTGTAAGCCGATGTGTCCATCAATGCAGGATCTGACTGAGAAACAGCTTGGTGCGCTCGTTCTGGGGATTGTCGAAAAACGCGTCGGGCGCGTTTTGCTCGATGATCTCGCCGTGGTCCATGAAGATCACGCGGTTGGCGACCTTGCGCGCAAAGCCCATCTCGTGCGTCACGCACAGCATGGTCATGCCGGTCTCCTCGGCCAGCTCGACCATGACGTCCAGCACCTCTTTCACCATTTCAGGATCCAGGGCGGAAGTCGGCTCGTCGAACAGCATGATCTTGGGATTCATGCATAGCGAGCGGGCGATGGCCACGCGCTGCTGCTGGCCACCCGAGAGCTGGCCCGGATACTTGTCGGCCTGCTCGGGGATGCGCACCCGCTCGAGGTATTTCATGGCGGTCGCCTCGGCCTCGGCCTTGGGGCGCTTGAGCACCCACACCGGGCCAAGCGTCAGGTTTTCCAGGACCGTCATGTGTGGGAACAGGTTGAAATGCTGGAACACCATGCCCACGTCGCGGCGAATGGCCTCGATCTGCTTGAGATCGTTGGTCAGCTCGGTGCCATCGACGATGATCTGGCCCTCTTGGTGTTCTTCGAGGCGGTTGATGCAGCGGATCATGGTCGATTTTCCGGACCCCGATGGCCCGCAGATCACGATCCGCTCGCTGGGCGAGACATCCAGGTTCAGGTCGCGCAGGACATGGAACTGCCCGTACCACTTGTTGACGTTCTTGAGGCGGATGATGGGTTCAGACATGGTCCGCGGGCTCCTGTTGCCGACGGGACCCAACCCGCCGGCGCAATGACATTAACGCTGCTGCCCCTGGTCGAGCTGGCGCTCGAGCGACAGGCTGTAACGAGAGATCGAAAAGCAAAAGATGAAGTAGATGACCGAGATGAACAGATAGGATTCCGTGCTGAAGCCGCGCCACACCGCGTCCGAGACGGCGGCCTTGGCGGCCTGGGTCAAGTCGAAGATCCCGATGATCACCACCAGCGAGGTGTCCTTGAACAAGGAAATGAAGATCCCCACCAGGGGTGGAATGACGATCTTCAGGGCCTGCGGCAGAATGATCTTGCGCATCTGCTGCCAATAGCTCAGGCCCAGGGATTCCGCGCCCTCGTACTGCCCCTTGGGAATCGCCTGCAGGCCGCCGCGCACGGTCTCGGCCACATAGGCGGCCGCAAACAGGATGATCGCGATCTGCGCGCGCAGCAGCTTGTCGATCGAGAATCCCTCGGGCAGGAATAGCGGCAGCATCACCGAGGACATGAACAGCAGGCTGACCAGGGGCACGCCGCGGATCAACTCGATGTAGACCACGCAGACGGCCTTCGCGCCGGGCATGTCCGAGCGCCGTCCCAGGGCCAGCAGCAGGCCGAAGGGGAACGCGAAGGCGATCCCGAAGGTCGAGAGAATCAGCGTCAGCGGCAGGCCGCCCCAGCGGCTGTTCTCGACGTAGCTCAGGCCAAAGATGCCGCCCCACATCAGGATGCCCACAGCGACCAAGCCCGCCACCCACAGCAGGCCGAGGAACGGCTTCCAGAACCAGCGAATGCAGCTGCAGATGATGACCGCGACCAGGATGGCCGAAGCGAGCAGGGGACGCCATTGCTCGTCGAACGGATAGATGCCGAACAGGATGAGGCGATGCTTTTCGCGGATGAAGGCCCAGCAATAGCCGCCGGTCTCGCGACACTGGGCCGCCGTGGTCGCAGCGAAATCCGGCTTGACCAGCAGATAGTCGATCAGCGCCGGGACCGCCATCAGCAGCAGCCACAGGGCGAGAATCGTCAGGATCGCATTGAGCGGCGAGGAAAACAGGCGCGCCCGCAACCAGCCGACAAGGCCGGTATCGATGCGCGGCGGCGGACGTCCCGTGCCTGGAAGTGCGCTGTCCATCTTATCGCTCCACCAGCGCAATGCGCTTGTTGTACCAGTTCATGAAGACCGAGATCGACAGGCTGACCACGAGGTAGGCCGCCATGATGATCATAATGCCTTCGATCGCCTGCCCGGTCTGATTCAGGATCGTGTTGGTCACCGCCACGATGTCGGGGTAGCCTATGGCCACCGCCAGGGAGCTGTTCTTGGTGAGGTTCAGGTATTGGCTGGTCATCGGCGGGATGATCACCCGCATCGCCTGTGGCAGGATGACCAGCCGCAGCATGCGGCCGCGCGACAGGCCCAGCGAGGACGCGGCCTCCCATTGGCCCTGGTTGACGGCCTGGATGCCTGAGCGCACGACCTCGCCCACAAAGGCCGAGGTGTAGATCACCAGGCCGGCCAGCAAGGCGGCGAACTCGGGGGAAAGGTTCAGGCCACCCACGAAGTTGAAACCCTTGAGCTCGGGACGATCGAGCTCCAGCGTGCTGCCGCTCAGGAGCCAGGCAAGCACGGGCACAGCGATGAGCACCCCGATCGCGGCGCGCACCAGGGGAAAGATCCGGCCGGTCGCCTCCTGTCGCCGGCGCGCCCAATGCGCCAGGACCACGATGAGGATGATCGCCAGCGCCAGCCCGCCGAAGATCCAGTCCATCGCATCGCCCTTGAGCCAGGGGATCTTGAGGCCGCGATTGGACAGGAACACGTCGGGCAGCGGCGAGAGCGCCTGGCGCGGCCCGGGCATGAGCTCGGTGATGATCGCGTACCAGAAGAGCAGTTGCAGCAGCAGCGGAATATTGCGCATGACCTCGATGTAGAGGCCTGCCAGGCGGGAGATCAACCAGTTCTTGGACAGGCGGCTGATCCCCAGCAGGGTGCCGAACAAGGTCGCGGCGATCACGCCGATCACCGAGACCCGCAAGGTGTTGAGCAGGCCCACCACGACCGCGTGGCCGTATGTGTCGGCGGGCGAATACTCGACCACGGACTCGCCAATCGCGAAGCCGGCCTCCTCGTGGAGAAAGGCGAAGCCGGTCGAGATATTGCGCGCGGCAAGATTATGGAGGGTATTGGAGGCCAGATACCAGACCCCGAAACCAACCAGGCCGAGGATGAGGACTTGGTAGACCAGAGCCCGCGTGGCGGGATCGTTCCAAGACCACCGGCGACGCCGGGGAGCGCGGGCGCGTGAGGATTTATCTGTCATGGAATATCAGGCAGCGTAGCGGCGGCAACTGTCGCCGGAACGCGCCACGCCGAGGACCTCGTCCCCGGCGTGGCGTGCCTGCCTCGGCGCGATCAGCGTACGGGGAAGGCGTACATCACGCCGCCGTTGGTCCACTGGGCGTTCAAACCGCGCTCGAGCTTGAGCGGCGAGCCCATGCCCAGATTGCGCTCGAAGGACTCGCCGTAGTTGCCGACGAGCTTGACGATGTTGTAGCCCCATTTCTTGTCGAGGCCCAGACCCTTGCCCATGTCGCCCGAGACACCCAGAATGCGCTGGATGTTCGGGTTGGAGCTCTTGGTCATGTCGTCGACGTTCTGGGAGGTGATGCCGTATTCCTCGGCCTCGACCATGGTGTTCAGCGCCCAGCGCACGACCATGAACCACTCATCGTCACCCTGGCGCACCATCGGCCCGAGGGGCTCCTTGGAGAAGTTCTCGGGCAGGATGATGTAATCGTCAGGCGCCGCCGACGATGCACGCAGGCTGGCCAGTTGAGATTTGTCGCTGGTCACCACATCGCAGCGGCCGGATTCGAAAGTCCGGAAACCCTCCTCGGAGGTATTGATGACGACGGGTTTGAAGTCGAGCTTGTTGGCGCGGAACCAGTCCGCGAGGTTGAGTTCGGTGGTGGTGCCCTGCAGCACGCAGACCGCCGCGCCGCCGAGTTCCTTGGCGCTCTTGACACCGAGGCTCTTTTTCACGAGCACGCCCTGGCTGTCGTAGTAGTTCACGCCGGCGCCCATGAGCCCGAGCGTCGTGTCACGCGTCATGGTCACGGTGGTGTTGCGGGTCAGGACGTCGATCTCGCCCGACTGCAGCGCGGTGAAGCGCTGCTGGGTGGTCAGAGGCGTGACTTTGAACTTGGTGGCATCGCCGAACACCATCGCGGCGACGGCGCGGCACATGTCGATATCCAGGCCTTTCCATTCGCCCTTGCTGTCAGCCTGTGAAAACCCCGGCAACCCGGTGTTTACGCCACACTGGACGAATCCGCGCTGCTTGACGGTGTTGTAGGTCTCGCCCGCCTGCGCGGCACCCGCCGCAAAAGTCAGCGCGGCACAAACGGCCGCGATCTTGGTCAGTTTCATATCAGTCCCTTTCTGTGAGCGAGTGGCATTGTTGAACACGGAATACAATCTTCTGGATTGCACCGTCAGGGTTCAAATCGTAGCCTGTTACAGGAGGGCAAAGACATGCGGGATATCCCTGGCAACCGCATGGCCTTCCGTGAACCAGACCCCATTCGCGCAGATGATTGAGTTCCAGCATGTCTTCAAATCCTTCGGACGGGGACGCAACATCCTCGCCGACGTGAACTTCCGGATCAAGCCGGGAGAGTTCATCTTTGTCTCGGGCCCGTCAGGCGCGGGCAAGTCCACCCTGCTCAAGCTCGTCGGCGGCCTCGAGCCGCCCAGCCGCGGGGCGGTCACCGTCAATGGGCACCGCATCGACCGACTCGCCGCGCGCGCCCATCCCTACCTGCGGCGCACCGTCGGCCTGATCCTGCAGGATGCCCACCTGCTGTTCGACCGCAACGCGATCGACAACGTGCGGCTGCCGCTGGCGGTCATCGGCCTGGACCGCGCCACCACCACCGTGCGGGCGCGCGCCGCGATGGAAAAGGTGGGCTTGCGCGGCAAAGAGGACCTCAATCCGGTCGAAATGTCCGGCGGCGAACAACAGCGGCTGGCGATCGCGCGCGCCATTGTCGGCCGCCCCGCCATCCTGATCGCCGACGAGCCCACCGCCAACCTGGACCATCACAGCGCGCAACACATCATGGATGTATTCCGGGACTTCAACCAAGTCGGCGTGACCACCCTGATCGCCTCGCACGACACTGCCCTCATGGCGCGCTACGCCCAACGGACGCTGCACCTCGATGCGGGCCGATTCAGCGATCTCCAGGGAGTCCCCGCATGAACCGTTGGCTGCGCCACCACCAATACGCCCTGAGGGTCGCCCTGCGCCGACTGCGCCAGCATCCGCTCTCGTCGCTCGCCAACATCGTGGTCATCGCGCTGATGCTGGCCGTGCCGATTCTGGGCGCCTCCGTGCTGCAATCCAGCCAGCCGCTGGCGCGCCAACTCTCGGTGGCGCCGCAACTGACGCTATTCCTCGCCGCCGACCTCCCGACGGACGCGCAGCACGCCCTGCTCGAGCGCATCCGCGCCGAGTCAGGTGAGGCTGTGGCCGGCGCGGCACTGCTGCCGCGGGACAAGGCCCTCGAAACCCTGCGCGCCGAGCCCGCCTGGGCCCAGGCCCTTGCCGCGCTGCCGGACAACCCGCTGCCCGATGCTATCGTGGTGACCCTGCGCGACAGCGAAACACCGGTGCGCCAGGCCACCGCGCTGGCCGACCAATGGCGGCAATGGCCGGGCGTCGACCATGTGCAACTGGACAGCGACTGGGTGCGCCGCCTCGAATCGCTGCTGTCATTCGTGCGCTGGGGCGTGGGCCTGCTGGCCGCGGCCGTCGCGATCGTGGTGCTGGCCACGGTGTTCAACACGGTGCGCCTGCAGGCCTTGACGCAACGCGAGGAGATCGCCGTCGCCCGTCTGGTCGGCGCGACCGAGAGTTTCGTGCGCCGGCCGTTCCTGTACCTGGGGGCGCTGACCGGCCTGGCGGCCAGCCTGCTCGCGCTCGCGCTCGCGCGCGTGGCGCTGCTCCCCTTGAACGAGATCCTCGGGCGCTTTGCCCACAGCTACGGCATCGAGTGGTCGGTCACCCTGCCCGCCGCCGCCGACCTCGCCCTGGCCGGGGTCGTGGTCGTCATCCTTGGCGCGGCCGCCGCCCGCCTGTCGGTGACGCGCCGCACTCGCTTCTGATGACGGACGCGGCGCCCGGCGCGGCACAGCGCATCGCCCGCTGGCAACGGCGGGCGGGACGCCACCATCTGCCCTGGCAGGGAACGCGCGACCCGTACCGGATCTGGCTCTCCGAGATCATGCTGCAGCAGACGCAGGCGACCACGGTCATCCCCTACTACCAACGTTTCCTCGAGGCCTTCCCCGACGTCCACGCGCTGGCCGACGCACCGACCGACGCGGTGATGCGCGCCTGGGCCGGGCTGGGGTACTACGCACGCGCCCGCAACCTTCAGCGCTGCGCGCAGACCGTGCGCGACCAGCACGCGGGCCGCTTTCCTCGCGAATCCGAGGCGCTGGCGGAACTGCCCGGCATCGGCCCCTCAACCGCCGCGGCGATCGCCGCCTTCGCCTTCGGCGCGCGCCGTCCCATCCTGGACGGCAATGTGCGGCGCGTGCTGGCGCGCTACTTTGCCGTGGACGGCGATCCCGCATCAGGCCCGGTCAGCCGCCGCCTCTGGGCTCACGCCCAGGCCCTGCTGGACGCCGCGCCAGCGGGCCTGGACATGCGCGCCTACACCCAGGGCCAAATGGACCTGGGCGCGATGATCTGCACGCGGCACGCGCCCGACTGCGCGCGCTGTCCCATCGCCGACGATTGCCAGGCCCGCATTCAAGGCCGCCAGAACGAACTGCCCTCACCCCGCGCGCGTCGCGCGCGGGGTGCGCGCGATGGCCTGATGCTGATCCTGGAATGCACAGGCCGCATCCTGCTGCACAAACGCCCGCCGAGCGGCATCTGGGGCGGGCTGTGGAGCCTGCCGCAATTCGATACGCTGGCCGAGCTGCGGGCGGCGTGCGCCACGCACGCGCCGCAAGCGTGCGGGCCAACCGCCCTGGCGGGCTTCGACCATGAGTTCACGCACTTTCGCCTGCGCGTCTCGCCCTGGCGGCTGCAATGCGACGACACGCCCGCCGACCCAGCGCCCGACGAAGCCTGGGTGCCCATCGCGCAGCTCGATCGCCACGGCCTGCCCGCACCCGTCGCCCGCCTGCTCGCCGGCCTGTACCCGCCGCCGACCGGCTGAACGCGCCTCAGTCCTTGAGGGGCTGGTGCCTGCTGACGCTCATCAGCAGGCCGCAGGCGATGCCCAGCGTCATCAAGGCAGTGCCGCCATAACTCATGAAGGGCAGTGGCACGCCCACCACGGGCAGCACGCCCGTGACCATCCCCACGTTCACAAATACATAGACGAACATCATCATGGACATCGCGCCCGCGAGCAGGCGGCCGAACTGGGTCGGCGCGCGGATGGTGATAGTCAGGCCCCGCACGACAATCAGGCCGTAGAGGATCAACAGCATCACGCTGCCGTAGAGGCCGAACTCCTCGGCATAGACCGCGAAAATGAAATCCGTCGTGCGCTCGGGGATGAAATCCAGATGCGACTGCGTGCCCAGCATATAGCCCTTGCCATAGATGCCGCCGGACCCTACGGCAATCATCGACTGGATGGTATGAAAGCCCTTGCCCAGCGGGTCCGAGCCCGGATTCAGCAGCACGCAAACGCGATACTTCTGATAGTCGTGCAGCACCACCCAATCCACGCCCGGCTGGCAGATCTGATCCTCGTAGTAGATCAGAGCCCCCAGCGACACGGTCACGACGAGTATCACCGGCACCAGCAGCTTGAACGACAGCCCGCCGAAATAAATGACGCAAAAGCCCGAAGCCAGGACCAGCAAGGCCGTGCCCAGATCCGGCTGGTCGATGATCAGTGCAGCCGGACCCAGCAGCAGCACACCCGCCACCAGAAAATCGCGCACCCGCATCGTGCTGGCGGCATGTCGCTGGAAATACCAGGCGAGCATCAGCGGCACGGCGATCTTCATCATCTCGGAAGGCTGGATCCGGATGAAGCCCAGGTCGAGCCAACGCGTCGCTCCCTTGCTGGTCACGCCAAAGTACATCACCGCCAGCAACAGGGCCAACCCGAAAACGTAGAAATATGGGGCGGTGCGCATGATGAACGCCGGGCGCAGCATCGCCACGGCCCACATGACCGCGAAGGCGACCATGAAATTACGAAATTGGTCGGCAAAGCGCCAATCGGTATTGCCCACTGCCGAGTGCATGGTGGCCATGCCCACCACCGCCATGATGATCAGCAGGATCAAAAGCGGCCAATCCAGGGCTCCCAACATGCGACGCACGGTCAGCAACACCAGCCTCATGGTGACTCCTCCGGGGCGGCCGACCCCTCGTCGCCGGCGCCTTCTTCCGCCGCGCCGGGATCCGCCGAGGGCAAGGGCGCGGGTTCGGGCGGCTCGCCGTCGGCCAGGGGCTCCTCGGCGATCTCGGGTTGCGCCGTGGCGCCCGGGGCGTGCCGCGCGACCGCCGCCGCCTGTTCGAGGCGCAGGTGCTCCAGGCGCGCGGCCTGCCGCGCTGGATCCAGCCAATAATCGAACACCTTGCGCGTGATCGGGGCGGCGACCGAGGCGCCCCAGCCGCCGTTCTCGACGATCAGGGCGACCGCGATCTGCGGATCGTCGACCGGCGCATACGCCATGAACAGCGCGTGGTCGCGCAAACGCTCGTCCACCGCACCCGCGCGGTACTTGGCGCCCCGCAGGCTGTAGACCTGGGCCGTGCCGGTCTTGCCGGCCGCCTGGTAGGCGGCGCCATCGAATGCGCGCCGCGCGGTCCCTTTGCGGATCACGTCGACCATGGCGCTGCGCACCACCTGGAGGTCCCGGGGATCGAGCGGGATCGTGTACTGAGGCCCGGTCACCGGGTACTCGAATGCGCCGCTGAGAGGATCGATGATCCGCCGGACCAAGTGAGGCTTCATGTACACCCCGTCATTGGCCAGCACCGAGGTCGCCTGCGCGAGCTGCAGGAGCGTGAACGCGTTGTAGCCCTGTCCGACCGCCACCGATACCGTCTCGCCCTGGTACCAGTGCTGCTGGTCGGCCCGCTTGTAAGTCCGGCGCTTCCATTCGCGCGAGGGCAGCACGCCGTGCCGCTCGCCATCGAGATCGATGCCGGTGATCTGGCCAAAGCCGAACTGCTTGCTGAAATCGTGCAGGGCGTCGATGTCCATCATCGCCCCCAGGGAAAAGAAATAAGTGTCCGACGACACCACGATCGCTCGATGCATGTCCGTCGGGCCGTACACGGCGCCTCCGGCGTTGCGAAAGCGCTGGCCAGCCAGCTCGAAGTAACCGGGATCGGACACCAGCTCCCGGGCCGAGCGCAGTCCCATCTCGAGGGCCGCCAGGGCAACGAATGGCTTGTACGTCGAACCGATCGGATAAGTCCCGTAGAGTGGCCGGTTGATCAGGGGATGGTCGGGGGATTCGTTCAGATTGCGCCAGCTCTCGACGTCGATGCCATCGACGAACAGGTTGGGATCGAAGGACGGCGCCGACACGAACGCAAGGATCTCTCCGGTCTTGGGCTGAATCGCCACCAAGGCGCCGCGCTTGCCCTCGAACTGTGCCTCGGCCAGCGCCTGCAGGCCGGCATCGAGCGAGAGCTCGAGATTGGCCCCTGGCTGCGGATCCGTGCGGCTGAGCACCCGGACGGGCCGGCCGACGGCGGTGACCTCGAGTTCCTCGACGCCGGTGCGGCCATGGAGAGTCCGCTCCCAAGTCTTCTCGATGCCCTTCTTGCCCATGACGAGCGTGCCGCGATAATTGCCGAGCTGGCCGGCCGCCTCGAGGCGCTGCTCGTCCTCTTCGGAAATGCGGCCGACGAAACCCAGGACGTGCGCCGCGGACTCGTGCCGCGGATAGGACCGCACCCAGCGCGCCTCCAGGGTCACGCCCGGAAAGCGGTAGGCATGGACGGCAAACCAGGAGGCCTCGACGTCGTTCAGGTTGTTGCGCAGGAGCACCGGCGCGTAGCGCCCGCTCTGCCCATACAGGCGCAGGAATCGGCGTCGATCCCCCGGGCCGAGATAGACCAGTTCCCCCAACTGGTCGAGGAGTTGCCCGATGTCGCCCTGGACATTGGCCCGCGTGACCGACAGGGTGTAGTCGCGATGGTTGCGGGCAAGCACCTCGCCGTTGCGATCGACGATCTGGCCGCGGCGCGGCGGGATGGGCACGATGGTGATGCGGTTCTGGTCCGCGCGCGCGGCGAGGTTCTCGTAGCGCACCACCTGCAGGTGCCAGAGCCGCCCCACCAGCAACAGCAGACAGACCAGGGCAAAGGCCGCCGCCACCCAGGCACGCAGGAGGACGGTTTGCTTCTGGCGGTAGTCGGTCTTCCGGAACTCGAACATGGGCCGGCCGCTCAGACCGCGTTCACGTCCGCATCGTCCAGGCGGCGCTGCGGCAGGAACAACAAGATGTCGGCCAAAGGCCACAGCACGGCGGTGATGAGCGCCGACCATAGCCAGTCCCACCCCGCCCACTCGCCGTTGAGCCAGGACCCGAGCAAGCCCATTGCCGCGGCCGCCACGACGAACACCGGCAGCATGTGCAGCGCCTGCACCAGCGCGCTGAAATGCTCTAGACGCCGGCGCAGCAAGACCGCTCCGTACGCGACCAGCAGATAGTCCAGCGCATGCAGCCCCAGGAGCTCGGAGTCGTGCACGTCCATCAACAGGCCCAGGACAAAGGCGCTCACCAGGCCCACGCGCCGGGGTTCGTGCAGGCACCAGAAGGCGAGCACCAGCAGCAGGATATCGGGCGTGGGCTGCCAGATGCGCCAAGGCAGCAGGGACACGATCCAGACGAACAGCAGGGTGCCCCAGACGAAGAACGGGTTGGAGGGACGTTGGAACGGCGAGGCGTCGATCGGCTGCAGGGACGCCAGCGACGAGACGCCGTTCCCCCGGCTGGTTCGATTATTCATGCGAGGCCTCGTGTGCCGGAGTCGGCGCATCGCCCACGTCCACCCGCAGGACCAGGAAATGCCGATAGCGCTCGGGGTGCGACAGGGGCTGCGCAATGGCCATCGCGAAACCGGTCCCCGGATCGCGGTCCACTTTTTCGATGCGGCCCACCGGCAGACCCGCCGGGAAGAGACCGCCGATGCCGCTGGTGACCAGCGTATCGCCCTCGTGCACATCGGCGCTGGCCGTCAGGTAGCGGACCTCGATCTTGCCGGCTTCGTTGCTGCCGAAGGCGATCAGGCGCAAGCCGTTGCGCAGCACCTGCACCGGGATCGACACCTGGTCGTCGATCAGCAGCGCCGCCTCGGACGAATACGGCGTCACGCGGATGATCTGGCCGACCACGCCGCCCTCGTCGATCACCGGCATGCCCGGCTGTATGCCGTCACGCGTGCCCTTGTTGAACACCAGGCGATGGCTGAAGAAATTAGGCGGCACGTAGAAGACTTCGACCGCCACCGAATGCTGCGAGATTTCCTCGGAGATATTGAGCAGGCGGCGCAATTGCTCGTTCTCGGCGGCGAGCTGCGCCGCATGTGTCGAGAGCTGCGCCATTTCGATATGCTGGCGGCGCAGGGCATCCTGCTCGTCGCGCGCAAGCGCCGCGGCGTGCGACCAGCTATCGATGTAGTCCATCGCGTCGCGCGGCGCCAGGGCCAGGCGCTGAAACGGATAGATGGCCACGGCCAGCGCCTGGCGCGCCGGCGCGAGCAGCGTCGAGCGGGCATCGACCACCAGAAGGCTCAGGCTCAGGATGAATAGGAGAAACAGACGGACGTCGACGCTGGGGCCGCGTTTGAAGAGTCTGAGTGTCCCGTGTTCTTGCATGGTGTCCGGCGCCCGGCCGACCGAACCGCCGCCCAGGCGGGGCCCGGCCGGCCCGGACGCAACGATCAATCGTAGATGAAGACTCCGCCCAGGCGCTCGAGGTGCTCGAGGGCCTCGCCGCAACCGCGCACCACGCAGGTCAAGGGATCCTCGGCCACCACCACGGGCAGGCCGGTCTCCTCCTGGAGCAGGCGGTCGAGGTCGTGCAGCAGGGCGCCCCCGCCAGTCAAGGCGATCCCCTTGTCGGTGATGTCGGCACCGAGTTCGGGCGGCGTCTGCTCGAGCGCGGTCTTGACTGCCGAAACGATCTGGTTCAACGGATCGGTCAGGGACTCGAGGATCTCGTTCGAGGACACGGTGAAGCTGCGCGGCACCCCCTCGGACAGGTTGCGCCCCTTGACCTCGATCTCGCGGATTTCAGAACCCGGAAACGCCGAGCCGATTTCTTTCTTGATCAGTTCGGCGGTGGGCTCGCCGATCAACATGCCGTAATTGCGGCGGATGTAGTTGATGATCGCCTCGTCGAACTTGTCGCCGCCCACCCGCACCGATCCCTTGTAGACCATGCCGCCCAGCGAAATGATCGCCACCTCGGTGGTGCCGCCGCCGATGTCCACCACCATCGAGCCGCTGGCATCCGACACGGCCAGGCCGGCACCGATGGCCGCCGCCATGGGCTCTTCGATCAGATAGACTTGGCTCGCGCCGGCGCCTAGCGCCGACTCGCGAATGGCGCGGCGCTCGACCTGCGTCGAGCCGCAGGGCACGCAGACGATGATCCGCGGGCTGGGTGCCAGCATGCTGCGCGGATGCACCATCCGGATGAATTGCTTGAGCATCTGCTCGGTCACGGTGAAGTCGGCAATCACGCCGTCCTTCATCGGGCGGATGGCCTCGATATTGCCAGGTACCCGACCCAGCATCTGCTTGGCCTCCTGGCCGACCGCCTGAATGATTTTCTTGCCGTTGGGGCCGCCATCGTGGCGGATGGCGACGACCGACGGCTCATCGAGGACAATGCCCTTGCTGCGGACATAGATCAGCGTGTTGGCCGTCCCGAGGTCGATCGCCATATCGCTGGAGAAATAGCTGCGTAAGAATCCGAACATGGGCGCTCAAACGTAAAATATTGGGGGATCTGAATCCGCGCGAGGGGCCCGGCGCAGCCACAGGTGATCACGCCGCGCAGGCGGTCCGGGCCGGGCGTTCCGCATGGAATCAGGAATGATAACTTATAATCGAAGGCGTACAAGGCAGGATTTAGGGGGAAATACTCACCAATTCCCCCCTATTCAGGCTATCGGTAACTTCCCCATACAAATTCGACCCGCCAACGACACCGCACGACTCATGGCACTCACTGAACAGGACATCGCGCGCCTCGCGCGCCTCGCGGGGCTGCGGCTCGACTCGTCGGACCGGCAACGCGCCCAGCACGAGCTCACCCGGATTCTCGACCTGATCGAACAGCTCCAGGCCGTCGACACCACCGGCATCGAGCCCATGGCCCATCCTTTGGCGGCACACCAGGACATCTCGCTGCGGCTGCGGGCAGATCAGGCCGCGCCGGCCCAAACCCTCGAACAGCGTGCGGCCCACATGGCCAACGCTCCCGCCCAGCACGAAGGCCTGTTCCTCGTGCCCACCGTCATCGAGTGATACCCACGCATGTCCGCCATCCATGAATTCGACGGCATCCAGGCCCTGGCCGATGCCCTGAGACAAGGCCGTGTGAGCGCGGTCGAGCTCGCTGGCGACGCATTGCGCGCGGCGCGCGGCTACGACGACCCCAATCTGTTCCTTCACATCGACGAGGACCTGACGCTCGCCCAGGCCCGCGCGGCCGACGCCGCCCTCGCCGCCGGTCGCGCGGGGCCGCTCACCGGCATCCCCATCGCCCACAAGGATCTGTTCGTGACGCGCGGCTGGCGCAGCACCGCCGCCAGCCGGATGCTCGCCGACTACGTCAGCCCTTTCGATGCCACGGTGGTGGCGCGCCTGAACGAGGCGGGCGCCGTCTCGCTGGGCAAGCTGAGCTGCGACGAGTTCGCCATGGGCTCGGGCAACGAGAACTCCGCCCGCGGTCCGGTGCGCAACCCCTGGGACGCCGAGCGGATCCCGGGCGGCTCGTCCGGCGGCTCGGCCGCCGCGGTCGCCGCCGGCCTGGTGCTGGGCGCAACAGGCACCGATACCGGCGGCTCGGTGCGCCAGCCCGCGGCCCTGTGCGGCGTGAGCGGCATCAAGCCGACCTACGGCACAGTGTCGCGCTACGGCATCATCGCCTACGCCTCCAGCCTCGATCAGGCGGGACCGATCGCCCGCAGCGCGCGCGACCTCGCGCCCCTGCTCGACACCATCAGCGGCTTCGACCCTCTGGATTCCACCAGCCTCGAGACCTGCGACGGACGACCCAACGCGCCGGGCCGTGTCCAGGGGGACTTCGACGAGGCGCAAGCACGCTTTCAGGCCGCCGACGGCCGCCCGCTCGAGGGCCTGCGCATCGGCGTGCCGCGCGAGTTCTTCAACGAGGGCCTGTCGGCCGAGGTCGGCGCCGCCATCGAGGCCGCGCTGTCCGTGTTCGAGTCCCTGGGCGCCCGGCGCGTGCCCATCTCGCTGCCGCGCACGGCGCTCTCGATCCCCGCCTACTATGTCATCGCCCCGGCCGAGGCCTCCAGCAACCTGTCGCGCTACGACGGGGTGCGCTATGGCCACCGGGCGGCCGAGTACGGCGATGTGGCCGACATGACCAGCCGCTCGCGCACCGAGGGCTTCGGCGATGAGGTGCGACGCCGCATCCTCATAGGCACCTACGTGCTGTCCCACGGCTACTATGACGCCTATTACCTGCAAGCCCAGCGTGTGCGCCGCATGATCGTCGACGACTTCCGCAAGGCCCTCGCCGAGGACTGCGACCTCATCATGGGGCCGGTCACCCCAGCCGTCGCGCGGCGCATCGGCGACAACCGCCAGGACCCGATCGCCGACTGGCTCGGCGACATCTACACCTTGGGCGTGAGCCTCGCCGGCCTGCCGGGCATGTCGATCCCCTGCGGCTTCAGCAGCGACGCCCGCCCACTGCCGATCGGCCTGCAGATCATCGGCAACTACTTCGACGAAGGACGCCTGCTGGCGGTCGCCGACCGCTACCAGCAGGCCACCGATTGGCATCAACGCACTCCGGGACGGCAATGATGGAATGGGAAATCGTCATCGGTCTGGAAACCCACACCCAGTTGTCGACCGAATCCAAAATCTTCTCGAACAGCAGCACCCGTTTCGGCGCCGCGCCCAACACTCAGGCCAATGCGGTGGACATGGCCCTGCCCGGCTCGCTGCCGGTCATGAACCTCGGCGCCGTCGAGCGCGCAATCCGCTTTGGGCTGGCTGTCGGAGCCACCGTTGCGCCGCGTTCGGTGTTCGCGCGCAAGAACTACTTCTATCCGGATCTGCCAAAGAACTATCAGATCAGCCAGTTCGAGCTGCCCATCGTGGTCGGCGGCTCGCTGTCGTTCTTCGTCGACGAGCGGGAGCACACGATCAATCTGACCCGCGCCCACCTCGAAGAAGACGCCGGCAAATCCCTGCACGAGCACTTCACGGGACCACACGGCGAATCCTCCAGCGGCATCGACCTCAACCGCACGGGCACGCCCCTGCTCGAGATCGTCTCCGAGCCTGAAATGCGTTCGGCCGCCGAGGCGGTCGCCTACGCCCGCACCTTACATGGCCTGGTGGTCTGGCTGGGCATCTGCGACGGCAATATGCAGGAAGGCTCGTTTCGCGTCGATGCGAACGTATCGGTCCGCCCCAAGGGCCAGGCCGAGTTCGGCACCCGTTGCGAGATCAAGAACCTCAACTCCTTCCGCTTCCTCGAGCGCGCCATCCAGTACGAGGTCCGCCGCCAGATCGAGCTCATCGAGGACGGCGGCTCCGTGGTCCAGGAAACCCGCTTGTACGATTCCGACCGCGACGAGACCCGCAGCATGCGCAGCAAAGAGGACTCGCACGACTACCGCTATTTCCCCGACCCCGACCTGCCGCCGCTTGTCGTCACGGCCGACTGGATTGAACGGGTCCGCGACGGCATGCCCGAGCTGCCCGCGCACAAGCGCGCGCGCTTCGAGGCCGACATGGGGCTGAGCGCCTACGACGCGGCGCAACTGACCGTGCACCGGCCGATGGCCGATTACTTCGAGGCCACGGCCGCGGCCTTGCCCGCCGACCAGGCCAAGCTCGCCGCCAACTGGATTCTCGGCGAACTGTCGGCCGCACTCAACCGTGATGGCCTCGAGCCGGGCGACTCGCCCGTCGTCCCGGCACGGCTCGCGGCGCTGATCGCACGCATCATCGACGGCACGCTCTCGAACAAGATCGCCCGCGACGTGTTCGCGGCCATGTGGGCCGGCGAATCCGGCGGCGACCCCGACGCCATCATCGAGGCGCGCGGCCTCAAGCAGATCAACGACACGGACGCAATCGGCGCCATGATCGACGAGGTCCTGGCGGCCCATCCCGCCATCGTCGAAGAATACCGCGCCGGCAGGCAAAAGGCGTTCAACTCGCTGGTCGGTCAGGTCATGAAAGCGGCGCGCGGCAAGGCCAATCCACAGCAGGTCAACGCCCTGCTGCTGAAAAAATTGGGATAATCCCGACCCTCGCGCCCTGAGTATAAAAATGGACAACCAGGCGAGTGAATCCATCGATTTTTGCCGGGCCACCCTATTTATGACATAATAGGTGGAGCATTTTTGCGGAACACACGCCCAATTTAAATTTGAATATCGTTTCGTTCAGCCAACACCCCGAGGAAATCCATTTATCGCGCCATGACTGGAAATTGCCATTCTCTTCGCTTATTCAAGAACCGGATGAATGACAATCACGGCCAGATTTCCAAGACCGCACCGGACCGATCGACGAATGGCATCTTCGGCATGAGCATCCGGCATTGCGTCGCAAAGCCGCCCGAGTAAACCCGTCGCACCGGGCCGTTCATTCAGCACCGGTACCCACCGTGCCCTCCCGTTTCAGGATTCGCGCCGTATAAAGCCGGCACGCATCGAATCCAGGCGACACACCCTCAGAAACCTGGCCGACAGGCCGCTCCGATCAACCGCCACGGCGCTTGCCCGCGGCACGCGGTCTCCGACCGCGGGTAAATCATCTTCATTATGTTGAATATTCAGGAACCGGACATGCGGAGCCGGCAGCACGGCTATCCAAGCATGAGCGCAATACTCCTTTCGATTAAACAGCCCCCAGCCGCCCAGGTGAATGCGCAACAGGAAAACGACAGGCTCAAACAACGCCTGACACAGGAAATACAGCGCTTGCGGCATAAAACCCTGCGTCTGTCGGCGGCGCAATCCGAAAACGCGGCCATGCGGGAAAATATCCGCCTCCTGATGCGGGAGAACGCCCTCCTGCGGGAAAGGTTCGGCGCAACCGACGCGACGCGCTCAATCGCCAGGCAAGGAATATGACGAACCCCGCAAAACCGAAAATCGCGCTCATCATCGATTCGGAATCCTGGGCCTTCGCCAATATCTCCCGACAGCTCGTCAAACACTTGGGTGATCAATTCGATTTCCGCGTCATACCGGCGGAAATCATCGACAACATCGTGCAAGTTCTGATGATGACGCGCGATTGCGCCGTCACGCATTTCTTCTGGCGCGATTTCCTGAACGCAGTGACACAGGGTGTTTCAAAGGACTATTGCCATGGCCTTGGATTCGCATCTCACGAGGCTTTCCTGAGCCGCTACGTGCGTAACCGGACGATCACCACCTCCATCTACGACCACTTGTTCCTGACAGACGCGGAAATCGGCTCGCGCACGCCGCTGTTCAACGACATCATCGATGGCTACACGGTCAGCTCGCAGCGTTTGATGGACGCGTACAAAAACATTGACCGCTTTCCGAATCCGGACGGCGTGACTGAAGACGGTGTGGATCTCGGCCTATTCAAGCCCCTCGGACCGCCCCGCTTCGGTGTGCCGCGCCAACGCCCCATGGTGATCGGCTGGGCGGGGAACTCCCTCTGGTCCCGCGAGCGCGGAGAGGACTTCAAGGGGCTGCACACCATTCTGAAGCCGGCGGTCGATCAATTGCAGCGCGAGGGCCTGGACATCCGCCTCGAACTGGCCGATCGGCAGCAATCCCTGATCGCGCACGAGCACATGCCGGAATACTATGCCAAGCTGGACTTGTACGTTTGCCCCTCCAAGATCGAAGGCACGCCCAACCCGGTGCTCGAGGCGATGGCGTGCGGCGTTCCGGTCATTTCCACCGATGTGGGCGTAGTGCCCCAGGTATTCGACGGCGACCCGTTCGGCATGATTCTGCCCGAACGCAGCGTGGCCGCGCTAAAGGCCCGCATCCGGCGCCACTATGAAAGCGAGCCCGGCCGGATCCGCAGAATCTCGGAATACGGCCTGCTCAAGATTCGGGCTTGGAGCTGGGACAGAAAAGCCGAAAACTTCCGACAGTTCTTTGACCGACTCCTGGAAACATCCAATGCACCGGCAGTCCTCTCCTGAGCGTTCGGCGTTCGCCGCCGCCATGGCGCGGCCGTTTCCGCGCATGGTGTTCTACTACGGCGCCCTCGATGAGGACCGTCCTCTGGACGGATTCGACGTGGCGGTGGTCGAGCCGGGCCACGGGTTCAGCCCTGCCCGCCATGGCCCGCCGGGCACCCTGTGGTTGGGATATATCGGCATTGGCGAGGTCCTGGAGGCCACCCCACACTTCGACGCCATGCCCGACGAATGGCTGATCGGCCGCAACGGCACCTGGGGCGGCAAGATCATCGACCAGGCCGCCACGGACTGGCCCGGTTTCCTGGTGGACACCATCGCGTCACCCATCTGGCAGGCCGGCTATCGGGGCTTTTTCCTCGACACCATGGATTCCTATCTGCTGCTCGAGCTGAGCCCGGCCGCGCGCGACCGCCAGCGCCAAGGTCTGTCGCGGGCCATCGGCAGCCTGCGCACCGCATTTCCCGAGGCGGTCATCATCGTGAACCGCGGCTTCGAACTCTTGCAGGCGCTGGGCACAAACATCGATGCGCTGGCCTTTGAATCCCTGTACCAGGGATGGGACGAAGCACACCAGCGATACATCGAGGTGCCTCCCCAGGACCGGGCCTGGCTGCTCGACCAGGCATCCGCTGCGCGCGCCTGCGACCTGCCGGCGATTTCGATCGATTACTGCCCGGCGGACGACTTCGCATCAGCCCCGGCGCTGATGCGGAAAATCGCCGCCCACGGAATCGTGCCCTGCGTCGGCGACAAACATTTGCTGACCATCGCCTCGAGCGCTTGGCCCTGAGAACTCACGCCCCTGGAGCCGACCCATGCCCCATGTTCCCTATCGCATCAAGCTGGAGGAAGTCACCGTCCCGAACACGGCAAACCTCCTGATCCGCTCGCTGCTCGACCAGCGGCAATACCATGACCCCGATGGCGAAGCCGCGCAACTGGGCATCAGCTCCGCCCTCTGGCCCCTGTTTGGACTGCTATGGCCATCGGCGATCTATCTCGCCGGGCACTTGGCCTTGCGTTCGACCCGCCCCGAGGAACAAATACTCGAGATCGGCTGCGGCCTGGCGCTGCCGAGCCTGGTGTGCCACCGTCGGGGGGCTCGCGTCACCGCCAGCGACCGCCACCCGCTCGCCGGGGCCTTTCTGCGCGAAAACCTTCACCTGAACCGCCTGCCCCCGACGCTCCGATATCGCCATGGCCACTGGGGCCCGGATGCCCCGTCCGCGCAGCCGCCGCACGCACAGGCCCTGACGGGGCGGCACGACCTCGTTATCGGCAGCGATCTGCTGTACGAGCGCGACACCCCGCCCGCTCTGGCCGGCTTCATCGACCGCCACGCGCTCCCCAGCGCGGAAGCATGGATCGTCGACGCCAACCGCGGACACCGGCAGGCCTTCAATCGCCACATGGCGCGACATCGTTTCGTGCTGTATGACGAGGTCCGATTGAACCGGGCACCCTGCCTGACCGGCGCTCACCGGTACAAGGGACGCCTGCTGAAATACCGGCGCGCCGATTGACCAGCCTAGACGCCGTAGCGCACCCGATAGGCGGCGAGCGCCTCGCCATGCGCCGACAAGCCGGCATCGCCACCCAGCACCGCCAAGATATCGGCCAAGGAGGCAATGCTGATCACCGGGATGCCATAGGTCTGCTCAACCTCCTGCACGGCGGAATGCGCCGACAGGGCGTTGTCGGCACCGGCGCGCTCCATCCGGTCCAGAGCGATCAGAACCGCCGCCGGTTGCGCGCCCGCGCCCCGGATCAGCGCCACCGACTCGCGCACCGATGTCCCCGCGGTGATCACGTCGTCGATGATCACCACCCGGCCGGCCAGCGGCGCCCCCACGAGCGTGCCGCCCTCGCCATGATCCTTGGCCTCTTTGCGGTTGAAGGCGAACGGCACCGACCGTCCGGCCAGGGCGGGATGCGCCGCCAGCGCCACGGCGGTCGCGGTAGCCAGGGGAATGCCTTTGTAGGCCGGCCCGAACAGCATGTCGAAACCAATGCCCGCGTCCACCAGCGCCTGGGCGTAGAACCGCGCCAGGCGTCCCACCGAGGCACCATCGTCGAACAGGCCCGCATTGAAGAAGTACGGACTCAGCCGCCCCGACTTGACCTTGTACTGACCGAACCTCAACACCCCCTGATCCAGAGCGAAATGAACGAACTCCTCGGCTTGGATTCCCGGCATGGTCGCGGCCTCTAGGCATGCAAAACCGTCATTATCCGACATTTCCCGCCAGTCCCGGCGGCGACACCGGCAGAATGGTTTTTCAGTCATAATTTAATTGTTTATTTCCCGCATCGATTCTCTTAAGATGCGTTTCATCCGCAGCCCAGACCGGGCATGACGGCCCTTACAAAGGACATCGCCATGGACAATACCTGCTGCGCCGCCTGGGCGCCCCGCCTCACCAGCCTGATCCGCATCGGCAGCGGCTATATGCTGATGCTGCACGGTTCGGCCAAACTCCTCGGTATCCCGCACGCCCCGATGTTCGACGGCCTGCAGCTCTTTTCGCTGTACGGCATTGCCGGCCTGATCGAGTTGATCGCGGGCGTGCTGCTGCTGATCGGCCTGTTCACCCGGCCCGTGGCGTTTATCGCTTCCGGCTTCGGCGCCGCCGCCTACCTGATCGGCCACGTGGCCACCAAAGGGTTTTTCTTCATTCCCATGTTCAACGGCGGCGAGGCGGCCCTGCTGTTTTCGTTCGTCTTCTTCCTGCTGTTCCTCCACGGCCCCGGCCCGTGGAGCATCGACGCCATGAGAGGCAAAAAGGACTGACGGCGGCACACCGGAATCGCCATGCGCCAGCCCGTCTACTTCATCTCGCACGGCGGCGGGCCCTGGCCCTGGATGGCCGAGGCCCGCGAGGCCTACGGCCCGCTGAGCGCGGCGCTGTCGGCCATCCCCGGCACGCTGCCGGCCCGGCCGGACGCCATCCTCATGGTATCGGCGCACTGGATGACGCCAGGCGGCGTGCGTGTGGGCAGCCATCCGCATCCCGGGATGGTCTACGATTATTACGGCTTCCCGGCGCACACCTACCAGATCCGCTATCCGGCGCCCGGCGACCCAGCCCTGGCCGGCCGCGTGCTGGAGCTGCTGGGGGCGGGCGGCATCCCCGCCGAGGCCGAGGCACAGCGCGGCTACGACCACGGAGCCTTCGTTCCCGCCTATGTCATGGCGCCCGAGGCCGACATCCCCATGGTGCAGCTCTCGATCGAGGCCGACTTCGATCCCGCCCGGCACATCGCCCTGGGACGGGCGCTGGCGCCGTTACGTGGTGAAAACATCCTGATCGTCGGCAGCGGCCTGAGCTACCATAATCTGCGTCGACTGGGCCCGGACGGCGCCGAGCCCTCGGCGCAATTCGACGCCTGGCTGCAATCCGTCCTGATCGACGGGCCGGCCGATCGGCGCGAGGCGGCGCTGTGCGCCTGGGAGCAGGCTCCCGCGGCCCGTATCGCCCACCCGCAAGAAGACCATCTGATCCCGCTGCATCTGGCGCTGGGCGCGGCCGGTGGGGACGCCGCTACCTGCTTTCACCACGAGACCCGGGCCTTCGGTGGCATCACCGTCTCGAGCTTTCGCTTCGGTTGACGCCCCTCCGGGTGGACGGGCCATACCGCCGTGCACACCCGCAGTTCGGGTAAAGTTCAAGATTGAACCAACTCGAGGAGCCCCATGTGCTGCGCATCACCTCCCTGAACGTCAACGGCATCCGCTCGGCCTTTCGCAAGGGTCTGGGCCCATGGCTGGCGCAGACCCGCCCCGATGCGGCCTGCTTACAGGAAATCAAGATCCAGGACAGCGACCTCGCCGAGGACCTGCGGCACCCGGAAGGCTACAGCGGCCATTTCCACCACGCCGAAAAGAAAGGCTACAGCGGCGTGGGCCTGTATCTTGCGCGGGATGCCGAGGCCGTCACTCCGGGCATGGGCTGCCCGGAATTTGATGCCGAGGGCCGCATCCTGCGCGCCGACTGGCCCGGCCTGAGCATCGTCAGCACCTATCTACCCTCCGGATCCAGCGGGGACGAGCGGCAGAGCGCCAAATACCGGTTCCTCGACCATTACGAAGGCTGGCTGGCGGGCCTGATGGACGAACATCGCCAGAGCGGGCGCGAGTTCATCCTGTGCGGCGACTGGAATATCGCCCACAAGGAAATTGACCTCAAAAACTGGAAGGGCAACCTCAAGAACAGCGGCTTCCTGCCCGAGGAACGCGCCTGGCTCAGCAAAGTGCTCGGCGACATGGGCTGGGTGGACGTGTACCGCCGCCTGTATCCCGAAGCCGGCGAGGAAGCTTACACTTGGTGGAGCAACCGCGGCCAGGCCTGGGCCAAAAACGTCGGGTGGCGGATCGATTACCAGATCGCCACGCCAGGCATCGCGGCTCGGGCCCGGTCGGCCTCGATCTACAAGGACGAACGGTTCAGCGACCACGCACCCCTGACCATCGAGTATGACTGGACCTTATAGGGTCGATGCATTGACGAGCGAATCGCAGCAAACGCTGTCGATGGCGATCGCCGAGAGCGGCACCGGCATCTGGGATCGCGACGTGCCCGCCGGCAAGATTCGCTACTCGGCCGGATGGAAGGCCATTCTCGGGTACGCTGAACACGAGATCGGCGATGAGATCGGCGACAGCTACCTGCGCGTCCATCCTGACGATCTGGAATACGTCAAGGCCACGATCCAGGCCCACTTCGATGGGCGCACCGACGCCTACGAGGTCGAGCACCGTATCCGCTGCAAGGACGGCAGCTACAAATGGGTGCACAGCCGGGGCAGAGTCGTCAGCCGCGACGCGCGGGGCGCGCCCCTGCGGATGATCGGCACCACGACCGACATCACGGCGCTGCGCACGGTGTCCGATCAGTTGCGCGAGACCGCCGACCTCATCACGAACCTCACCAACGAGGTGCCCGGCCTGGTCTTCCAGTACAGGATGCCGCCGGATGGCCCGGCGCGCTTCTCTTATGCCAGCGCGGGCGCGCGCGAGATCTACGAGCTGGAGCCCTGGGCGCTGGCCGCCGACGCGCGGATCCTGGATGCGTTGATCCACCCGGAGGACCTGCCGCAATATCATGAATCGCTGCGGACCTGCGCCGCGGCCCTCACGCCCTGGCATCTCGAATACCGCGTCTGCCTACCCCGCCAGGGCCTATGCTGGCGTCAGGCCGACGCGCGGCCGCAGCGCACGGCCGATGGCGGCACGTTGTGGCACGGCTTCATCACCGACGCGACCGAGCACAAGCGCATCGAGGCGGAACTGCGCGAGTCCGCAACGACGGACGGCCTGACCCTGCTGCCCAACCGACGCCACTTCATGGCTCAGGTCCAGACCGTCCTTGACCGGCTTGCCCAGCGGGACAGCGACGACTGCGTCGCCCTCCTGATGTGCGACCTGGATCATTTCAAGCAAATCAATGATCGGTGGGGACACGCCGCGGGAGACGCGGCGCTGCGCCATTTCGCTTCGATCCTGCGCAGCGAGCTGCGCGCCGCCGATCTGGTCGGGCGCATGGGCGGCGAGGAATTCGCCGTCATGCTGCGCGGCACCAGCATGACGAGCGCCATAACCTTCGCGCGCCGCCTGCAACACCAACTGGCCGCCACGCCCTTTGTCGTCGAATCGGGGGAACGCGCCGCACTGGCGCTGAGCATCGGCATCACCCTCATGCACGCCGTCGACGGATCGGCGGAAGCGTCGTTGATCCGCAGCGACCGCGCG
This sequence comes from Castellaniella sp. GW247-6E4, assembly GCF_040276065.1. Lineage (NCBI taxonomy): Bacteria > Pseudomonadati > Pseudomonadota > Betaproteobacteria > Burkholderiales > Alcaligenaceae > Castellaniella > Castellaniella sp. GW247-6E4. The sequence continues at coordinate 18,055 of NZ_JBELOI010000012.1, read as the reverse complement.
CTCTACCGCGCCAAACGCAACGGTCGCAACCGGATCGAGACCGCGCCCTGAGCCCAGTTCAGACCGCCGCCTGCCTTGCGGGCGACGCATCCGGCGCGGAGCGCAGATAGTGCTGTGCCAGCACGGCGCAAACCATGAGCTGGATCTGGTGAAAAATCATCAAGGGCAGCAGGACCGGCCCGATCGCCGCGGCGCTAAAGAGCACCTGCGCCATCGGCACCCCGGTCGCCATGCTTTTCTTTGAACCGCAGAACACGATGGTGATCTCGTCGGCGCGCCTGAATCCCAACCGGCGCGTGCTCCAAGTATTCAATATCAGCACCAGCGCCAGCAGCGCGCAGCACACGACAAAGAGCATGAGCAGGGCATCCGGCGGCACGGTCTGCCACAGGCCGCTGATGACCGACTCGCTGAACGCCGTGTAGACAACCAGCAGGATCGAGCCCTGGTCGACGCCGACCACGAGCTTGCGGTGCTTTGCCATCCAGGGACCGATCACCGGACGCATCCAGTGCCCCAGGACGAAAGGCAGCAGGATTTGGATGCTGATCTTGAGGATGGCGCCCAGCAGCGAGGAATTGCCCAGCGCCTGCGTGTCGGCACTCAGCATGAACTGCAGCAGCAGCGGGGTGATGACGATGCCGACGATGCTCGACGCCGAGGCCGCGCAGACCGCCGCCGGCACATTGCCGCGGGCGATGGAGGTGAATGCGATGGCCGACTGAACGGTGCCCGGCAGCACGCACAGGTAGACGACGCCGATGTAGAGGGGTTCGCCCAGCAAGGGCAAAAGAACCGGCCGGAGCATCCATCCCAGAATTGGAAAAATCACGAATGTCCAGAGGAACACCACGCCGTGCAGGCGCCAGTGCATGGCCCCCGCAATGATCGCCTCGCGCGAAAGCTTGGCGCCATGCAGGAAGAACAGCAAGGCGATCGCCGCGGTCGTGAGCCATTCAAAGAACACCGCACCCAGTCCATGCGCCGGAACCACCGAAGCGGCGATGACGACGACGATCAGGATGAGCGTGAAACGATCGAACAGCAGACGTAATTTCGACAACATGGTTTGAAATGCTCCGGCGGTCCGGGGCTCTCGAGGAGTAGATTAAACTGGATGGAAGCCAATGTTTGGCCGTAAAAGGATATGAAATATTCGCCAACGGACACCAGGGGCCCCCTCCCGGGGTTGCGGCAGTTGCTGCGCAAGCTGCCCCGGCGAGTGTACGGCCACATCCTGAGCCAACCCAACATGATTATCCCGCGCCGCCACAAGCACACGTGGGCGCAGTTGTCCTATGCCATCCAAGGATACCTTGAAGTCTGGACGGCGCATGCCCGTTTCGTGGCCCTGCCCCACCGAGCCATCTGGATTCCACCGGGTATCGAACACAGGGTGCGCACCACTCCCCGGACCGTCATCCGCAGCCTGTATCTGGATGCCCAGGCGCTGCCGCTGCACTGGTCCGACTGCCGCATCCTCGTCATCGACCCCCTGTTGCACGAGCTCATCCGCAGCTTCAGCACCCTCCCCATCGAATACGACGAGGCCGGCGCCCAAGGGCGCCTCGTCCAGGTCATGCTTGATCGGCTGGCACAGGCGCCCGAGGCCGGGCTGATCCTGCCCTGGCCCTCGGACCCTCGCCTGCACTCCATCTGCGAACACCTGCATCGCCATCCCGACGAGGCGCTGTCCCTGACGGATTACAGCCGCCGCCTGGGGGTTTCCGACAAAACCCTGACGCGGCTGTTCATGCGGCAAACCGGCCTGGGATTCCGCATGTGGCGCCAGCGCGCCCGCCTGGTCCACGCCCTGCCGCTGCTCGAGCGCGGCGACCGCATCACCGACGTGGCCCTGGCCTGTGGCTATGACAGCCTGTCGTCCTTCATTGCCGCATTCCGGGAATCGACCGGCCTGACCCCACGCGCCTTCATGACCGACGCCGGACTGCACACCCCGTCCGGATCCTCCGCGCCCGTCTGAAGGCCCGACCCCGTACCGAGCCCAGGGCGTGCCGGCGCTTGCGCCCATCTGCGCCATCAGCCCGCTTCCGGCGCATCCAGAGCGCGGACCTCGCGGCGCAGCGCCCACAACAGCACCAGGCCGGGCAATGCGATCAGCACGGTCAGCACGAAAAACAGCGGCCAGTCATAGCGCTCGACCAGCACCGGCGTCAGCGGGCCGGCCAGATAGGTGCGGCCCACCGCCGACAAGGCCGACAGCAGAGCGAACTGGGTGGCCGAGAACTGCTGCCGGCACAGGCCCATCAGCAGCGCGACGAACGCCGCCGTGCCCAGGCCGCCGCAGAGATTCTCGACGGCCACGACGACAGCCATCGAATACAGGTGCGCCGGCGTGACCGCCAGAACCCAGTACCCGAAATTCGACACCGCCTGCAGGATGCCGAACAGCATCAACGAGCGATACAGGCCCAGGCGCGTCATCAGTCCACCGCCCAGCAGGGCGCCCACGATCGTGGCCGCCAGCCCGAAGACTTTGTTGACCATGCCGACCTCAGTGACATCGAAGCCGGCACCGCGCAGCAAAAAGGTCGTCGACAAAGCACCGGCAAACGCGTCGCCGAGCTTGTACAGGACGATGAGCAGCAAAATCGACAGGGCTTCGGGCCGCAGAAAGAACTCGCGCAGCGGCTCGACCACCGCCAGGCGCAGGGTGCGTGGCGACGCCGCCACCCGCTCGGGCTCGGGCGCGACCAGCGTGGACAGCGAACAGGCCGCCATCACGCCTCCCATGGCGATATACATGCCGCGCCAACCCAGCCACTGATCCGCCAGGATCAGCGCCAGCCCGCCCGAGACGATCATCGCCAACCGGTAGCCCAGGACTTTGAGGGCCGCGCCCGCCGCGCGCTCATCCCTGTGCAGGACGTCCGTGCTGTAAGCATCGAAGGCGATATCCTGGGTCGCCGACAGAAAGGCCACCCAGACCGCCAACAGCGCCAGCAGGCCCAGATGCCCACCCGGCGCGAAAAAACCCATCGCGGCGATCGACAGGGCAAGCAGGATCTGGGTCAGGAACACCCAGCCGCGTCGCCGCCCCAGCCAGGGCGGCGCATAGCGGTCGACCAGGGGGGCCCACAGAAACTTCAGGGTATAGGCCGAACCCACCAGTGTCAGAAAACCGATCTGCTGCAGGGACACCTGCTCGACCGTGGCCCAGGCCTGCAGAGTGCCGCCGGTCAGGGCCAGGGGCAGGCCGCTGGCGAATCCCAAGACCAGCAGCGGCGCGACCCGCCGGCTGGCATAGACGCGCCAGCCCTCGCTCACGCGCCCGTCCGTGGATTGGGCGACTCGAAGCGATACACCGCCAGCGTGCTGCGCCATCCCTGGAGAAAGCGGATCTCGCGCTGGCCATGGAACGTTGCCAGATGCGTGATGCGCAGGCCCAGTTTCGCGGCCAGGCGCTGGAAGTCCTGCAGGGTGCACAGGTGGATGTTCGGCGTGTTGTACCACTCGTAGGGCATCTGGCCGGTCACGGGCATGCGTCCGCACAGGATCGACCAGCCATGTGGCCAATACCCGAAATTGGGAAACGACACGATGCCATAGCGGGCCACCCGGGCCATTTCGTGCAGGATATGCTCGGTATGGTGCATGGACTGCAGAGTCTGCGACAGGACGACCGTGTCGAACTGCCCGTCGCCAAATAGCGCCAGGCCTTCTTCAAGATTTTGCTGGATCACCTGCACGCCGCGGCGCACTGCGGCGATCACGCTGTCGTCATCCAGTTCGACCCCCGCGCCGCGCACCTGCCGGGTGCCCTGCAGATGGGCCAGCAAGGTGCCATCGGCGCACCCCAGGTCGAGCACCCGGCTGCCCGGCTCAATCCAGTCCGCGATGCGCAACAGGTCGGCGCGCGGCGCCGGGCCCGATCCGCGATGGAGCATGCTCATGCCAGTACCCCCGTCGTGCGCTCGCGCGCCGGGAGCCCCAGGCGATCGGCGATGCCGTCGATATAGCCTTGCACGATCGCGTGATAGCGGCGATCCTCGAGTAAAAAGGCGTCGTGGCCATGCGGCGCGTCGATCTCGGCGTAGGTCACCTCGTGGCGATTCTTGAGCAGCGCGCGCACGATCTCGCGGGAATGCTCGGGGGCAAAACGCCAATCCGTCGAGAACGACACCAGCAGAAAGCGCGCCTGCGCCGGCGCCAGCGCTTCTGCCAGGTCGCCGCCGTGATCGCGCGCCGGATCGAAATAATCCAGCGCGCGCGTCAACAGCAGATAGGTGTTCGCATCGAAATAGCGCGAGAACTTCTCGCCCTGATAGCGCAGATAGGACTCGACCTCGAACTCGACATCGTAGTTGTAGTGGAACTGGCCGCCGGGGCCCGGCGCGCGCTGGGCGCGGCCGAACTTCTCGGCCATCACCTCGTCGGACTGATAGGTGATGTGTCCCACCATCCGGGCGACCGACAGGCCGTGCGCCGGCACCACGCCATGCGCGTAATAGTGGCCGCCCCGGAAATCGGGATCAGTGATGATGGCCCGCCGGGCCACCTCGTTGAACGCAATATTCTGGGCGCTCAGGCGGGCCGTGCTGGCGATCACGATACAGTGGCCGACGCGCTCCGGACAGGTGATCGACCAGCTCAGCGCCTGCATCCCCCCGAGCGACCCGCCCATCACGACCGCGAGCTTTTCGATGCCGAAATGATCGGCCACCCGCGCCTGCGCGCGCACCCAGTCCTCGACGGTCAACAGGGGAAAGGAGGCTCCCCAGGGCTCGCCGGTCTCGGGATTGATGCTGACCGGGCCGGTCGAGCCAAAGCACGATCCAATGTTGTTGACACCGATCACAAAGAACCTGTCGGTATCCACGGCCTTGCCCGGGCCCACCATATTGTCCCACCAGCCCACGCTGTCGGGCTGGTCGGCATCCATCCCGGCCACGTGGTGCGACGCGTTCAGGGCATGGCAGATCAGGACCGCGTTGCTGCGTTCGGCGTTCAGCACGCCATACGTCTCGACCGCCAGAGTGTAGGCGGGCAGGATCTGACCGCTGGACAGGGCGAGGGGCTCGCCAAAAGAGAGGTACTCAGGGGATACGTAGCCCACGCTGCCTGCGGGCACCTCGGCGCGCACGGCGGGGGCGGAAGTCACGGGAATAACGGTCATGGGACCTCTTTAGCTGGATTTATGGAGCGCCCGCAAGCGGATCAGGCAAATCGGCGCAAATTCGTGGGACCATTCTAGCACCCGCTGCCGCAGGCCCCACAATTCGGCCTTCGACCTGAACCTGAATCAAGGATGCGGCACCTGTGGGTTTACCCCTTCGAACGAAGCTGATACTTTTGCTAACGTTTTCGGATAAAAAAGAGATTCACAGGAGGATGAGCACCATGAAACCGTTGACTGCCCGCGAACGGGAATGCCTGCTCTGGGCGGCCCAAGGCAAAACCAGTTGGGAGATCGGCCGGATCCTGGGCATCGCCGAGCGCACCGTCAACTTTCACATCTCCAATACCTGCACCAAGCTCGCCGTACGGACGCGGCAGGCCGCGATCACGACGGCCTTGCAGGGTGGGCTGATCAGCGTGCGCCGGACGGCATTCGCAAACCCAGCCAGAAATCCCTCACAGGCGCCCGATCAAAGGCGGCTGGCTCGGCAGTCACCACTGCCTCGAGCAAATCCCGCGTGCTGAAGGTCACCAGCGCCTCGAGCCGGACGGATTGCCCCGGCGCCCCGCCCTCGATGACGAAGCGCTCGCCCGGTGCGGGCGGCGGCTCGGGCGGCGGCACGCCCAGACTGGCGTAAAACGACAAGATGACGCCGCGAGCCAGCGCCTCGGCCGCCTGCGAATCCGCGCGCAAAGCGTCCGGCAAGGGCGCATGGCCCAGAGCGAACAGCACCGAACCGGCCTGCGCCATCGTCATCGTCAGATTCAGGGGATGCCCGTCAAAGTTCACCTCCCGAGTCTCGGACCGGGGTCGCGCCGGCAGGACCCCGGTGATCACGCCATCGGCGACCTGGACCGAGCGCCAATCAAATTCGGGCGAACACCCCGTCAGCGCCAGAGCGCATGCCGCAGCCAACATCCATCGAACCAAGATGCCCCCTCTCCAGAGCAAGCCAACCGTGCATTGTACGACCTCGGTTAAAATGAGCGCCCTCGACATCAACCCGATTCCATCATGACCAACGCCACCGAACGGCGTGCACGCCTGGCCGCACGGCCCGATCTACTGCGGGGCATTTTGCGCGGCATCGAAAAGGAAGGCCTGCGGGTCGATGACAAGGGTCTGCTTGCCAACACGCCGCACCCCAGCGCGCTGGGATCGGCTCTGGCCAATCCCCGCATCACCACCGACTATTCCGAGGCCCTGCTGGAGCTGATCACCGGGACACACACGGACGCACAGTCCCTGATCGACGAGCTGCTGGACACGCACGCCTTCGTGGCGCTGCGCAATCCCGACGAAGCCGTCTGGAACCAATCCATGCCCGCGCACCTGCCGGTCGAGGCCGACATTCCGGTCGGCTGGTACGGCACCTCGAATACAGGAATGCTCAAGCACGTATACCGTGAAGGCTTGTCCTGGCGCTATGGCAAGGTCATGCAGTGCATCGCCGGCGTGCACTATAACCTTTCACTGCCCGAGGCGGCTTGGGAGGTGCTCGGGGCCGAGGGCGACACCCCGACAGAGCAACGCAACTCGGGCTATATGGCCCTGATCCGCAACTTCATGCGCCAAGCCTGGCTGCTGATGTACCTGTTTGGCGCCTCGCCGGCCGTCTCGCGCAGCTTCCTTCAGCGCTCGGGGATCGAGCGCCAGTTCCAGGCCCTCGGCCCCGACACCCGCATCCTGCCCTGGGCCACCAGCCTGCGCATGAGCGACTTGGGCTACAAGAATCCCATCCAGTCCGACCTCGCCCTCTGCTACAACGACCTGGACACCTTCTCGGCGCGGATCCACGCCGCGGTCACCACCCCCTGGCCGGCCTACGAGGCCCTGGGCACGCACCGCGACGGGCGCTGGATCCAGTTGAACACCAACATCCTCCAGATCGAGAACGAGTACTACTCGAGCATCCGGCCCAAGCAGATCACGGGCCGCTGCGAACGCCCCATCACGGCACTGCGCCAACGCGGCATCCAGTACATCGAGGTGCGCTGCATGGACATCGACCCACAAGCGCCTGCAGGCATCGACGTCCAGACCAGCCGGTTCCTCGACGCCTTCCTGCTCCACTGCGCCGTCGAGGACAGCCCGCTGTTCCCGCCCCCTGGTTTCTGCCAGGAAAGCCAAGGCAACTTTGCCCTCGTCGCGCGTGAGGGGCGCCGCCCCGGCCTGGCCCTGGCGCGCGGTGGACGCGAGGCGCCGCTGCGCGACTGGGGGCTTGAAATCCTGGACCACGTGCAGCCCTATGCCGCCTTGCTCGACCAGGCGCTGGGCGGCGACGTCCACGCAACGGCGCTCGAGACGCAACGCGCCAAGCTCCTCGACCCCGAGGCGACCCCTTCGGCCCACCTGCTCGCCCAACTGCGCGACAACGGCGCCGAATTCCACGACTGGACCTTACGCCAAAGCCAGGCTCACTGGGCAGCCCTCAAGGCGCGCGCCCTCGCCCCGGCATCCGTGGCGGACTACGACGAGGCGGCCCGCCGCTCGATCGACGAGCAGGCCGCCCTCGAGGCGAGCGACACCGAGACATTCGAGCAGTACGTGGCGCGCTTTCATGCGGCGCTCAGGTGAGCCAGCGAGCAGACCCGGAGTTTCTGGTACTGTCAGCGACGCGATCCGGAGCTGGCTGTCCCCATGACTCGCCGCCAGGCCGGCCTGTCTTTGGAATGTTTGGAAATACTATGGTAAACATTTGTGAATTCCATGAGTTTCATGGATAATTCCACCTGCATCCGGCAGTGCCGATGAATCCACGCCAGAATGGCTTCCCAAAGCGGCGCACCACGGCGCACCGGCCCAGATGCACGGTCATGCCCCAAGAATACAAGGCCAGAAACCTGTAGCTCCGCCGTGCCATATATGACGACATCGTAGGCATGCAGTTTCGACCAGATGCAAGGCGATCGGCTGACAAACCCCCGATCGCTTGCACCTACCTCCAGACATCCCCCCGCCCGCCACACCGCTGGCGCGCCAGCCTCCTCCTGCCGACCGCGTTGATCGGCGTGGCGGTCTGCGGCTGGGTGGGCGCCGCCCAGTTTCCGCCCGCCTCCGGCACGACGTTGCGCGAAGTCGTCGAAAAATCCATCGTCACCAACCCGGAAATTCTCGCCCAGTTCCAGGCCTTCCAATCCGCGCTCGAAGGCCAGAACATCACCCGCGGCGCGCTGCGGCCCGAGATCCAACTCCAGGGCCAGACCGGCCACGAATGGCGCGGCGACACGCCGGGCGCGCCCCCGTCGGACTGGCACCGCAACGCCTATTCGCTGCAACTGACGCAACTGCTGTATGACGGTTTCACGTCTATCAACAGCGTGCGCAAGCTCGGCCTCGAGAAAGTTTCCAAGTACTACGAGCTGCTGGCCACCACGGATACCCTGGCGGCGGACGCCATCAACGCCTACCTCGACCTCCAGCGCTATCGCCAGATGATCGCGCTGGCCAAGGACAACTACAGGATCCACGAGCACACCCTGAAATTGCTCGCCGAGCGGGAAAGCTCGGGCGTGGGTCGCGGCGTGGATTACGAACAAGCCGTCAGCCGCCTCGCGCTCGCCCAGACCAACCTGATCACCGAATCCAACAACCTGATCTCGGTCGAACAGCGCTACCGGCGCATCGCCGGCGAGGCCCCCCCCGAGCGCCTGGCGCAAGCGCCCGACGTGACTGCGCAGATTCCCGTCCGGCCGACCGACTTCCTGCCCGCGCTGGCGAGCAGTCCCGGCATCCTGTCCAAGCAGGCGCTGTTGCTGGCCGCCGACGCCGCGCGCGACGCCGCCCGCGGCCGCTTCGCGCCCACCATCCAGTTACGCGCCGGCACCGGCGTGGATACCACCCTGCCCGACGACAGCTCACGCAATCTGCACAGCTCCAGCGTCGCGGTCGTGCTTTCGTACAACCTGTACCGCGGCGGGGCCGACGCCGCGCGCCTGCGCCAGAGCGCGGCCGACCGCTATGCGGCGCGCGACGTGCGCGACTACACCTGCCGCAACGCCCAGCAGGAGCTTGCGCTGACCTGGAGCAATATGACACGGCTGCAGGAGCAATTGCCGTTCCTGCGCCAGCGCGAGCAGGCCATGAACAAGGTCAGCATCGCCGCCGAAGAGCAATTCCGGATCGGCCAACGCTCGCTGCTGGACTTGCTCGACACCTCCAATGAGCTCTTCGAGGCCCGCCGCGCACACCTCAACGGCGAATTCGATCTGGTGCAGCAGCAATATCGCTGGCTGGCGCTGGCACACCGCGTCCTCGCGGCGCTGGACATCGCGCCGCCCAATGCCCAAGCCCCGGACGAGGCCGGCGCTCTGGCGCTGAGCCGCGAGACACTCGCCGCCTGCGCCGCGCCGGCACCCGACACCCGCAGCCTGCAGCCCATGGCCATCACCTACCACAAGGGGATGGCACCACCCACGCTGTCGCCGAGCACCGGCACACCCGGCGGCGATCCGCCGGCGGTTCCGACTCACCGCTGAGCCTCGAGGGAATCATGGACGAACATGAACGCGAACACGACCAGCAGTCACTCTCAGCCCTGGACGTGGACTTCATCCGCGTGCTCGAGGATCTGATCGACGCGCTGCTGGCCAACGGCACGCTCCGGCTCACGGACCTGCCCCCCGAGGCGATCCGCAAACTCAGCCAACGCAAACGGGCGCGACAACGCTTGCGCGATGCACTGGACCTGCTCGATGACGATCACACCACCCTCTGAAGCGACATCCGCGGCGGCCGGCTCCGCCTGGCGGCTACCGCCCCACACCACGCACGACGACCCGCTGCTCGGCTGTCTCGTCGATCTGGCGCACCTGCACGGCAACCCGTGCACCGCGCAGGCACTCTCCAGCGGCCTGCCGCTCGTCGGCAACCGGCTCACCCCCGCCCTGCTGCCGCGGGCGGCCGCACGGGCACAATGCTCGGCCCGCGTGGTCCGGCGCCCATTGGAGGCCATCGGACAGGGCCTGCTGCCCGCCATCCTCCTGCTCGCGAACGACCGCGCCTGCCTGCTGCTTGAAGCGCACGACGACCACTACCTGGTCCAGTATCCCGAGACCGGCACGGCCGCCAAGGTATCTGCCGAAGCGCTGCGCGCCGACTACTCGGGCCTCGTCTGTTTCGTCCAGCCGCGCTTCCGCTTCGACGCGCGGGCCCCGAAGACCGGCGAATCGCGCGGCAGCCACTGGTTCTGGTCCGCGATCCTCGAGAACCGCCGCCTCTACCGCGACGCCCTCCTATCCGCGCTGCTGATCAATATCTTCGCGATCGTCATGCCGCTGTTCACCATGAACGTCTACGACCGCGTGGTGCCAAACAACGCCATCGCCACTCTGTGGGTGCTGGTAACCGGCATCACACTGGCGCTGGGTTTCAACTACATCCTGAGCACCGCGCGGGCACACGTGGTCGACACCGCCAGCAAGCGCATCGACATCCGGCTCTCGGCGCAGATCATGGAGCGCATCCTCGACCTGCGCATGGAGAGCCGGCCGATATCCGTCGGCTCTTTTGCCTCCAACGTCCGCTCGTTCGAGACCATCCGCGACTTCATCGCCTCGGCCAGCCTCACCACCCTGGTCGACTTGCCTTTCATCCTGTTGTTTCTCGCCACCCTGGCCTGGATCTCGCCCTGGCTCGTCCTCCCGCCCGCGGTCGCCATCATTCTCGCCCTGGGGGTATCAGCGATCTCGCAGATGCGCATGGCAAAGCTCGTCGTCGAAACCTTCAAGGCCGGCGCGCAGCGCAACGGCGTGCTGGTCGAGACGATCGGCGGCCTGGAAACCGTCAAGGCCCTGAACGCCCAAAGCCACGCCCAGCGCTCATGGGAAGACACGACTCGGTTCCTGGCGCACCTGGGAACGCATATCAAGCTCATTTCCTCGGCCACCGTGGGTTTCGTGCAGATGCTGCAGCAACTGGTCAGCGTTGCGGTGATCATCGTCGGCGTCTACCTGCTGCAGGACGGCCTGCTGTCGCTGGGCGGCATCATCGCCTCGTCCATGCTGGCTGGACGCTGCCTCTCGCCCCTGGGCCAGGTCGCCGGCCTGATGATGCAATACGAAAACGCGCGCGCCTCGCTAGGATCGATCGATGACTACATGAACATGCCGGTCGAGCACCCCATCGACAAAGCCTACGTGGGGCGCCCGGCCCTGCGAGGCGACATCGAATTCCGCAACGTCTCGTTCAGCTATCCCGGGAACACCCAGTCATCGCTGCGCGAAATCAGCTTCAAGATTCTCGAGGGCGAAAAAATCGGCATCGTCGGTCGGATCGGATCCGGCAAGAGCACCCTCGGGAAACTGATCCTCGGCTTGTATACCCCTAGCGAAGGCGCAGTCCTGATCGATGGCATCGACATCCGCCAGATCGACCCGATCGACTTGCGGCGCGCCATCGGCCACGCGCCACAGGACCCGATCCTGTTCTACGGTTCACTGAAACACAACCTGACCCTGGGGGCGCCCTTCGTCGACGACGCCGACATGCTGGCCGCCGCCGCGCTCGCCGGGATCGACGAGTTCGCCGCGCGCCATCCCGACGGCTACGACATGATCATCGGCGAGCGCGGCGACTCGATCTCGGGTGGTCAGCGGCAATCCATCGCGATCGCCCGGGCCTTGATCAACAATCCTCCGATCGTGCTGCTGGACGAGCCCAGCAGCAACATGGACAACCAGAGCGAGGCGGCGCTCAAGGCCCGCCTCGGGGACACCTGCAAAGACAAGACCCTCATCATCGTCACACACCGCACCGCAATGCTCAGCCTGGTCGACCGCCTCATCATCATCGACGAGGGCCGGATCGTCGCCGACGGCCCCAGGGATTATGTGATCGACGCCCTGCGCGAAGGCCGCATCACCCGCGCGACGAGGGCGGCATGAGCGACAAGCATGCCTTCTCGATTCGCGGCGCATCCGGCCGTCCCACCGGCGGCTTCTCGCCGGACGACTATTGGACCGCCGGGCAGCATCAGGCCCGGGGCACGCGCCTGCTGCTCTGGATCGCTTTGCTGGCCATCGGCTCGCTGATCGCCTGGGCCTCGCTGGCCGAGATCGACGAAATGGTGAAGGGGGAAGGCAAGGTGGTCCCCTCTCAGCAGGTCCAGGTCATCCAGAGCCTCGATGGCGGCATCGTCAAGGACATCCTGGTGCGGCCGGGCCAGCACGTCGAACCCGGCCAGGTGCTGCTGCGCATCGACCCGACGCGCTACTCGTCCTCGCTGGGGGAAAACCGGGCGGAAGCCCTGGCGCTGGCGGCCAAGGCGGCGCGCCTCGAGGCTGTGGCCTCTGGGCAGCCCTTTGTCGCGCCGCCGCAGGTCGAGAGCGAGGCCCCGCAGATCATCGAACTCGAAATGCGCATCTGGCGGAACAAGACTCGCGAGCTGGAGGCGACCATCAACATCGCTCGCGAGCAGCTCAACCAGCGCGAACAGGAACTGCGCGAGACCAGGGCCAAACGGGACCAGGCCAAGGCGAGTTGCGATCTGACCGGGCGCGAGCTTCAGGTCACCCGGCCGCTGCTCAAGACCGGCGCCGTCTCACAGGTCGATTTGCTGCGCCTCGAGCGCGACGTCGCCCGCTATTGCGGCGACCAGAAAGCCGCCGAGGCCCAGATCGACCGCCTATCGGCGGCGATCCAAGAGGCCAAGAGCAAGCTCGAGGAGGCCGAACTGAACATTCGCAACCAGGCTCGAAGCGAACTCTCGGATACCCGGGCCAAGCTCTCGGCCTTGCGCGAGGGTCAGCTAGCCCTGCTGGACAAAGTCAAACTGTCGGACATCCGTTCGCCGGTCCGGGGCACGGTCAAATCCCTGGCCTATAACACCGTGGGCGGCGTGGTGCAGCCCGGCAAGGATATCCTCGAAATCGTCCCGACGGACGACACCCTGCTGCTGGAGGTCCGCGTCCATCCCCGCGACATCGGCTTCCTGCGCGACGGTGAAAAGGCCGAGGTCAAGTTCACCGCCTACGACTTTGCCATCTATGGCGGACTGGAAGGGCGCGTCGAGCAGATCGGCGCCGACACGACCGTCGACGAAAAGGGCAACGCCTTTTATATCGTCAAGATCCGCACCGCGCGCAACTACGTGCGCGATCCCGCCAATACCATCATTCCGGGCATGGTGGCCGAGGTCTACATCCTGACGGGCAAGCGCACAGTGATGCAGTATCTGCTCAAACCCATTCTGCGAGCCAAGTCCGACTCGCTCATCGAGCGCTGAAGGCACCCAGGGATGTCGAACACCGCGCACCCCGTCCTGCTGCTGACACACGATGTCAACCTCTGGGATCGTTGGCGCGCCCTCGACCCGACACGCTGGATGCCCGCGCGCGGCGCCACCCTCGACGACCTCGCCCGCTGGCGCGCGGCCAAGCGCTCTTTCGTCATCCTCGACAGCCACCTACCACGGCGGCCCGGCTGGGAGGATCCGGCCTGGGGCGAACTCAGCCGGGACACCAGCATCATCGTGGCCAGCTCGCGACCCGACGACGAGCAGGCCGCCCAGGCCCTGGCCGCCGGATGTTGCGGCTACCTGCACGCCTACAGTCCCCCGGAAGTCCTCGGCCGCGCGCTCGAGAGCATCGCATCCGGCGGGATCTGGATGGGCCGCTCGCTCGTGTCGCGCATGCTCAGGGACATCAGCCGGCGCCTGCCGGCAAACAGCGAATGGACGCAAGGCCTGACCGAGCGCGAAATCGAAGTCGCACGGCAAGCGGCCCACGGCCGCTCGAATCAGGACATCGCCGATGCACTGGGCATCAGCGAGCGCACCGTGCGCGCCCACCTGTCGGCGACGTTCGAAAAACTGAACGTCCAGGACCGCCTGCAACTCGCCCTGCGCGTGCACGGCATACACTGACGCGCACGGCGGGCGAAGACCACCCGCATAGCGTGCGCTTAACGCCCGCCGCGCATTCGCTCACTGATCGACCTTCAGCTTGCCCTCCTGGATCAAACCCTGGATCAACTGCGCCTGATCGGTGACGGAGCCCACGAGATCGACGTTCTCGATCGTGATCTGATGGTTGTAGCCGCTGCCATCGGCCGCCAGGCTGCCCTGCGTCTGGACATTGATGACCGTATCGGCCTGCCCCTGATCGTTTGCGGCGGTCGAGAAGTGCAGGTACTGCGTCAGGTCCCCGTTCTGCTCGCCATCCAGCAAGTCGCGCAGGTCCAGCACATCATGGCCCCGCCCGTTGTCGCCCGTGCCGAAATCCTGAATCACATCGTGCGTGACGCCGCCATCGCCCAAGGACCACTCGAAGACATCATCGCCGGCCGTGCCCATCAGCACGTGCTCGGGCAAAGAGGGTCCCTCGTCGGCGCCCTGCACCGCGCCGGCCACCGGCTGCTCTTCGGCCAGGGCGGCCACGGCCGCCGGGATGTTCGATCCGCCATCCGGATCCAGCAGGGCGCTATCCGTCACCGACGCCATCGAGCCGTTGACCTCGTGCGCAACGGCCTGCACCGTCACGCCCGTAAAGTTCGCCCCTTCAGGCACATCCGCCACCTTCAACACAACATCCGCCGTCTGCCGCGACCCGACGCCGGCATCCTCGTCCCAGCGCAGCACCCAGGTATCGTCCGCCTGCACCAGGCTCAAACCGTCCGGCAAATCGCCGGCGACGGACACCGTGGCCCCGGCGGGAATGCCGCTCAGCACCAGGTCGCCCAGGAACTCGCTGCCGTCCGTATCACTCACCGCGACCTGGATGGCGAGGTCATACGACACCTCGACGGCAGGGGTCGGAGAGACCGTCTCGAACGTCGTGCCATTGGCATCCGCGAGATGCGACAGGGTACCCCCGCCGAAGATCACGCCTTCAAGGCTGTTGCTGACCTGGCCGATCAGCGACCCTGAGCCGTGGGACCCGGCGTACGCCACCCGCACCCCATCAAGAGTGTTCACATGGGTAGCATTGTTGTTATTGGTGCTATGGGTCGCACTGTACGAATACCCGTCTTCCTGCTGAACAAAGATGTAATCCTTGTTGCCGACGGCGTTCTCCTCGCGATTGCCGCCCACCGAATCCAACCTGCGCAATTCCTTCCGGTCGTCCGGCCAATCGCTCTGGCGATAGAACCAGCCGCTCTGGGAATGGACCACATAGATATCGGCGTAACTCGCGTCGCCGCCCTGATTGCCCTGAGTGTAGTACCTGAGCTGGTCACTGGGGTTCGCCGCCTCGGGCGCCGTATCTCCCTCGGTGAGCCATACCCGGACCCCATCGCCGATCTTGACAATCTTCCCGTCCTGGACATCGAACCCGCCCGCGACTCCGCTGCCGCCGTTGACCTGAACAATGTCCGAGCCCGACGCCGCCCCACCACTATCAGAGACCGTCTCCGTGCGCGTCAGAGTGACGTTGACCTCGGGCGCATCGGCTACGGGCGCGATATCCACACGCAAGGTGGCCTCATCGCCCGTGTTCGTGCCGTCCGTCGGCCGGAACACGATTTGCGCATAATCAGCCTGCTGATCGCCCACGCCGCTGCCGCCGTAGACATCGCCGCCCGACTCATCGTCGGCCGGCATGAACCGCAGACGACCCGCCTCGATGTCCGCACGCGAGACCCGATACTGGCCGTCGACCAGTTCGACCTGCGTCCACACCGCCACCGAGCCCGACGTCGCCGTATTGAACTGCAGCACCCCATCGGCTGGCAGTCCCGTGATGAGGACACCCTGTACGCCAGCCGGCGAATCGTCGCTGACGTTGAAGTGATCCCAACCCAGCACCAGCGCCGTGTCCTCCAAACCCTCGACCGAGCCGCCGGTGGCCGTCGGCACCTCGTTGACGGGGCCGCCGTCGATTTCGGCCGTGGCGCTGCCGCTCGCCACTGTCGCGATACCATATTCCGTGGAACCCGCAAATGCCGTCACCGTAAAGGCCTCTGTGCCCTCCGGCACCCGTAGGGTCAGCGACAGGTCCAGCGACGACAAGCCCTCGGAATTGGCCACATACCAGTCCCCGTTGGCCAGCAGCACCGCCCCCTCGAGCGTCACGCCCGCCGGAATTCCGGTCAGAGTCACGCCCGACAAGGTCTCGCTGCCGTCCTGGTCCACCAAGGCCGCATGCACGCTCAGCGCCACCTGCTTGTAGGCCCCATCAGCCTGGTAATCCACGCTGATATTGCCGCTAGAGTAGCCGTCCCCGTAGATCAGCCCCTTCACATTGACCAGTTGCACCGACTCGCCCGTCGCCAGGTCCGTTACCGTCACATCGAGGCGGCCATGGTTCGTGTTCAAGTTACTCAGCGCATACTGGTCATGATCCTTGCTGAGGAACACATAATCGCGGCCGACGTCGCCATTGATCAGGTGCAGCGCCTGCCCGTCGGCCATCAGGCTATCGAAATCCCCCACCAGCGCGATAATATCCGTCTGCTTGTGCGTCACATCATTGGGATTGATATTCTGGTCCGCAAACGGCGGCAGCAGCAGTTGCCCCCCATTCAGGCCCGTCGCCGTGTATACCCCGTCCGCCACCGAGAGCACAACCCCGCCGCCCAAGACATAGCTCGCCTCGGCGCCCTGGACCACACCCGTCGCCCCGACCTCGATGCTGACCACTGGCGCATCGGCAACCGGCGCAATGTCGACCACCAGGGTGGCCTCCGACCCCTCAAGCTCGCCATCCGTGGGGCGATATACGATATGCGCGTAATCCGCCTGATTGTTGCCCACGCCAGCGCCCGCCGAGGAATCCCAGCCCGACTCGTGCGCATCCGGCACAAAGCGCAAGCGCCCGGCCTCAATGTCCGCGCGCGAGACCTCATAGCGTCCATTCGAGAGCTCGATCGTGGTCCATGCCGGCGCCTCGCCAGGCGCCGCCGCGTTGAACTGCAGTGCCCCATCACCCGGCAGACCGGTGATCACAAGACCCTGATCGCTCGCGGGCGAATCGTCGCTCACGTTGAACCGATCCCAGCCCAGCACCAGTACCGTGTCCTCGACCCCCTGGACCACACCGCCGGTCGCCGTCGGAACCTCGTTAGGCGGCTGGACCTCATAGACCTGCGTCGCCGACCCACCGCCCACATTGCCAGCCGCATCCGTGGACACCGCCGTCGCCTGCACACTGCCCACACCGGCCAGTTGCCCACCGGGCACGGACACCGACCAACTGCCGTCCTGCGCAAGAATCGCCGCGTAGACATGCGCACCCACCGTGATCTGCACAGAGGTCTCGGCATTGATCTCGCCACTCAAGCGGCCCGTGACCACGACGGTCGAGGCCGCCTCGCTACGATCGAGATAGTTGTCGCCGCTGATAGGGTCGATCGTGACCGTCAGCTCCGGCGCAGCCGTGTCCACCAAGTAATCGTGGCTGACCGTGGCTGTCGTGCTATTGCCCGCCGCATCCGCAGTCGTGACCGAGACACCCAGCGAGCTAGAGGCCGCAAGGTCAGAGCCCGCGACCGCGATCGCCCACGTGCCGTCAGCGCCCACCGCCCCGGTGTACTCAGCACTGTTGACTGTCAAGGTGATCGCGTCACCTTTATTGAACTCACCGGTCACCGTGCCTGTGACATTCACCGATGTGCCAGACTCGGCCGCATTGATGATGTTGTCAGAGGTTATCGGGTCAACCACAACAGTCAGCTCAGGCGCAGTGGTGTCAACCGCGTAATCGTGGCTGATCGTGGCTGTCATGCTATTGCCTGCAGCATCCGCAGTCGTGACCGACACACTCAGAGAATCAGCAGCAGCCAGATCAGAGCCCGCAACCGCGATCGTCCACGTGCCATCGGCACCTACCGCACCAGTGCGCGAAGTGCTGCCAACCGTCAAAGTGACGACATCGCCTTCATTGAATTCACCAGACACCGCACCGGTGACATTCACCGACGCGCCAGACTCTGCGGCATTAATCACATTGTCAGCAGTGATCGAATCAACCGAGACCG